>JAEUKV010000290.1 GCA_016794165.1 Rhodospirillaceae bacterium
CGATTGCATCCTGGAGACCAAGGCCGATGTCGCGGCGACCGGCCTACTCGCCCCCCTGGTGGGTCATGTCGGCGACGGCAACTTCCATCTCAATATCCTGCTCGATCCCGAAGACGCCGCCGAGTTCAGCCGCGTGAAGGACTTCACCGCCCGCCTCGCCCACCGCGCCATCGCCATGGGCGGCACCTGCACCGGCGAACATGGCATCGGCTCCGGCAAGATCCAATTCCTCGAAGCCGAGCACGGCTCGGCGGTCGCGGTCATGCGGCAATTGAAGGCGGCGCTCGATCCCGACAACCGGATGAATCCGGGGAAGGTGTTCCGGGCTTAGAGCTGTCCACCTGCAGATGGATCGTCATCCCCGGTCCCGACCCGGAGACCTGGTTCGACAGGTTTCTTTTCACCAGTCGCTCTCGTCTCCCCTATGTGGGAGAGGGTTAGGAAGAGGGGGTGCTGTCAAATCGCCCGCGTCGCCTCGACCAGCCATGCCTTGTCGGCGCCTTCAAGCTGAGGCGCGATCACGTCGCGGACGCGGGCGTGATAGGCGTTGAGCCAGGCGATCTCGTCCGGGCTGAGCAGACTCTTCTCGATCGCGTTGAGATCGATCGGCGCCAAAGTGAGCGTTTCGAATTCCAGCATGCCATGAAAATCGGCGCTCTCGCGCACCGTCACCAGATTCTCGATGCGGATGCCGAATTCGCCTTCCTGGTAGTAACCGGGCTCGTTCGAGATGATCATGCCGGGCTCAAGGGCGACACGGTTCGGCATCTTGGAGATGCGCTGCGGTCCTTCATGCACCGACAGATACGAACCGACGCCGTGGCCCGTCCCATGATCGTAATCGAGCCCCACTTCCCAGAGCGGGCGCCGGGCCAGGGCATCCAGGGCCGAGCCGGTTGTCCCTTTTGGGAAGCGCGCGGTTGCCAGCGCGATATGCCCCTTGAGGACACGGGTGAAGCATTCCTTCATTTCCTGCGTCGGTGTCCCCACCGCCACCGTGCGGGTGATGTCGGTGGTGCCGTCGAGATACTGTCCCCCTGAATCGATGAGATAGAGCGAATTGAGGGGAATCTCGCGCTGGGTCTCCGGCATCGCATGATAGTGGCAGATGGCCCCATTGGGCCCGGCCGCCGAGATGGAATCGAAGGAGAGGTTGCGGAAATTCTCGTTGGGGTGCCGGAAGCCGGCGAGCTTGTCGGAGGCCTCGATCTCCTTGAGGCCGCCCTGGGGCGCCCGGCCCGAGAGCCAGGCGAGATAGCGGGTAACGGCCGCGCCGTCGCGCGCATGGGCCTGGCGGGCACCCTCCACCTCGACCGGGTTCTTCGCCGCCTTGGGCAGCGCGCACAGGCAGTCGCCGGCCTGCACCCTGGCCCCGGCGCTCACCAGCCGGTCGTAGATCCATTCACTGGCCGTCGCCGCGTCGATGGCGATGGCAGCCTTGTCGGCTGCCAGTTGCGAGAGCGCGGAAGCGAAGCTCTCCGGCGCCGCCACCGCCACCTCATTGCCGAGATGCGCCACGGTCCGGGGTGGCAGTTTGCGCCGGTCGACGAAGAGATCGACCCTGGCGTCGTCATGCAGGATGGCAAAGCCGAGCGAGAAAGGTGTGCGCGGCACGTCGGCGCCACGCACATTGAGGAGCCAGCAGAGCGAATCCGGCGCCGAGATCACCGCCGCCGCCTTGCCGTCCGATTTGAGGCGCACGGCCAGCCGGCGGCGCTTGTCCGCGGCACTTTCCCCGGTGAATTTGAGGTCGTGGGGCAGCATGGCGGAAAGCGGTTCCGCCGGGCGCCCGTCCCAGATCGCATCCAGCGGATTGTCCGCGACCGCGACCAGCTCGGCCCCGACGCGGAGGGCGGCATTGCGGAAGCGCTGCGCCTGATCGGGGGTGAAGAGCCTGGGATCGAAGCCGAGCTTCTGCCCCTTGCCCATTTCGCCGGCGATATAGGCTTCGACCGGCTCGTTGACCAGATGGCGATAGGCAAAGAGGCCGGGATCCACCTGGTCCTTCACCTGGATGGTGTAGCGGCCATCGACGAAGACCGCGGCCTTTTCCCGCAGCACCACCGCCATGCCGGCCGAACCGGTGAAACCGCTGATGAAGTGGAGGCGCTCCGCCGCCTTGGGGACATATTCCCCCTGGTGGGCGTCGGCACGGCCGATGATGAAACCGTCGAGGCCCTGCCGCGCCAGTTCGGCGCGCAGTTTTGCGAGGCGTGCCGGGATCGGCGGCGTCGCAGTGATGGGTTGCCGCGCCGCCCAGGCTTCGCGATAGGCCCGCAGCTGGGCGACCAGGGCCGGGCTGGGGTTTTCCACCACCAGATCGATCCAGGCATCCGGCCGTTCATCGGCCGGGGCCGCCGCCACACCCGGCATCAAATCGGCCAGATTGTTTATATTTACATGAGATTGGTGTTTTTTAAGCAGTCCAGCGAGGACATCATCCCCTTGATAAGTCTCGCGACAGGCGGAATCAGGTGAGGTCACCATCTCATTCTCCAAATTAACCATAAATTCTGCAACGCCTAAGTCACTAAAGCATCTTCATAAATTCTTAGTGATATGCGTCACACTGCCACCTTGTCGGTTTCTCATGCGCCAGTTGCATTGCTGCGATGCAGCGAAAACACTACTAAATGGGTCGAGTTAAATCTATATGTCACTCGTCCACGGAACAACAGCGATGGCAATGGTGCCATCTGAAGCAGGAAACCGGGTCGACCGGATTGGAAGGTTACTATGAATCGGATCACGAGCAATGAGAAGGTCATGAGCATGGCGATGTCGCCGGTTGCTCCCTCTCGCGACATCGGTCTGGCGGCGTTCAAGCGCTTTGGCCACGCCCTCGCCAACGCGGCGAAGCGTACCTATGCCCGCACGCAGCTGGAGAACGAGCTCTACGGTCTCGACGATCGCTCGCTCAACGACATCGGCGTGAGCCGCGGCGCCATCCCGGCGCTGGCCCGCGAAGCGGTGCCGGCGGGTCAGGATGCCAATCTCTTCGCCGAGTTCAGCCGCCTGATCGTCAACGGCGTGCTGCGCCCGGCAATCGACTGGAACCGCCGCCGCAAGGCGCGCGCCACCCTGATGGGTCTCGACGACCGGCTGCTGGCCGATATCGGTCTGGCCCGTCACGAGATCGACGCCCATGTGGCCCAGCTCAGCGGCGCCATCAACGGTCCGCTGCCGGTCACGGTCGCCGCGATGGAAGGTGATTTCACTGCGCCGCTCAAGGCCTGGAGCGCTGCCCGCGCCACGGTGAAGGAACTGTCGCGTCTCACGGATCGTCAGCTGATGGATATCGGCGTCATCCGCGGCGACATCGCCGACCTCGCCGACGACCTCGCCGGTCACGGTCTGGCCGCGGCCAACACCAATCATCGGTCTTCTGCCCCGAAGGCCGCCTGATCGAACGTCAGCCTATTTCCCTAAGTAGTGCGCCGCAGCGGCGGTCCGGGTAACCGGGCCGCCGTTTCGGTTTCTAGCCGATGAGGTTGCCAAAGGCGGCGACAATCAGCGGCACCAGGACCGGTGTCACCAGCGCGTTGAGGCAAAGCGCAGTCGCTGCAAACACGCCCGCCACCGCATGGACCTGGAAGGCGCGCGCCGTACCCACGCCATGCGAGATGGTACCGACCGCGAAGCCCCGCGCGCGCCAGTCACGGATGCGCAGCAGGTTGAGCAGGGGTGCCACCACCACCGCGCCGAGAATTCCCGTCGTCACCACCAGAGCCGCGGTCAGCGAGGGCAGCCCACCGATCTGCTCCGAGATTCCCATGGCGATCGGCGATGTGGCCGATTTGGGCGCCATGGACAGCGTCACCGCGGGGCTGGCCCCGAGCAGGATCGCCACACCCATCGCACTCACCGCCGCCGTGACGGCCCCCACCAGCAGGGCTGCCAGTGTGGGAATCAGGGAGGCTCTGATCTTGGGCAGGTGCCGCGCCAGTGGCACGGCCAGGGCGACAATCGCCGGTCCCAGCAGGAAATGGACAAACTGGGCACCGTCGAAATAGGCTTGATAGCTGGTGTCGCTGAGCAGCAGGACGCCCACCAGCAACAAAGCGGCGATACCGACCGGATTGACCGCGGGATGGTGGCCGCTCCTCTCCATGCACCACTGGCCGACCCCATAGGCGAGCAAGGTGGCGGTCAACCACAGCAGGGGCGAACTGGCGAGATAAACCCAGATGTCGACCAATTCGTTCATGGCGAATCCGCCTTGCGCTCGTCCTCTCCGGGATGAGCGCCCACCAGGCGCGCCACCGCGACGAAGGTCAACGCACTGGCGACGATGCCGATCAGCGTGCTCGCGACGAGGGCCGTCAGGATCGGCAGCCATTCCGCCCCGATAAGATCGAGATACTGCACCAGACCGACGCTGGCCGGCACGAACAGCAGGGAAAAATGCTTCAGCATGCCGTCGGCCGCCGCTGCGAGCCAGGCCGGCGCATGGCCGCGCCAGAGCAGGGCCAGCAGCAACAGCCCCATGCCCAGTACGGGTCCCGGCAGCGGCCAGTTGAGGAGCTGCGCCAGGAACTCGCCGGCGAGTTGGAAGAGCAGCAGTGCAGAAAGCCCCTTCAGCATGGCCGACAGGTTATCACGTCGGCGCGCGATCAGCGCCCCACAAGTCTCACTTCTTGCCGGCGACGCGTTTCGCCACCTTCTTCAGCACCAATACCGACCAATCGTTCTGCCGCAGGCGAAAATCGAGCTCCAGCCCGACCGCCTGATGCGCGGCCAGCACCTCCTTTTCCTGGGCGGTCAGCAGGCCCGAGAGTACGGCGCGGCCGTTGCGGGCAAGATTGCGGGCAAGATCCGGCGCCAGCGAGATGAGCGGATTGGCCAGAATATTGGCGGTGATGAGATCGTAGGGCCCATTCTCACGGATCGCCGCGGCGCGGTAGCCGTCTGAGGTCACGATGCGGACCTGCTTTTTCAGGCCGTTGATGGCCGCGTTCTCCCGCGCTACTCGCACCGCGTCCCGGTCATTGTCGCCGGCCATGACCGGCATTTGAAAGAGATGCCAGGCGATGAAGGCGAGGATGCCGGTCCCGGTCCCGATATCGAGCGGGCGCTTGAAGCGGTGGGCCTTGGCAAGACGGATGAGCGCCTTGACGCAGCCGCTGGTGGTCTCGTGCCGACCGGTCCCGAAGGCCATGCCGGCATCGATCTCCAGCGGGATGACGTTCTTCGGTGCCTTGCCGCGGTCATGTTCGCCGTGGACGAAGAAGGGGCCCATCTTCAAGGGCGCCAAGCCCTTGCGGCTTTCCGCCAGCCAGTCCTTGTCAGGCACCGGGCCGATGATGGCCCGGAGACCGGCAAAGGGCCTCAACGCCGCCTTCACCGCGGCCGCCTTGGGCTTCTCCTCGCCGATGACTTCCAGATGCCAGCCCCTGCCGCCATCGGTCTCGAAGCTGACCAGGGCCGCGCCGAAAGGCTCCAGCACCTCTTCCAGTGCAAGTCGCCAGCCAGGCTCCGGCTTGAAATCGAGATCGACGCTGACAGCGTAGAGTTTCGGCTTGGCTTGCATGACCGGTTCCTTATCCCGCCTGTTCGGCCGGCACGACAAAACCGGCCATGACCTTTTTCACCCCGGCCTTGTCGAAGGCGATCTCCAGCTTGTCGCCTTCGGCCGTGAGAACCTTGCCATAGCCGAATTTCTGGTGAAACACACGCTTGCCACTGGGGTAGACGCCGCCCGATTTGGGGACGATGCGCGCCTCGACATCGATCGTGGGAGCCACCCGCCGCGCCGGATAGCCGCCACCACTGTACCCGCCCCCGCCATGACTCCGCACCGGCCAGTCGACGCTGCCGGGTTGCGGCGGCTTGAAACCCTGGTGGTCCAGCCGCTCGATATGCGCCGCCGGCAGCTCGGCGAGGAAGCGCGAGGGCAGCGCATTCTGCCACTGGTTATGGATGCGGCGGCTGCCGGCATGGCAGATCACGGCGACCTTGCGGGCACGCGTGAGGCCGACATAGGCGAGGCGCCGCTCCTCCTCCAGACCCTTGATGCCGTTCTCGTCCAGGGCACGGGGATGCGGAAACAACCCCTCCTCCCAGCCAGGCAAAAAGACGACGTCGAATTCCAGCCCCTTGGCACCATGCAGGGTCATGATGGAAAGCTGGTCGCGTGGCCCCGCCTCCGCATTCTCCATCACCAGCGAGACATGGTCGAGAAAGCCCTCGAGGCTGTCGAAATCCTCCAGCGCCCGCACCAGTTCCTTGAGGTTCTCCAGCCGCCCCGGCGCCTCGATCGACTTGTCCGTCCGCCACATGGCGGTATAGCCGCTCTCGTCGAGGACGATCTGGGCGAGTTCGGCGTGATGCATGGTCTGGGCGAGACCGCGCCAGCGGGCGATATCGTTCATGAACAGGCCGAGCGCGCGCCGCGCCGCCGGCTTCAGCTCGTCGGTCGCAACCACCTGGCGCGCCACTTCCGGCAGCGAGAGAGATTGCGCCCGGGCAAGCTCGTTGAGCTGCCGCAGCGTGGTGTCACCGATGCCCCGTCGGGGCAAATTCACGATGCGCTCGAAGGCGAGACCGTCATCGGGCTGGTGAATCAGCCGAAGATAGGCGAGCGCGTCGCGGATCTCCTGCCGCTCATAGAAACGCGGGCCACCGATGACGCGGTAGGGAATCCCCAGCGTGATGAAACGTTCCTCGAATTCGCGGGTCTGGAAGCCGGCGCGCACCAGGATGGCGATGTCCTGCAACTGCGTGCCGCGCCGCTGCAGCGACTCCACCTCGTCGCCGATCTGGCGTGCTTCCTCGGCCCCATCCCAGGCGCCCAGGATCCGGACCTTCTCGCCCTCGTTGATCTCGGTCCACAGGGTCTTGCCGAGGCGCCCCTCATTGTGCGCGATGAGGCCGGAGGCCGCGGCCAGGATGTGCGGGGTCGAGCGATAGTTCTGCTCCAGCCGGATCACCCTGGCGCCGGGAAAATCCTGCTCGAACTTGAGAATGTTCTCGACTTCGGCGCCGCGCCAGCCATAGACCGACTGGTCGTCGTCGCCGACGCAGCAGATGTTCCTGTGCGTCTGGGCGAGGGCGCGCAGCCAGAGATACTGCGCCACGTTGGTGTCCTGGTATTCGTCGACCAGGATGTAGCGGAACTGTTCCTGATAACGCCGCAACTGGTCGGGCGCCTTGGCAAAGAGCGTCAAATTGTGCAGCAGCAGATCGCCGAAATCGCAGGCATTGAGGGTGAGCAGGCGCTGCTGATAGGCGTGGTAGAGATCGAGGATCCGTCCCGACGCCACCTCGGCCATTTCGGCGCGGCTGACCTTGTCCGGGGTGAGGCCGCGATCCTTCCAGCGCTCGATGATGCCGAGCACCACCCGGGACGGCCAGCGCTGGGAGTCGAGACCTTCGGCTGCGATCAGCTGCTTGATCAGGCGCAGCTGGTCGTCGGTGCCGACGATGGTGAAATTCGGCTTCAAGCCCACCATTTCGGCCTGGGCGCGGAGGATGCGCGCCGCCAGGGAATGGAAGGTGCCCAGCCACCAGCCTTCCACCGGGCGCCCCAGCAGATGGGCGATGCGCTCGCGCATCTCGTTGGCCGCCTTGTTGGTGAAGGTCACGGCCAGGATCTGCGACGGCCAGGCGAGGCCAGAGCTCAGGATATGTGCAAGGCGCGTGGTAAGGACGCGGGTCTTGCCGGTACCGGCGCCGGCCAGCACCAGGACCGGGCCGTCGAGCGCCAGCACGGCTTCACGCTGGCGCTCGTTGAGGCCATTGAGATAGGGCGCGTCAAGTTGGCCTGCCGCCGGGGCCGTCTGTTCGGTCGATTCGGTCATGCCTTCTTATAGCATTCCGGCTGCGGAAAAAGGGCTGTCGTCCACCTCTAGCCGCATCTTGACAGGGTGCCGTCGGATGGGCCCAATGCCGGCCGAAATTGGGAGAAACCGGCATCATGGCCAAGACGATCGAACGCATTTCCCTGGGCGCGATGAGCCCCGGCACGGAACGCCATCTCAGCGTGCATCGCTATGGCACCAGGGGCGCCCGCCCCAAGGCCTATCTGCAGGCCTCGCTGCATTCCGACGAGATTCCCGGCATGCTGGCGGCGCACCACCTGCTGCGCCTGCTGGACGAGGCCGACCGGCGCGGCGAGATCCTGGGCGAGATCGTCGTGGTGCCGGTCGCCAACCCAATCGGCCTCGGCCAGATCATCAACGGCGCCCATAGCGGCCGCTACGAGTTGCGCGGCGGCGGCAATTTCAACCGCCACTGGCCGGATCTGTGCGAAGGCCTGGTGGAAGCGGTGACGCCGAAGCTGGGTCAGGACGCCGCCCAGAATGTGAAGGCCATCCGTACCGCTATCGCGGCCCGCATCAACCAGCTGCCGGCAGATACGGAACTGGCGCGGCTCAAGGTGGAACTCGCGCGCCTTGCCCACGACGCCGACATGGTGTTCGACCTGCATTGCGACGACGAGGCCCTGATGCATGTCTACATGCAGCCCGGCTACTGGCCCGATTTCCAGGATCTCGCCGCCGAACTGGGCGCGCGCGCGTCCCTTCTCTGCGTCGATTCCAAAGCCAACAGCTTCGACGAGACCTGTTCCCTGCCCTGGACCAGGCTGGCGGAGGCGGTTGGCGACAGGTTTCCGATCCCGGCATCCTGTTTCGGCACCACTGTCGAATTCCGCGGCCAGGCCGACGTGTTCGACGAGATGGCCGAGCCGGATGCCAAGGCCCTCTACCGCGTGCTGCAGC
Source organism: Rhodospirillaceae bacterium (assembly GCA_016794165.1). Taxonomy (GTDB): domain Bacteria; phylum Pseudomonadota; class Alphaproteobacteria; order Dongiales; family Dongiaceae; genus Dongia. The sequence continues at coordinate 8,721 of JAEUKV010000290.1, forward strand.
GCCACGGTGCGCTGGCAGGCGACCCCGGCCCGGTACCGCCGCTGCTCTGCGAGGGGACCGATCTTGAGGCGACCGACATTGTGCGCGTTTCAAAGGCAGGGATCGTTGCCTACAAGGTGGCACTGGGCGCCGAGGTGAAACGCGGCGACATCGTCGCCGATCTGGTCGACCCCCTGGCCGACGATCCGTTGAAGGC
>JAEUKV010000312.1 GCA_016794165.1 Rhodospirillaceae bacterium
CTTCGCCCCCAGCAGCGCCTCATAGGTCCGGGTGATGAGATGATCGCGCGCCTGGGTCAGCACCTGTACGACGACGTCGTCCGGGATGTGGCCGCCATCGATCAGTTCCCGGCAGAAGTCGAAATCGGTCTGGCTGGCCGAAGGAAAGCCGATCTCGATTTCCTTGTAGCCCATCTTCACCAGGGTGCGGAACATGCGGAGCTTGCGCTCGGGTCCCATCGGTTCGATGAGCGCCTGGTTGCCGTCACGTAGATCGACGGAACACCAGATCGGCGCCTGGGTGATGGTGCGCCCGGGCCATTGTCGGTCGGGCAAGTTGATCGGCTGAAACGGTTTGTACTTGGTCGCGGGGTCGATACGCATGGAGGCAATCCTCGAATGGGTCGAAATGGGTCCGATGTCTGAGTGCGCTGCGGGCAGATGCCGCCGCCGGTCTCCCCCGCCCCACATCAAACTTGAGGCTTGAAGGCGCTGCCGCTACCGACGGCGGCGGCTAAGCGAGAGCGGTGCCGCGAGAAGCCTCGAACAGGTCCCTAACACATTGCTGCTTATGGCGATTTTCCGGATCATCGGCAACCCCTGACGGGTTGTGGGTCATTCTGGCGAAGGGGGCAAAAAGCCCACGCGGCCGGCGCGATTCAGCACGCCGGGGCGGTAAGTCGAAGCGAAAGCGCCAGAATTTGCGTCAGGTTGCACATGCGGGAAACCTTAACCGGGGCCCGCAGAGGCGGTCAAGGAAATTTAGAGCCATTCCACCCTGGGAGCCGGCGCGAGCGCAAAGGGACGCAGCGTCGAATCAAAAGCCGCCGGAGGGGGCCCAAGGGACCCCTCGACGGCGGCCTGTGTTGTTAAAACCCTGTGTTGGGAAATGGCGGAATGTCGGGGCTAATGCACCCGTTCCAGGGAGGCCAGTTCGTCCTTGATGCGGAGTTTCTGCTTCTTCAGTTCGTGAAGGGCCGCTTCATCCGGGTGAGGGCGCCGTTCTTCGTCGGCAATCTTTGCATCCAGATCGGCATGCTTTGACTTGAGCGAATCGACATGCGCAGTCATGGCCATATCCTTCTCCCTTTCAGTTGCAGAACTCAGATTTGCGTTGATCCCGGTCTCACTTTGCTGGTTCCCTATGAGCCGAAATGCTAGCGCCAATCGGCCTCTCAAGTAAATGAGGGAGTGAGGCCGGCGCTTCAAGATGACGCGGCAAAAATGCCCAAATTGATTAAGCGACGCTGACCAAAGATATCCACAATCCCGGCCGACGGCGACCGTGCCACGTCCAACGCAACAGGATTTTTTGACAACCCTCAGATGATCAAGAAAAAACAGCCACGTACCGCGACGCAACACCCGCCGTCGCGCCTCATCATCGGCATCTCCGGCGCATCGGGGGTGATCTATGGGATTCGACTTCTCGAGTTGCTGCGCGAGTCGATGATCGAGACTCACCTCGTGATGTCTCGCACGGCGGAACTGACCCTGGCCTATGAGACCGATCACAAGGTCGCGGCGGTGAAGGCGCTCGCGGATTATTGTCACAGCAACGACGATCTCGCTGCGCCGATATCCTCAGGCTCGTTCCTCACCCTCGGCATGATCGTGGCGCCCTGCTCGGCCAAGTCGCTGGCCGAGATCGCCAGCGGCGTCACCCCCACCTTGATCGCCCGCGCCGCCGACGTGGTGCTGAAGGAACGCCGGCGCCTGGTGTTGATGCTGCGGGAGACCCCGCTCCATCTCGGCCATATCCGCAACATGGCGGCGGTCACGGAAATGGGCGCCATCGTCGCGCCGCCGGTCCCGGCCATGTATGCCCAGCCGCAATCCATCGAGGAAATGGTGGATCAGAGCCTGGGCCGGGTGCTCGACCTCTTCGGCTTGCACCTCGAAGGCGTCACGCGCTGGGACAAGGGCGCCAGGCACCGTCGCGGGAAGCCTCGCACCTGAACCAGGCTGGCTAGTCGGCCCGGCCCGTGAACTCGCGGCGGCGCCACCAGACGATCGCGGTGAAGGCGAGTGCCGAGAGCAGGGCGAAGACCATCAGGCCCTGCGGGTCGAGCAGGTTCATGGCATATCCGGCGACCGGCGGGGCCGCCACATTGGCAAAGGTATAGGCCATTACGAAGGCCGCGTTGACGATGGCCAGTTGCCCGCCGGTAAAGCGCCGCCCCATGGCCACCAGCGCCACCGAATAGGCCCCCCAGATGCAGCCACCCCAGACGAAGGCAAGCAGGCCGAGCAGGATCGGCCAGTCCGCGACCGCAACGACAAGAGCCAGGACCGGACAGAAGATCGCCACGGCGCCGCAGCCGAGCATGACCGGACGCGGTCCCCAGAGATCCGCCAGCCAGCCGATCGGAAACTGCAGCAGCACATTGCCGGCGATGAAGATGCTGACCAGGGTGAGGGCAAAGGCGGCATCAAGGCCGACGCGCTGGCCCCAGATGGCGAGGAAACTGAAGAAGGCTGTGTCCAGCGCACCCGACACGACTGCCGCCGACATGAGCGCCGGCAGCATGATGAAAGTGGCGAGGATGCGCGCATCGCCGCCATCCTCCAGCGCCGGCGCGAGGCGCCGGAGCGGCAGGATGATGATGAGCGAAGCCGTCTGCAGCGCGATGAACCAGGGCAGCGGCGACTGCCCAAGGGCCATGGACCATTTCAGCAATTCCGGCCCGGTGGCGAAACCCGCGGCCATGACGGCGGTGTAGATCGCCACGGAGCGACCGCGATTGCGCTCGGTGGCGGCGACATTGATCCAGGTCTCGGTCACCACCCAGGGAACGCTGCCCGCGAGTCCGCTCACGAAGCGCAGGACCAGCCAGGCCGGC
>JAEUKV010000324.1 GCA_016794165.1 Rhodospirillaceae bacterium
GAGCGGCCGCTCGCCGATCTCATCTTCACCTTCGGCGAGGAGAAGAAGGCGCGCCGCATCGCCAAGGCGATCGTCGCTGCGCGCGCACTGGCACCCATCACCACCACGGCGCGCCTGGCGGAAATCGTGCGCCGCGCCATCGGGCCCGCCGGCGGTGCCGAGCGCATCGATCCGGCGACGCGCACCTTCCAGGCTCTGCGCATCGCGGTCAATGACGAGTTGGGCGAGATTGACCGCGGACTCGCGGCCGCCGAGGCTCTGCTGGCACCGGGCGGTCGCATGGCGATCGTCTCGTTTCATTCCCTGGAAGACCGCCGCGTCAAACATTTCATGCGCGACCATGCGGGCCGCAACCCGAAGGGCTCGCGCCATCTGCCGGAAACCACGGCGACGGCGCCGACACTGCGGCTGGTGACGCCACAGGGAATCGGCCCCGGCGATGCCGAGATCGCCGCCAATCCGCGGGCGCGTTCGGCGCGCCTGCGGGTGGCGGAGCGCCTTGCCGATGGGGTCGCCGCATGATCCGCATCGGCACCCTCATCTGGATTGCCGTTCTCGGGCTGCTGAGCGTCGGCCTGTTCCAGGTCAAGTACGCCGTCCAGGCCAAGGAGAACGAGCTGAAATCGGTCAATCGCCAGATCACGGCGGACCGACAGATCCTGCGCGTGCTGGAAGCCGAATGGAGCTACCTCAACGACCCGGTGCGTCTCGCCGATCTGACGCGGCGGCATACCGATCTGGCACCGATCATGGCCGGCCAGATCGCCAGTTTCGCCGACCTGCGCGCGCGGCCGCCGGTCAGTGAGGTGCCGGCAGAACCGACGAATCAGCCGCCGATCGCGGCCCTGCCCAATGCGCCGATCGGCCAGCCAGAGGCCATTCCGGCCGCCGTGAGCGACGCATCGGCGACCGTCGCGGCTCCGGCACAGCCGACGCCAGTCTTTCAGACCTCGGCCGGCTCCGAGCCGGTGGACGAAGATGCCACGATTCGCGCCATTCTCGCCGATATGGAGGCCAAGCAGGCCGAGAGCGAAGCTGCGTTGCCCGTTGCGGGCGGGGAAGGTGCGCAATGATGCACCTCGGCGGCAAGCGCAACACATCGCCCACGAACTTCAGGGCGCAACGCGCGCAGCCAGTGATCAACCCGATCGCGTTGCAACCGGAACCCGACGGCCAGCGGCGCCGCACGCTGGAAATCAGCCATCATCGGCTGACCCTGGGTCTCGGTCTTTTCGCGGTCGCCTTCCTGGTGATCGCGGTGCGGCTCGCCGCCGTCACCCTGCTGCCGGGAGACCACGACGTGGTGCGCATCGCTGCGGCGCCGGCAGCCGACCGGGCCGATATCTTGGATCGCAACGGCGTGGTGCTGGCAACCTCGCTCACCACGGCGTCGCTCTATGCCAATCCGCGCAAGGTGCGCGATGCCGAGGGCACGGCCGCGCAGCTCAACGCGATCCTGCCGGAACTGGAGGTATCGTCCACCGCGGCGAAGCTTGCCGGCGACAAGAGTTTCGTCTGGCTCAAGCGCAACCTGACGCCCAAGCAGCAGATGGCGGTCAACCGCCTCGGCATCCCGGGGCTCGATTTCCAGTATGAGACCAAGCGGGTCTATCCGCAGGGCAACCTCACCGCCCATGTGGTCGGATTCGCAGATCTGGATTCGCGTGGCCTCGCCGGTGCGGAGCGATCCTTCGACGACGTGCTCGCCGCCGGCCGGCAACCGCTCGAGCTCTCCATCGACGTACGCATCCAGCATATCCTGCACGAGGAAATCTCCCGCGCCATCGCCGATTTCACGGCCATCGGCGGCGCTGGCATGGTGATGGACATTGCCAGCGGAGAATTGCTGGCCCTGGTCTCCCTGCCGGATTTCGACCCGGCGCATCCGGGCGATGCCAGCGACGATACGCGATTTAATCGCGCGACACTCGGCACCTACGAAATGGGCTCGACCTTCAAGCTCTTCAACACGGCGATCGGGCTGGATACCGGCACGGTGACACTGGCCGGTGGCTATGACGCCACTCATGCGATCCGCATCGGCGGCTTCTCGATCAACGACTACAAGGGCAAGCATCGCTGGCTGAACATTCCCGAGATCATCACCTATTCGTCCAATATCGGCTCGGCCAAGCTGGCCGATGCGTTCGGTGCCGAGGTTCAGCAGGCCTATCTGCAGCGCCTCGGCCTGCTCTCCAAATCCCCGATCGAACTGGCCGAAGTCGGCATGCCGCAGTTCCCCAAGAACTGGCGGCGCATCAACACCATGACCATCTCCTACGGTCACGGTATCTCGGTGGCGCCGGTCCAGGTTATCGCGGCCCTGGGGGCGATCGCGAATGGGGGGACGCTGCGGTTCCCCACCCTGTTGAAGCGAGCCGCGAACGAGATCGCCAGCGGAACCCGCGTCATTTCCGAGCAGACTTCGGCCCAGCTTCGCCAGCTGATGCGTCTGGTGGTCCAGATCGGGACCGGCAAGAAGGCGAACGCACCCGGCTATCTGGTGGGTGGCAAGACCGGTACCGCCGACAAGCAGGAAGGTCGCGGCTACAACGAGAATTCGCGCATGGCCGCCTTCATCGGTGCCTTTCCCATGAACGCGCCGCGTTACGCCATTCTTGTCATGGTCGACGAGCCGAAGCCCAATGCGAGCAGCCACGGCTATGCCACCGCAGGTTGGGTGGCAGCGCCGGTCGTGGGCGCGCTGGTGCAGCGCATGGCACCCTTGATGGGCATCTCGCCCATCCCAGACGATGCGCCCGAGGCACAGAATCCGCTCGTCGCCATGGTCGAAGGCGGCAAGGACGCCCCGAAAAAGCCGGAATCATCGGTCATGCCGGTAGCCGAGGCCGCGCCGTCTCCGCCCCCCGCCGCTGTGGAAGCGGGCGAGCCGGAACTGGTCTTCCAGGCCAAGCCATTCTCCGCAACCCCGGTCTCCACGGCACCCAGCGTTGCGGTGCCGTTCTCCGTGCCGGATGAAAAGGAGATGCCGCTTGCGTTTGAGTGAACTCATCGGGGATTGGGGGCGTGTTGTACGCCCGGGGAGCGGCCTCGACGGTATCGTCGTCACCGGGCTTGGCGCCGATTCGCGCGCCGTGGCGCCAGGCCATCTCTTCGCGGCGCTGCCCGGTGCGAAACTCGACGGGTTGAGTTTCTTGCCCCAGGCCGTGGCGGCGGGTGCCAGCGTCATCCTGGTGGGCACCGGTCAGCTGCCCGACGTGCCGCCGCATGTGGCCGTGATCGCGGCCGACCAGCCGCGTCTCGCCCTCGCCAAACTGGCGGCCCGGTTCTATGGCCGACAGCCCAAGATCATCGCCGCGGTCACCGGTACCAGCGGCAAGACCTCGACCACCGTTTTCGCGCGACAGCTCTGGGGTCTGCTCGGGCATCGCGCCGCCAGCCTCGGCACCATCGGCTTGGTCGGCCCGGGCATCGAATACGGTGAATCGCTGACCACGCCCGATCCGGTCAAGCTGCATCAATTGCTGGCCGAACTGGTCGATCACGACATCCATCACCTGGCGATGGAGGCTTCCAGCCACGGCCTCGACCAGTTCCGCCTCGACGGCGTGGAGGTCTCCGCTGCGGCCTTCACCAATCTCAGCCGCGACCACCTCGACTATCACGGCACGATGGAGGCCTATCTCGCGGCCAAGCGCCGCCTGTTCGCGGAACTGCTGCCGGCTGGGGGGGCTGCCATCGTCAATGCCGACATTCCGGAAGCCGACGGCATCATAGCCACCGCGAAAGCCCGCCACCATCGGCTCATCACTTTCGGCCGGCGCCGTGGTGATCTGCGACTGGTGCAGCAGACACCGCTGCCGACCGGCCAGCAGCTGCAGCTGGAGATCTTCGGCAAGCGTTTCGACGCCATTTTTTCCGTGGCCGGCCTGTTCCAGGCGGAAAATCTCCTCGCCGCGCTTGGCCTGGTCATCGGCGAGGGCGAGAAGCCGGAAATGGCCGTTGCCATGATCGACCGCCTGACCGGCGTCCATGGCCGCATCGAACGGGTGGCGACGACACCGTCGGGTGCCGCGGTCTATGTCGACTACGCCCACAAGCCCGCCGGTCTCGACGCAGTGCTGACCACCCTGCGCCCGCACACCGCCGGTTCGCTGGTCGTCGTGTTCGGTTGTGGTGGCGACCGCGATCGCGGCAAGCGGCCGGAGATGGGTGCGCTCGCCATGCGGCTTGCCGACCGGGTGGTCGTGACCGACGACAACCCCCGCAGCGAGGACCCGGCGGCGATCCGCGCCGAGATCCTGGCGGCAGCACCTGGGGCGATCGAAATCGGCGACCGCGCCCAGGCGATCCGTACGGCCATGCATGATCTCAAGGCCGGCGATCTGCTGGTCATCGCCGGCAAGGGTCACGAGACCTATCAGTTGATCGGCGATCGGAAACTCGACTTCGACGACAGCGAAGTGGCGCGGCAATACGCCGAGGAACTCAGCCGGGGGGCAGCATGATGCAACCCCTCTGGACGTCGCAGGAGATCGCTGCCGCCGTGAAGGGCCGCACCTTGGCGGATTTCTCCGCCAGCGGCGTTTCCATCGACACCCGCAAGATCGCCGTCGGCGACCTCTTCGTGGCACTGCAGGGCCCCAACTTCGACGGTCACGACTATATCGACGCGGCGCTCAAGGCCGGCGCCGCCGGCATCCTGGCCCACCGGCTGCCCTTGGGTATCGCCGCCGATGCGCCCATCGTCCTGGTGAGCGACACCCTGGAGGCCCTGCAGGACCTCGGCTGCGCCGCCCGCAACCGCTCGTCGGCGCAGTTCATCGCCGTCACCGGCAGTGTCGGGAAAACCAGCACCAAGGAGATGCTGAAACTGGTGCTGGGTGCCCAGGCGCGGACCTTTGCCTCCGAGGGCAATCTCAACAACCATTGGGGGGCTCCCCTGTCGCTGGCGCGCATGCCACGCGACACCGAGATCGGAATCTTCGAACTCGGCATGAACCATGCCGGCGAAATCCGGCCGCTGGCCCGGATGGTTCGGCCGCATGCCGTCATCATCACGACGGTCGAGGCCGTACATATCGAATTCTTCGCCTCGGTGGCGGAGATCGCCGATGCCAAGGCGGAAATCCTAGAGGGGCTGGAGCCCGGCGGTTGCGCCATCCTGCCGCGCGACAATCCCCATTTCGACCGCCTCGCCGCGCGCGCCAGGGAACTCGGCATCGCCCGGATCCTCCGTTTCGGCGCCCATGAAGGCAGCGACCTGCGATTGGTCGCCTGCGTCACGAGCGATTCCGGCAACCGGGTCACGGCCCGGATGCCGGGACAGGAGCTGAACTTCAACATGGGTCTGGTGGGCCGGCATCAGGCCATCAATGCCCTGGCCGTTCTGGCCGGTGTCGTTGCCCTGGGCCGCGATGTGGTCGCTGCCGCACACAATCTCGGCGCTGCCACGGCGCTCAAGGGGCGTGGCCAGCGCGAGGAGATCGCGCTGGATCGGGGCGCGCTGCTGCTGATCGACGAATCCTACAACGCCAGCCCCGCGGCCGTGCGCGCAGCGCTGGCGGTCCTGGGCGACCTGCGGCCACAGCCGGGTGGACGGCGCATCGTCGTTCTCGGCGACATGCGCGAACTGGGCAGCGAAGGTGCCGCGTTGCACCGCGCCCTGCGCGACGATCTGGTCGCCGCCGGAATCGACCGCGCGTTTCTGGTCGGCCCGCTGATGGGGGAATTGTTTGCGCTGCTGCCGGAGAGCATGCGCGCCCACCACGCCGGCGATTCGATCGCGATGGTGGCGCCGCTGCTGGCTGATCTCCGGGCCGGCGATGTTGTGCTGGTGAAGGGATCGCTGGGAACGCGCATGGCGCCGATCGTATCGGCCATTCGCGCGCTTGATGCACAGGTTGAACAGCGGCCCCTGGCCGCCAACGGTCACTGACCGGATACCGGGGGAGAGAAGGGGGCATGCTCTACAATCTGCTGGCGCCGTTGGCCGAAGACTTCCGGGTCTTCAACCTGATCCGCTACCTCACCTTCCGGAGCGGCGGCGCGGTGCTGTGCGCGCTCTTTCTCACCCTGGTGATCGGCCCGGCAATGATCCGCTGGCTGAAGAAGCTGCAACGCGACGGTCAGCCGATCCGCGATGACGGGCCGGAGAGCCATTTGCTGACCAAGAAGGGCACGCCCACCATGGGCGGCCTGATGTTCCTGCTCTCGGCCAGCGTCACCACGCTCCTCTGGGCCGATCTTGCCAACATCTATGTCTGGGTGGTGCTGCTGGTAACCATCGGCTTCGGCGCCATCGGCTTTGCCGACGATTTTCTCAAGCTGACCCGGCGCAACACCAAGGGTCTCAACGGCCGTTTCAAGCTGATCGCCCAGGCGCTGATCGGCCTCCTTGCCACCCTGGTGATCGTCTACAATCAGCCGCCAGCCCTGGCCACCAGCGTCGCCCTGCCGTTTTTCAAGGACCTGCTCATCCCACTCGGCCTCGGCTTTCTGCCCTTCGGCGCACTGGTGCTGATGGGGGCCTCCAACGCGGTCAACCTCACCGACGGCCTCGACGGTCTTGCTACCGTGCCGGTGATGATCGCCGCGGCCTGCTTCGCGCTCATTGCCTATCTGGTGGGCAACGCGGTCTTTTCCGAATACCTGCAGCTGCACTTCGTGCCGGGGTCCGGCGAACTCGCGGTCTTCTGCGGTGCGCTCTGCGGCGCCGGCCTCGGTTTCCTGTGGTTCAATGCGCCGCCGGCGATGGTTTTCATGGGCGATACCGGTTCGCTCTCCATGGGCGGCGCGCTGGGGGCCATCAGCGTCATTACCAAGCACGAACTGGTGCTGGCGATCATCGGCGGCCTGTTCGTACTGGAGACGGTCTCGGTGATCGTCCAGGTGATGAGCTTCAAGCTCACCGGCAAGCGCGTCTTCCGCATGGCGCCGCTGCATCACCACTATGAAAAAAAGGGTTGGGCCGAACCCACCATCGTCATCCGCTTCTGGATCATCGCCGCCGTGCTGGCGTTGGTCGGCCTTGCCACCCTGAAGCTGCGGTGAGGAAACCATGACCGATCTCGGCCTCATCATTCCGAACGTTCAGGGCCGCACCATTGCCGTGCTGGGCCTCGGGCGCTCGGGCGCCGCGACGGCGGAACGGCTGATCGCCTCCGGCGCCCGCGTCTTGGCCTGGGACGATTCCGAAACCGCGCGCGCCGCGGTGCCGGCCGATATTCTCTTCGACCTTCACGGTGCCGACTGGAGCCAGATCGACGGACTGGTGATGAGCCCCGGCATCCCGGTGACCTTTCCCGCGCCGCATCCGGTGGCGGCGGCGGCCAGGAACGCCGGCAAGCCGATCGGCAGCGACATCGCGCTGCTCGCCGTGGCGCAGCCGAATGCGCGTTTCGTCTGCATCACCGGCACCAATGGCAAGTCGACCACCACCACCCTGATCGGGCATATCCTCAAGGCGGCGGGAAAATCCGTCGAGATCGGCGGCAATCTCGGCCAGGCGGCGCTGTCGCTGCGCCCGCTCGGTGCCGAGGGGATCTATGTCCTGGAGCTCTCTTCCTATCAGCTCGACATCACGCCGTCGCCCGTTGCCGATATCGCGGTTCTGCTCAACATCACGCCGGATCACCTCGACCGGCACGGCGGGATGGAAGGCTACATCGCCTCCAAGCAATCGATCCTGAAACCCAAGGGGTCGAGCAGCCTCGGCATCGTCGGCATCGACGATGCACCGAGCCGCGCCACCTTCGCCGCCCTGAAGGACAAGGGCCGTCGTCTGGTCCCGATCTCGGCCGAGACGCCGGTCAGGGGCGGCGTCTATGTCAGGGAAGGCGCGCTCATCGATGCCATTCGCGGCGCGGCCCGCAGGATCGTGAACCTCAAGGCCATCGCGACCTTGCCGGGAAAGCACAACTGGCAGAATGCCGCCGCGGCCTATGCGGTGACCAAGGCGCTTGGTCTCACCTTCGAGGCCATCGTTGCCGGCCTGCAGAGCTATCCGGGCCTGGCACATCGTCAGGAATTGGTAACCACCATCGCCGGCGTGCGCTACGTCAACGACAGCAAGGCCACCAATGCCGACGCGGCGGCAAAGGCGCTGGCCTGCTATGACAACGTCTACTGGATCATCGGTGGCCGCGCCAAGGAAGGCGGCCTTGCCGGCCTCGAAAGGTATTATCCAAAGATCCGCCATGGCTACCTGATCGGCGAGGCGGCGGCCGCGTTCGCCAAGCAAATCGGCCGCGCCTTTCCCCTCACTCAATGCGGCGCGCTGGACAAGGCGGTGGCGGCCGCCCACGCCCAGGCGCAACGCGACCGACAGCCGGGCGCGGTGGTGCTGCTGGCGCCGGCCTGCGCCTCCTGGGACCAGTTTCCGAATTTCGAGATCCGCGGCCAGCGTTTCCGCGAATTGGTCGAAGCCCTGCCCGTGCCGAAGGGAGCCGCCTGATGGCCTTCGCACGCACCGATCGCAGCATCTTCGGGCAATGGTGGTGGACGGTCGACCGCTGGACGCTGGCGGCGATCTTCGCCCTCATCTTCCTCGGCGCCATCCTGGTGCTGGCGGCCAGCCCCGCGGTCGCGACCCGCATCGGCATGGAAAACAATTTCGGTCTGGCGCAGCGGCACTTCCTGATGCTGCCGCTGGCGGTCGCCACGATTGTCGGTGCCTCCATGCTGTCGCCGAGGCAGGTGCGGCGCCTCGGCGTGGTGCTCTTCCTGGTGTTTTTCGTGCTTACCGCGATGACCCTGTTCATCGGCGCCGAGATCAAGGGTGCCACGCGCTGGATTTCGGTGGGCCCGTTTTCGCTGCAGCCCTCCGAGTTCCTCAAGCCGTGTTTCGCCATCTTCGCCGCCTGGATGTTCGCGTTGCAGAAGACCACGCCCGGCGTGCCCGGCAACGCCATCGCGATCGCCGCGTTCCTCGCCGTGGCAGGGGTGCTGTTGCGGCAGCCGGATCTCGGCATGACGGCGGTGGTCACTGCCACATGGTCGGCGCAGTTCTTCATCGCCGGCCTGCCGATCTTCTGGGTCCTGCTGCTGGTGGGATTGGGCGTCGCGGGTCTCGTGGGGGCCTATTTCCTGCTGCCCCACGTGACCGAACGCGTCGATCAGTTCTTCAATCCGGAAAGCGGCGATACCTATCAGATCGACCGCGCGCTCGAAGCATTCCAGAACGGCGGCCTCTACGGCACCGGTCCCGGCGAAGGCTCGGTCAAGCTGGTCCTGCCGGACGCCCATGCCGATTTCGTCTTTGCCGTCGCCGGCGAGGAGTTCGGCCTGATCGTCTGCCTGCTGCTGGTGGTGCTGTTTGCCTTCGTGGTGCTGCGGGCGCTGTCGCGCCTGCTCGGCGAGCACAACCATTTCATCATCCTGGCCGCGACCGGCCTGGTCACTTCGTTCGGCCTGCAGGCGATCGTCAACATGGCCTCGACGCTGCATCTCATGCCGACCAAGGGCATGACTCTGCCGTTCATCTCCTATGGCGGCTCCTCGGTCGTCGCCATTGCGCTGGGTGTCGGCATGCTGCTGGCCCTGACGCGCCGCCGTTTCCCCGGGGGCGTCGAGTCATGACCGCGAAAGTACAGATCCTGCTCGCGGCCGGCGGCACCGGCGGTCACATGTTTCCGGCCGAGGCGCTGGCCGAGGTCCTGCTGCGCCGCGGCTGTGCCGTCGACCTTGTGACCGACGAACGCGGCCAGGGTTTCGGCGACCGGCTGCCGCAGGTTCGCGTGCACCGGGTCCCCTCGGGCGGCGTTGTTGGCAAGGGACTTGGGGTCAAGGTGAAGAATCTGGCGCGCCTCGGTTTCGGCTACCTGCAATGCCGCAAGCTCATCAGGCGGCTGGATCCCGCGGTGACCATCGGGTTCGGCGGCTATCCGTCAGTGCCGCCGGTTCTTGCCGCCCAGCAGCACCAGAACCGTACCGTGCTGCACGAGCAGAACGCGGTGGCCGGTCGTGCCAACCGGTTCCTCTTGAAGCACGCCAACAAGGTCGCCCTCAGCTTCGATCATGTGAAGTTCTGCGACAATCTGCCGGCTGGGAAGGCCGTCGTCACCGGCAATCCGGTCAGGCCGGCGATCATCGCCCTGGCGGGCAAGGTCTACCGGGCGCCCGAGGCAGGCGGTCCGCTCAACCTCCTGGTTTTCGGCGGCAGCCTCGGCGCGCGTTCATTCTCGCAGCATATCCCGGCCAGCCTGACGCTGATGTCGGCGGAAATCCGCCAGCGCTTGCGCATAGTCCAGCAGTGCCGGCAGGAAGATATCGAGCATGTGGCGCAGGTCTATCGCAGCGCCGGAATGGAGGTCGAGCTGAAGACCTTCTTCGACGACATGCCGGCGCGCCTCGACTGGGCGCATCTGGTGTTCTGCCGTGCCGGCGCATCGACCGTTGCCGAACTCACCGTGGCCGGGAAACCCGCCGTCTTGGTGCCGATGCACCATTCCGACGGGCATCAACTGGCCAATGCCCGCGCAATCGCAGAGCGCGGCGGTGGCTGGGTCCTCACCGAGGCCGCCTTCTCGCCATCCTCCGTGGCAGAACGGTTGACGACGCTGAGCGCCGCCCCGGACCGCCTTGAGCAGGCAGCACGAGCGGCGCGGCAGTTGGGCAAGCTGGACGCAGCCGAGCGTCTGGCCGATGTGGTCATCGATCTGGTGCCGATGTCGAAGCGCCAGTTCCTGTCGCCGGAGCCGGTCTGATGCGCGCCCTGCCACTCGACATCGGTGTCATTCATTTCGTCGGTATCGGCGGGATCGGCATGAGCGGCATTGCCGAGATCCTGCACAATCTCGGCTACAAGGTGCGCGGCTCGGACATCGCCGACAGCTACAACACCAAGCGGCTGCGCGACAAAGGCATTCCGGTCGAGATCGGGCACAAGGTCGAGAACCTCGCCGATGCCGCCGTGGTGGTCATTTCCTCGGCCGTCAAATCGGACAATCCCGAGGTGATGGCAGCGCGCGCGCGGCTGCTACCCGTGGTGCGCCGCGCCGAGATGCTGGGCGAACTCATGCGCCTCAAATGGTCGATCGCCATTGGCGGTACCCACGGCAAGACCACGACCACCTCGCTGGTGGCGGCGCTGCTGGAGGCCGCCGGTTTCGACCCCACCGTGATCAATGGCGGCATCATCAACAACTACGGCACCAATGCGCGTCTCGGTGCCGGCGACTGGATGGTGGTCGAGGCGGATGAGAGCGACGGCACTTTCCTGAAACTGCCGGCTACCATTGCCGTCGTCACCAACATGGACCCCGAGCATCTCGATCACTATGGCTCGGTCGAGGCGATGAACCGCGCCTATGAGGAATTCGTCAAGAACATCCCGTTCTACGGCTTTGCTGCGCTCTGCATCGACCACCCGGTGGTGCAGGCGATGATCCCGCGCCTCGCCGACCGGCGGATCATCACCTACGGTTTCTCGCCGCAGGCCGATTTCCGTGCCATCGACCTCGAAATGGCACCGACCGGTTCCACTTTCAGTGTGGTCATCAACGATCGCTACCGCGAGACCGAGCGGACCATCAAGGGCGTGCATCTGCCGATGGTCGGCCGCCACAACGTGCAAAACAGCCTCGCCGCCATTGCAGTCGCCAACGAGATGGGTGTCGACGACGAAATCCTGCGTACCGGCCTTGGCAAGTTCGGCGGCGTCAAGCGGCGCTTCACGCGTACCGGGGAAGTGGCCGGTGTCACGGTGATCGACGATTACGGCCATCATCCGGTCGAGATCGCGGCGGTGCTGAAGGCAGCGCGGCAAGCGACACAGGGTGTCGAGAAGCCGGGCCGTGTCATCGCCGTCATGCAGCCGCATCGCTACTCGCGTCTTGCCAATTTGTTCGAGGATTTCTGCACCTGCTTCAACGATGCCGACCATGTCATCATCGCCGACGTCTATGCCGCCGGCGAAGCGCCGATCGACGGCGTGAACGGTGCCGCATTGGTCCAGGGCCTGCGCGAGCATGGCCATCGCCATGTCGAGCATCTGGCCGACCCCAAGGACCTCGCCGCGATGGTGGCGCCCCTGGTGCAGGCCGGCGACATGGTCGTCTGCCTGGGTGCCGGCAACATCACGCAATGGGCGCACAGCCTGCCCGCCGAACTCACGCCACTGCTCGAGGTCAGAAAATGATGCCGGCAGCGAGTCGCCATAGCGCATTGATCGACCGGTTGCCCGCCGTGCGGGGCCGGCTGAGCGAGGGGGCGAGCCTTGCCAAGGTCACCTGGTTCCGCGTCGGCGGGCCGGCGGAGGTCCTGTTCAAGCCGGCGGATCTTGCCGACTTGCAGAACTTCCTCGCGCATTGCCCGGATGACGTGGCGATCACCGTGTTGGGCGTCGGTTCCAACCTGCTGGTGCGCGACGGCGGCATCCCCGGGGTTGTTATCCGCCTCGGTCGCGCCTTTGCCGAGATCCGTACCGAAGGGACCCGTGTTCACGCGGGTGCGGCGGCGCTCGACCTCAACGTCGCCCTGGCGGCGCGGGGGGCCGGAATCGCCGGGCTGGAATTCTTGTCGGGGATTCCCGGCACCATCGGCGGCGCCCTGCGCATGAATGCCGGCGCCTATGGCAGCGACCTCTCCCGGGTGTTCGCGGCCGCGACGGCGCTGGATCGCGACGGCCGCCTGCACCGGCTGCAGGCCGATGCCATGGGCTTCAGCTATCGCCACGTGGCGGTGTCGCCGGACTGGATCTTCTGCGGTGTGGAACTGGTGGGCACGCTGGGCGATCCGGCCGAGATTCAATTGCGTCTCAACGAGATCCAGGCCAGCCGCGAAGCCAGCCAGCCGGTCCGCGCGCGTACCGGCGGCAGCACCTTCGTCAATCCGGTCGGCGGCAAGGCATGGGCGCTGATCGATCAGGCGGGCTGCCGCGGGCTCACCCTGGGCGGCGCCATGGTTTCGGAGAAGCACTGCAACTTCCTGATCAACACCGGCGATGCTACCGCTGCCGAAATCGAAGCGCTGGGCGAGATGGTGCGGCACCGGGTGAAAGAGGTCTGCGGCGTCGATCTCGCCTGGGAAATCAGACGGATCGGTGTGCCGGCGGATTCGCCGCTGGCGATCCGGGCAAAAAGCGAAGCATGAGTTTGGAGCAGCAGTGGCAATGAAGCGCGTAACGGTTCTGATGGGTGGCTGGTCGGCGGAGCGGGAGGTCTCGCTTGCCTCCGGCGCCAATTGCGCGGCGGCCCTCCAGGAGGCCGGCTATGCCGTCACCACCCTCGATGCCAAGCAGGATCTGGTGGCGCTGATTCAGGAACTGCGCCAGCAGAGGCCGGATGTCGTCTTCAACGCGCTTCATGGTCGCTGCGGCGAGGACGGCAACATCCAGGGTGTGCTCAATCTCCTGAAGATTCCGTATACCCATTCCGGCCTGATGGCCTCGGCAGTCGCCATGGACAAGCCGGTGGCCAAGAGGCTCTTTGCCCAGGCGGGATTGCGGGTGCCGGACGGCAAGCTGCTCTCGCGCAAGGAATTGCTGAAGGGCGATCCCCTGCCGCGGCCCTATGTGGTGAAGCCCTTCAACGAAGGCTCCAGCGTCGGCGTTACCATCATTCGCGAGGGCGACAATGCGCGACCCTTCGAGGGCATCGACTGGCCGTTCGGCGATCTGATCCTGGTCGAGAAATTCATTCCCGGCCGTGAACTGACGGTCGGCGTGATGGGCGACAAGTCCATGGCGGTCACCGAGCTCTGTCCGAAATCCGGTTTCTATGACTATGCCAACAAGTACACCGATGGACGCACCGAGCATCTCATCCCGGCACCGCTGCCGGCGGATGTCTATGCCGAATGCCAGCGGATGGCGCTGGTCGCCCATCAGGTCCTGGGCTGTCGCGGCGTCTCACGCTCCGATTTCCGCTATGACGACACCAGGGGCGGCGGTGTGGGCGAGGTCTACATTCTGGAAACGAACACGCAGCCCGGCATGGCCGATCTCAGCCTGGTGCCGGAACAGGCCAGGTATCTCGGCATTTCCTATCCGCAGCTGGTGTCCTGGATGGTGGAGCACGCGCAATGCGACGCCTGAGGACCGCCCATGCCGGCACCGGCGCGATGATGCCGCAGGGCCACACCATGCTGCGGAAGCGCCAGCCCGCCCATCTGCAGCGCGTGCCGGCGCGTCGGCGGCCGCGCTCGCTGGTGGAACGCATTCTGATCGGTGCCGGCATTTCCCTTGGCATTCTCTCCGGCCTTGGTGGCGCGGCGTATTGGGGTCTTTCTTCCGGCTGGGGCGACTATCTGATGGCTCGTGCTGGTCAGCGCCTCGTGGCGGCGACGATGGCGGCCGGCTATCGCATCGAAACCCTGGCGGTCGAGGGTCGCAGGGAAACCTCGAAGAACGACGTCGCCTTGGCCCTTGGCGCGCTCAGGGGCGATCCCATTCTGGCGCTCGATCTTGAAGCCGCGCGCCAGCGTCTGGTCGATCTGCCCTGGATCACGGCGGCGGTGGTTGAGCGGCAACTGCCCGATACGCTGCATGTGGTCCTGACCGAGGCCGAGCCATTGGCCCTGTGGCAGCGTCAGGGCGTGTTTCATCTGGTCAGCCGCGATGGCGCCGTGCTCGCGATCGAGGGGATCGGCCGGTTCAGCCATCTCCCGGTCATCGTCGGCGACGGGGCGCCGCAGGCGGCGGGCGAGCTGTTCACGCTGCTGGGTGCCGAGCCGGATCTCGGAAAGCGGATCACCGCCGCGGTCTACGTCGGCCAGCGACGCTGGAATCTGCGGACCGACAATGGCGTCGATATCAAGCTGCCGGAACTGGATGCGGCGGCGGCGTGGTCCCGCTTCGCGGCGCTGGAGCGTCAGCAGAATCTGCTCGACAAGGATATCACCGTGATCGACCTGCGCCAGAGCGACAAGCTGGTGGTGCGTCAGGCGCCGCTCCCGCCTGCGGCCACCGACCAGGATGGCAAGGCCAACCCCGCAGACGGTGTAGCCCCCGCCGTCACACCGGCGGCGACGCCCGGCGCGGCGCCGAAACCGGCCGCCCAGGGCGCGAGCAACGAGACCTGATCATGAAGAAGCCGCGCATCGCCCCCAAGAACGGTCTGATTGCTGCCATCGATGTGGGCAGCAGCAAGATCTGCTGCTTCATCGCCAGGATGGCCGACGATGGTCGCCCACATGTCGTGGGTATCGGCCATCAGGTATCGCGCGGCCTGCGCGGCGGCGCGATCATCGACATGGAGCAGGCCGAGATGGCGGTTCTGTCCACAGTCCACGCGGCGGAACAAATGGCCGGCGAAACCATCCAGGAGGTGGTGCTCAATCTCTCCGGCGGCTATCCCGCCTCACAGACCATCGGCGTCGAGGTGCCGCTCTCCGGCCGCGAGGTGGGTGAGCATGACCTCGAGCGCGTGCTGATGCATGGCAGCCAGATCAACGGAAATGCCGAGCGCCGCCTCATCCATTCGATCCCGGTCGGCTATTCGATCGACGGGTCGAAGGGCATCCGCGACCCCAGGGGTATGTTCGGCGAGCGCCTTGGCGTCGACATGCATGTCATCACGGCGGCGGCCGGCGCCGTGCGTAACCTCACCACCTGTGTGGCCAAGTGCCATCTCGACATCAAGGCGCTCGTCGTCTCGCCCTTCGCTTCAGGTCTTTCGACCCTGGTCGATGACGAAATGGATCTCGGCGTCACCGTGATCGACATGGGGGCCGGTACCACCTCGCTTGCGGTCTTTTTCGACGGGCATGTCGTTTATACCGATTCCGTGCCGATCGGCGGGGCGCATGTCACCAACGATATTGCCCGTGGCCTTTCGACGCCGCTCACCCACGCCGAGCGGATGAAGACGCTCTATGGCAACTGCCTCGCCACACCGGCCGACGAGCGTGAAATCATCCAGGTGCCGCAGGTCGGCGAGGAAGAAAACGGCCTGATGAATGCGATCCCGCGATCGATCCTCATCGGCATCATACAGCCGCGCCTCGAGGAAACCTTCGAGCTGGTGCGCTCGCGCCTGGAAAGCTCCGGTTTCGACAAGGTCGCCGGGCGACGGGTTGTCCTCACCGGCGGCGCCAGCCAGCTTTCCGGTGTCCGCGAGCTTTCGGCCCTGGTGCTCGACAAGCAGGTGCGCATGGGTCGGCCCCTGCGCATTCACGGCCTCGCTGATTCCACCAACGGCCCCGCGTTTGCGACGGCATCCGGCCTGCTCGCCTACGCGCTCGAAACCGATGCCGAGACCCTGCATCCCGGCAAGACTCGCGAACAGGCGGGGAGCGGACTGATCGGCCGCTTCGGCACCTGGCTCAAGGACAATTTCTGATCATGCGTACCGAATAAGCACCGCAAAAAAGGAGGCACCTAATGACTCTTAATCTCTCGCTACCCCAGGATCCGTTCGACATCCGACCGAAGATCACCGTGATCGGCGTCGGTGGTGCGGGCGGCAACGCCGTTTCCAACATGATCCGCTCGAAGCTGGAAGGCGTCGAGTTTATGGTCGCCAATACCGATGCCCAGGCCCTGCAGCAATCCCTGTGCGAACGCCGCATTCAGCTTGGCAGCACGGTCACCAAGGGGCTTGGCGCCGGCGCCCGGCCCGACATCGGCCGCGCATCGGCCGAGGAAGCCGTGCGTGAAATCGCCGAACAGCTGGCCGGCTCCAACATGGCCTTCATCACCGCCGGCATGGGTGGCGGCACCGGCACGGGTGCCGCGCCCGTGGTGGCGCAGATTGCCCGCGAGCAGGGTATTCTGACCGTCGGCGTGGTCACCAAGCCGTTCCATTTCGAAGGCGCTCACCGCATGCGGCTGGCGGAATCGGGCATCCAGGAACTGCAGCAGTATGTCGACACGCTGATCATCATCCCGAATCAGAACCTGTTCCGCATCGCCAACGAAAAGACCACTTTCGCCGACGCCTTCAAGATGGCCGACGAAGTGCTTTATTCAGGCGTGCGCGGCGTGACCGATCTGATGGTCATGCCGGGCCTGATCAACCTCGACTTTGCCGATATCCGCGCGGTGATGAGCGAGATGGGCAAGGCGATGATGGGTACCGGCGAAGCCACCGGCGAGAATCGCGCCATCGCCTCGGCCGAAGCGGCTATTTCCAATCCGCTGCTGGACGAAGTCAGCATGAAGGGTGCGCGCGGCGTCCTCATCAACATCACCGGCGGCATGGATATGACGCTGTTCGAAGTCGATGAGGCGGCCAATCGGATCCGGGACGAGGTCGATCCCGATGCCAACATCATCTTCGGATCAACCTTCGATCAGTCGCTCGACGGCAAGATCCGCATTTCGGTGGTAGCGACGGGCATCGAATCCGCGGCTCAGGCGCAACCGCGTCCGGGCAGCATGGGTGCCGGCCTCTCGATCGTTTCGCGCAACCCGAACCCGCAGGCCGGCGGCTTCTCGGCAGACGGCGGCGGTCGCGGCGACGCGGCAACTACCGGCCAGTCATTTGCGGCCGGGGCACAACCCGCCAGCGTGCAGGCAGTGCCGGTTCAGTCAGTGACGGCCTCGGGGCAGCGTGGCGCAGCAAGCTATGGCGTCGCTTCGCAGGGCCATGTGAGCCATGCTGGCATGGCTACTCCGACCATGGGGGCGACCGCCCTGCAGGCGCAGCCGGCACGGCCGATCCTGCGGGACGAAATGTCGGCCCTTGAGCGGATTGCCGCGCGGCCGGTCGATCGACCCGACGATAGCCAGGCCTTCATCGCGCCTGCGGCAATGGAAGCTCGCTCGATGCCGCAACCGGCAATGTCGCCGCAGCCGGCCTACCAGGCGCCCCCGAGCAGCGCGCCTCAGGCCCCCGCTGCTGCGCCGACGCCGAATTATGGGCTGGCGGCAACCCAGGCGGCGGCAAGTCAGGTGGCGGCGGAATCGGTGACGCCGCAGGCGCTGCAGGCCCCGCAGTCGGAATCGCGCAAGCGGAACCCGAGCCTGTTCGAAAAGATGACCAGCCGCTTCGGGGGTCAGGGCAAGGCGGCATCCGGCCGGGATGGGGCCGTTCAGGCCCGACCGGAGCCACGGGTCACCTCGCGCAGCGATAATCGGGGCGAGAGCTATCAGCCCTCGCTCAATCTCGACCCGTCCGAACGGTTGAGCCAGTCGCGTCAGGAAGAGGAAACGCTGGACATTCCGGCCTTCCTGCGCCGTCAGGCGAACTGATCGCGATGTCGTGACTTCGGTGCCGCCCCTGGGCGGCCCGAATCCAGGTGCCTTCAGACTTTCGGGGCCCGGCAGCATCTGCTGTCCGGGTCCCTTTTTTATCTTTTCTGACAATCTGTTAGCCCGCAGGGATAACCTCAGGCCCTTGGGCTTGAGCGCGGCGCTGTGCCCGCCTATAGTCGACCCGCTTCGGCCCGGGAACAGCAGGCATATGTCGATTCGAAATAGAACCAGATCAAACGCTTGGCTGCAGGGTTGCGCCAAAGTCGCGGCGCTCGCCTTCGCTGGTGGCATGCTGGTGGCATGCTCGTCCGACCCCGAGCCGCAGATCCCCGATACGCCGGTCGAGGTCCTCTACAACAACGCCAAGGATGCGCTGCAGGAGGGCGAGGCCCGCCG
>JAEUKV010000326.1 GCA_016794165.1 Rhodospirillaceae bacterium
GGCTTCCGCCAATGCCTCGGGCGTCAAGGCCTCGGGCGCCGGCTTTGTCGCCATGAAGCTGTCCGCGCCCCGGCCGAACACTTTCCACACGCCATGGCAGGCGAGCTTCACCTTACCCACGCTGCTCATATTCCCCGTCTCATCATTGGCCTAAGAAAGAGCCGCGCCGACGCGGTTTGCATCGGCGCGGCGGGATGGTCGAGCAAGTTACTGCGCCCAGGCGTTGATCTTGTCCTGGTTAGCCGCAATCCAGGCTGCCGCCACGTCCGGGATCGACTTCCCGTCGAGGTCAACCTGGCCGGAGAGCGCGTTGAGATCGTCGGCACTGATCTCGTAATTGCTGGCGATCTTGTGGGCGACGGGCCACTTGTCCTTCATGCCAGCCCAGGCATACTTCCAGATCTCGCCGAACGGCTTGCCACAATCATAGGCCATGTCCGGATTGACGCCGACCGAGGGATCCTCGTAGCACTCCTTGGAATACTCGGGGAACTCGACCCATTCGCCTTCATACTTGGCGGGGGCCCAGTGCGGCGAGTAGACCCACAGCATTACCGGCGCCTGGCGCTGATAGGCGGATTCGAGTTCCGCGAACATGGCGGCGTCGGTGCCGGCATGGATCACTTCAAACGGCAGGTCGAGCGCCTCGACGCGTTCATCGTCGAAACCCTCCCAGGTTACCGGACCGCCGACATAGCGACCCTTGGGTGCCGTCTCCGGCGTCGAGAAGGCCTCGGCGCAGGCCGGATCCTTGAGCGCTTCCCAATTGGGCAGGCCCGGGCACTTATCCTTCATATAGAGCGGGTACCACCACTCTTCCTTGGCCTTGGGGCCGAGGGCGCCCATGCGCTCTGTCTTGCCACTGGCATCGGCCGCGGCCATGGCCTCGCCGGCCGTCGTATCCCAGAACTCCATGGCGATGGTGAGATCACCGGTCTGCAGGCCGGTCTGCAGCGACGACAGATAGTCGGACGTCACTTGCTCGACATTGTATCCCTGGGCCTTGAGAATCTGCGCCAGGATCTCGGCATTGATGTTGACGCTGGTCCAGTCGAAAATCGCGATCTTGATGGGATCGGTGCTCTCGGGCACCGATTGCGCGGCAGCAGGCATCGCCGTCAGACCGACGCCGAGGCCCAAGGCCACAGTGGTAGCTAATGCTCCACGGCGGAACGTCTCAATCATCGCAAACCTCCCGTTTGTTTGTTTTGACCCCCGTTGCTCGGGGTGTTCTGTATTAGGGCGAAAGTCTATCCACAGCCATTTTAGCTTCGCAAGTCAAATTCTCGGGATTCGTGGAATCCCTGTGGAATTGATGACGGCTGGCTTGTTATCATAAAGAAAGCCGGTCCGACGGAGTCACCGCCAGACCGGCTTGAAATCGAAAAAGGATGTCGATTTCGGATCAGGCAGCCTGATTGCTGGCCACACCGCGCTCACTGAGCAATTGCTGCAACTCGCCGGATTCATACATTTCCCGGATGATGTCGCAACCGCCCACGAATTCACCCTTCACATAGAGCTGGGGAATGGTCGGCCAGCTGGCAAATTCCTTGATGCCCTGCCGCAGGCTCGGATCCTGCAGCACATCGATCCCCTTGAACTTGACGCCTAGATGGCTCAGCACCTGGACCACGGCCGCGGAGAAGCCGCATTGCGGAAAGACCGGCGTTCCCTTCATGAAGAGCACCACGTCATTGGTGCCAATGTCGTCGCGGATGCGGTCGAAAACTGGGTTGTCGCTCATGGGTCTGGGTCCTTTTCTGGCTTGGCCCGCGATATGGCGCTCAGCCTGGGCAAGTCAATATCGTAGCCGATCACGCGACCGGCTGGTTGGGTCTATTCTGCCGGGTCTCCCGCCGCCGCGCCAGCCAAAGAATGCCACCGCCCTGCGTATGGATAATGGCAACCGGGCCCTATGCAGGCGCGGAAGTCTGCAGGGCCAGTGCGTGCAACTCATCGCCCATCTTGCCCTTGAGGGCGGCATAGACGATTTGATGCTGCTGGACGCGGGACTTGCCGACGAAAGCGGCGGAGACCACCTGCGCCGCGTAATGGTCGCCGTCCCCGCGCAGGTCCTCAATCGTCACCTCCGCGTCGGGCAGGGCTTCCTTGATCAGTCGGGCGATCTCGCTTGCTTCCATGGCCATGCTGGCTACTCCAATTCGATTCAGGCCGCGCCCATCAGGCGCGGCAGAAAGGCTTCATGTTCCGAGCGCAATTCGGCGAGTTTCGCCGCGCGACCGTCAAGCGAAAGCGCATCGCCGCCAGTCTCGCCCAGCGTCATCACCGGGACGCCCGCCGCCGCCGCCTTGGCTTCGGTCGCTTCCGCCGCCTTTGCCGGTACGGCGATGACATAACGGGCCTGGTCTTCGCCGAACCAGAAGCCGTGCGCCTCGACGGCACCAGCCGGCGTCGTCAGCGTGGCACCGATGCCGCCGGCCATCGCCATCTCGGCGACGGCGACCAGCAGGCCGCCATCCGACACGTCGTGGCAGGTGACGACCTCGCCGGCCTCGATCAGGCCACGCACGAAATCGCCGATGCGCCTTTCGGCGCCGAGGTCGACCGGCGGCGGCGCACCCTCCTCCTGGCCCTGAATTTCACGCAGGAAGATGGACTGGCCGAGCCAGCCCCTGGTCTCGCCCAGCACCAGGACTTTCTCGCCCTTCGCCTTGAAGGCAACTGTCGCCATGCGACCGACATCGGCCATCACACCGACGCCGCCAATGGTCGGGGTGGGCAGGATGCCCTTGCCATTGGTCTCGTTGTAGAGCGAGACATTGC
Organism: Rhodospirillaceae bacterium; assembly: GCA_016794165.1. Classification (GTDB taxonomy): domain Bacteria; phylum Pseudomonadota; class Alphaproteobacteria; order Dongiales; family Dongiaceae; genus Dongia. The sequence continues at coordinate 2,788 of JAEUKV010000326.1, forward strand.
CGGAGACGACTGGGTAATCGAGCGCCTTGCAGGCTTCCGCCATGCCCTCGATCGCCAGCGCGAACTGGCCCATGATCTCGGGCCGCTGCGGGTTGCCGAAATTCATGTTGTCGGTGATGGCAAGCGGCTTCGCGCCGACGGCAGTGAGGTTCCGCCAGGTCTCCGCCACAGCCTGTGCGCCACCCCGTTTCGGATCCGCGAAGACATAACGCGGCGTGCAATCGGAGGTCATCGCAAGTGCTTTGGATATCCCGGGCAGGCGTATGACTGCTGCATCGCCACCGGGGCGCTGCGCGGTCTGGCCCATGACGAGGTGATCGTATTGCTCCCACACCCAGCGCCGGCTGGCGAGATCCGCGGAGCCGATCATGGTTTTCAGCGCGGCAAGGAGATCGTTCGGGGCCGGTACGTCCCTGGCGGCGATTTCCGCCTGCAGCGGCGTCGGGATCCAGGGTCGTTCATAAAGCGGCGCCTTTTCGACCAGGGGCGCCACCGGCATGTCGGCTGCCACCTCGCCATCCTTCTTCAGCACCAGATGGCCGGTATCGGTAAGAACGCCAATCTCGGCGAAGTCGAGCTCCCATTTGTCGAAAATGGCGCGCGCCTCGTCCATGGCCTCCGGCTTCAACACCATGAGCATGCGCTCCTGGCTTTCCGACAGCATGATCTCATAGGCGGTCATATGCGTCTCGCGCACCGGCACCTTGTCGAGATCGAGTTCGATGCCAAGGCCGCCCTTCGACGACATCTCGACCGATGACGAGGTGAGGCCCGCCGCCCCCATGTCCTGGATGGCGACGATGGCGTCGGTCGCCATCAGCTCGAGGCAGGCCTCGAGCAGCAGTTTCTCGGTGAAGGGATCGCCCACCTGCACGGTCGGACGTTTCTCCTCGGAATCCTCGGTGAACTCGGCCGAGGCCATGGTGGCGCCATGAATACCGTCGCGGCCGGTCTTGGCGCCGACATAGATCACCGGATTGCCGATGCCCGCCGCTGCCGAATAGAAGATCTTGTCGCTGTCCGCCAGCCCAACGGTCATGGCATTGACCAGGATGTTGCCGTTGTAGCTGGCATGGAAATTGACCTCGCCGCCCACCGTCGGAACACCCATGCAATTGCCGTAGCCGCCGATACCGGCGACCACGCCGGAGACGAGATGGCGCGTCTTCGGGTCGCTGGGCTCGCCGAAGCGCAGCGCATTCAGATTGGCGATGGGTCTGGCACCCATGGTGAAGACGTCGCGCATGATGCCACCCACGCCGGTCGCCGCCCCCTGATAGGGTTCGATGAACGACGGGTGGTTGTGGCTTTCCATCTTGAAGACCGCCGCCTGACCATCGCCGATATCGATGACGCCGGCGTTTTCGCCCGGCCCCTGGATCACCCAGGGCGCCTTGGTCGGCAGCTTCTTCAGATGCACGCGGGATGACTTGTAGGAGCAATGCTCTGACCACATGACCGAGAAGATGCCGAGCTCGGTCATCGAAGGCTCGCGGCCCATGATTTCCAGAACCAGCTTGTATTCGTCCGCGCTCAGGCCGTGTTCAGCGACGATTTCCGGGGTGATCTTCTTGGGGACACTCACGACACGGCCTCCACCATGCTCTTGAACAAGGCCTTGCCGTCGGTCGAGCCATGCATCGGCTCGATCGCATTCTCGGGATGCGGCATCAGTCCCAGCACGTTGCGCTTCTTGTTGAGGATGCCGGCGATGTGCCGGATCGATCCATTGGGGTTATAGATGGAATCGAGGCGACCCTCGGGGCCGCAATAGCGAAAGGCGATGCGATCCTCCGCCTCGAGCTCGTCGAGGGTGCGGGGATCGGCGAAATAGTTGCCGTCGTGATGCGCCACCGGCACCGAGAGCACCTGGCCCTTCTTGTAGCCAGCGGTGAAGCGCGAGCCGGAAGTCTCGACGCGCAATCCCACGTTGCGGCAGACGAATTTCAGGTTGGCATTGCGGAGCAGCACGCCGGGCAGCAGGCCGGCTTCGGTCACGATCTGGAAGCCGTTGCAGATGCCGATCACCGCCATGCCCGCATCCGCGCGCGCCTTTACTTCCCGCAGCACCGGCGAATTGGCGGCGATGGCGCCGCAACGCAGGTAGTCGCCATAGGAAAATCCGCCGGGAACCAGAACCAGATCGACCTTGGGAAGCGAGGTGTCGCGATGCCAGACCATGACCGGATCCTTGCCCGTGGCCTGTTTCAGCGCCACCTTGGCATCGACCTCGCGATTGGAACCGGGGAATACGACGATTGCCGCCTTCATGTCTCAGTCCACCAGATCGATCGAGTAGTTTTCAATCACCGTATTGGCAAGGAGCTTGCCGCACATCTGTTCGACCGCACTCCGAGCCTTGGTCTTGTCGGTTTCGGTGAGGTCGACTTCGATGTATTTGCCCTGGCGAACGTCGCCCACTGACGAGAAACCCAGCGCATGCAGCGCGCTGGCGATGGCGCGGCCCTGCGGGTCGAGTACACCGTTCTTGAGGGTAATGTGGATGCGGGCCTTCATAACGCTTCCTTTGTCGCAAGATGATGTCGATGGTCCAACACGATCGTCAAATTCCCAAACCCCTGCGCCCGGACTGGAATGAATGGGGCGCCAAAAAGGCGCCCCAGTCTGCCAGGCCGTGGGCCCTATTGCATGGTCGTCGGGCCCTTCATGTCGCGGGGACCGCCCTCGGGTAGAATTCCCAGGCGCCGCGCCACTTCCTGGTAGGCCTCCTCGACATTGCCGAGGTCGCGACGGAAACGGTCCTTGTCCAGCTTCTCGCCGGTCTTGACGTCCCACAGCCGACAATTGTCCGGGCTGATCTCGTCCGCCAGAACGATGCGCATCTCGTCGTTCTCGTAGAGCCGGCCGAACTCGAGCTTGAAATCGACCAGGCGCAGACCGACACCGAGCAGCAGGCCGGTGAGAAAGTCATTGACCCGCAGCGACAGCGCCAGCATCTCGTCGAGATCCTGCGGCATTGCCCAGCCGAAAGCAGTGATGTGCTCCTCTGATACCATCGGGTCGCCGAGCTCGTCGGACTTGTAATAGTACTCGATGATCGAGCGGGGCAATTGCGTACCTTCGGCGAGGCCCAGGCGCTTGGCCATCGAACCGGCCGCCACATTTCGCACCACGACTTCAAGCGGAATGATCTCGACCTCGCGCACCAATTGCTCGCGCATATTGAGGCGGCGCACAAAGTGCGTGGGGATGCCGATCTCGCCCAGCTTGATCATCAGGTATTCGGAGATGCGGTTGTTGAGCACGCCCTTGCCCGTGATGATGCCCTTCTTCTGATTGTTGAAGGCGGTCGCATCGTCCTTGAAATACTGGACCAGGGTGCCGGGCTCGGGCCCTTCGAACAGGACCTTGGCCTTGCCTTCATAGATGCGGCGGCGGCGCGACATTCGGGGGTACTCCAATGCTGTCCAGCCCGGCTGAATCGACCCGGGTCAATGCCGGCCGAACAGGCTGTCGAGATTCGGCCTTCTTCTAGCAGCATGAAGGCGGCAATACAATGACGGCCGGAACCCTGTGCGGCATCGCCTCAGGCAATTTTTATAATTGTAAATCAATGTCCTAATAGTTCGACGGGCCCGTCAGACCGAGGACCAGCAGGCCGCCGCCGATCAGGATCACGAAAACCGGGCCGGCGAGGGCCAGCCAGTGCGTGGCGCGCCCGCCCTGGGGAAGACGCAGGGCGATCTGTCGCCGCAGCAGGATGCTGCCAATGCCGAGCCCGGCCAGGGTGATGCCCATGCCGGCGGCAATCGCGGCCGCCATGGCAATCCCGGCCAGGACCAGCCCATTGGCCAGGGTGAAGAGCAGGATCAGGATAGCCCCGGAGCAAGGCACCAACCCGGCCGCCAGGGCAAGCAGGCGCTGTTCCAGTGGCTTGCCCTCATCCAGCCAGGCAGCCTCTCCGGCGGCGCAGGCATGGCCGTGGCTGTGGCTGTGGCCGTGGCCGTGGCCGTGATGATGAGCGCTATCTCTGCCAAGACGGCTATGCCCCTGTCGCTCCCGCCACCAGCCCCGCAGCATGAACAGGCCGATCAGCAGGATCGCGCCATAGCTGATCGATCGCAGCCACAGATATTCATTGGTGGGTGAAGCCAGGGCCCGGGAAAGGATCAAATGTGCAATCCCAACGATGACGACCGCCCCCACGACATGGCTGAGGGCGATCCAGCCGGCCATCGCCACGCCTCGCCAGGGCCGGGCGGCGCGGCCGAGAAAATAGCCGATGACGACACTCTTGCCGTGGCCCGGTCCGATGGCGTGGAACACGCCATAGAGAAAGGCAAACACGATGCCGCCCCAGAGCGC
>JAEUKV010000330.1 GCA_016794165.1 Rhodospirillaceae bacterium
CCGGTCGAGGTCGAGATCGACGGGGTCATGTCGCGCATCCGCTTCGACTTCATGGAAGTGGCGGCGGAGGGTGGCGACGGGTTCGATGATACCGGCTTCAGCGACGCCCTCTATGGCGGCAACGACCCGGTCGGCGACGAATCGGAATTCGCCCTGGTCTCGGCCCGTCTTTCGCCGGTGAAGAGCAAGGACGGCTACAAGCTTCTGGCCGGCATCAATCAGCGCCTGGGCAACCCGAAAGTGGTCAAGGACAAGGTCGAGCTCGCCCCGGGCATCTCCTTCTCCATGCCGGTCCATACCTGGCGTGCCGGCGCCGTCAGCGTCGCCGCCTGGGACCCCACCGAACTCGGCCATTACGACCTGGTCTTTACCCTCACGGGGGCCAAGGCCGACCTTCAGGCCCGGCTCGACGATATCGACTGACAATAATTCCGCTTATTTTTCAGTAGGTTGAAAGATTTGAGTTGCCGCCTTGCGGCAGTGTGACCCCGATCACTGAAAATGACGTCGGTCCGTCCCATATCTAAAGGGTCGGTGGGACGGCCTCCCTCCTTCCTGCCGAGGGTTTCTCTAAGTTTGCGATTGCACTTTGCTGGTCATACAGCATCGGGTGAAACGGAAATGCGGGACCGATCCGGTCCCCGGTCCACACCCCGCCGACGGGCGCTTCCGCCCCCCAAACTGCCCGTCGGCGATCCCTTTCTTCTCAGGTTTTCCCGCGACCACCGGAACGGCATCGAAGCGTCATCCCCATGTCATCGTTTCGACAAGAAGGTCCGGTACCAGTACCGGCCAATGAAGCCGGCTCCCGAATCGAGGATGTCGAGATGAGTGTCACCGCCAGGCGCGAGGATATCTTCGCCAAGCCCGTGCTGATCACGGTACGCGGCTGGTTCTGCCGGCCCTTGCCGCAGATCCGCTGCGGCCACAAGGCGTTGCCCAAACCACACCGCCTGCCCATCGCCGCCAACGAGCCCTGATCGACCGACCCGGGTCCAGTCACCCTCAGCTCAGGCTGTCGCGCAAGCCATAGCCGATATAGGCACCGCGCAGATAAAGCGGGCGCAGGAAGGGCAGCGGGAATTTCGGCGGCGGGCGGCGGATGAAATCCGGCCGCTCATCGATACCTCCGGTCATCGCCCGCGCCGCGGCGCGGCCCGACCAGGTGCCCATGGCGACACCGTTGCCGTGATAGCACATGGCGAAGTAGATCCCGGGCTGATCGTCCCAGGCACCCACATGCGGCACCAGGTCCTGCGCGAGACAGAGCAGGCCGGACCAGCGATAGGTGATCTCGACCTCGCGCCATGCCGGGTAATAGGCACGGAAGGCGGCCTCGATATTGTCCTGCTGGCGCCGCAGCAGGGCTGGCTCCGCCGAGAGACCGCCGCGGCCGCCGAACATCATGCGCCCGTCCGGCAGCAGGCGGAAGTAATGCAGCAGATAGCGGATGTCGTAGACCGGCGTGGTGCTGGTCCAGCCCTGGGCATCGAGCTCAGCCTGGCTCATCGGCCGTGTCACCACGATCGAGGACAAGGCCGGCAGGATGCGCCCGGCATAGTCGGGATGCAGATCCTCGCCTGTGTAACCGGCCGTGGCGATCAGGACCTTGGCGGCGCGCACCCGGCCGCGCGGGGTGGTCAGCACATGCTTCGCCCTCTCGCGGCTCCAGTGAATCACCTCGGTATTGCCGAAGATGCGCGCGCCGGCTTTCGCCGTCGCCGCGGCAAGGCCGGTCACGTATTTCCAGGGATTGAGGCCGAAGCCCACCGGGTTGGCGACCCCGGCATGGAGACCGGGCGAGTTCAACCCCTGCGCCACCAACTCTTCCTTCGGCACGAAGGTCTCGCGGGCGCCGAAGGTCCTCGCCATATAGGCGGCCTCTTCCTTGAGCCCATCGACCAGGCTCGGCTTGTGTGCCAGGGAAATCTCGCCGGTACCGGTCCTGTCGATGTCGAGTTCCTCGCGCGTCGCGATCTCGGCCACCAGCTCGACAGAGTCCTTCTGGCTGCGCCAGAAGCGCTGCGTTTCGGCGAGGCCGAACTTCCCCACCATCCTGTGCCAGGGCATTTTCGACGAGCCCATGCAGCAGAATCCGCCATTGCGACCGGACCCGCCCCAGCCGGGATAGGCGCGTTCCAGCACGACGGCCTCTATGCCGTGGTCCCGAGCAAGGTGATAGGCGGCGGAGAGGCCGGTATAGCCTCCGCCGATGATCGCCACCTCGCTCTCGACGTCGCCATCGAGGGCCGGATAGTCGGGCGCGTCGGTGCGGGTGTCGCGCCACCAGCTCGGCACCGGTGTCGCGGGATCGAGCGCGGTCGGATGATAGAGATGTTTCATGATAGGTCTTTCACTCCCAGCGCCCACCGCGTTCCTGATAGAAACCCGGCGAATACGGATACCACCAGGATTGCAACTCCGCCTTCGGATCCAGCATCACCATCTTCGACTGGCGGAAGGCGTTGAGGCCAAGGCGGCTGAGCGCGCGGCCCAGCCCCGACAGCTTCCAGCCGCCGAAGGGCAAGGCGTCGTTGTCGCCCAGCACATTGTTGACCCAGACCATGCCGGCCTCCAGCCGGTCGACGGCCGCCATGGCCTCCTCAAGCTTCGCGGTGAAGATCGCGGCACCCAGGCCGAATTTGGACTGGTTGGCGAGTGCGATGGCCTCCTCGAAATCGCGGATGCGGACAATGGGCGCCACCGGCCCGAACATCTCGGCCTGCATCAGGTCCATCGCCGGGGTGACACCGGTGAGGATGGTCGGCTCATAGAACCAGCCGGAATTCAGTTCCGCCGGCACGCGGCCGCCGCAGGCGATCTTCGCCCCCTGCGCCACCGCCTGGTCAACGAGGCGCATGACCTTCGCGCGTGCGGCTTCCGAGACCAGCGGCCCGATCTCGACATTCTTCAAGCCGTTGCCGATGCGCAATTGCTTGGTCTTCGCGACCATGGCGTCCACGAAGGCATCATGCACCTTCTCATGGACGAAGATGCGCTCGGTCGAGGTGCAGATCTGGCCGGAAAGATGGAAGGCACCGGTGACCGCCGCGGCCGCCGCGATCTCGGGGTCGGTTGAGTCCATCACGATCATCGGGTCCGACCCGCCGGCTTCGATGACGCAGGGCTTCAGCAGGCGCCCGCAGGAAGCCGCCACCTCGCGGCCGGCTTCGACCGAGCCGGTGAAGGCGATGGCGCCGATGCGTTCGTCCGCGATGAGGGCCTGCGCGGTGTCGATACCGCCGGTGACACAGGCGACGAGGCCCGCGGGCAGGTTTTTGAAATGTACCATGAAGGCCAGCGTCGAGAGTGAGGTTGCCGGCGCTGGCTTGATCACCACGGCGTTTCCGGCCGCCAGGGACGCAGCGACCGTGAAGGCCATCAGGATGATCGGGAAATTGTAGGGCACGATATGGCCGGTGACGCCGTAAGGATACCAGCGCGCATATTGGAGCGACCCCGGCGACGTAGGCGCCGCCACGAAACCGCCATCCTCGCGCGCCAGTTCCGCGAAATAGCGGAAGATCGGCGCCACGTTCATCAGCTCGCCGGCGGATTCGGTGAAGGGCTTGCCCATTTCCCGCGTCATCAGTTCGGCAGCCGGGCCCGCGGTCGCCGCCTCCATCGCATCGGCAAGGCGGTGGAGGGCGCCCGCGCGCGACTTGCCGTCGAGTGTTGCCCAATCCTTCTGCGCCGCTTGCGCTCTCGTCAGCACCTCGTCGAGCGCTGCCGGCGCGCATTGTGCGATGCGGCCGACGATGGAGAGGTCGGCCGGGTTCTTGACCTCGGTCAGGGGCGCACCCTTCGCCGCCACATAATCATTGCCGACAAAAATCTGGCCGCGGGAGGGGTCGAAGCTGGACATTCTGACACTCACTACCTGAAACCGTCATGCCCGGACTTGATCCGGGCATCCAGTCTATCAACTGCACCACTGGGTCCCCGGGACAAGCCCGGGGCTGACGAGTTTTCGTCATTACCGAATCATGTAAACCTTGCGCACCGTCTCATGCACCCGGCAGGTGCCTTTCCAGTCCTGCGGGAAGAAGGCGATGGTGTCGGGGTAGATTTCGATCACCTCGCCGCTCTCGTGGGTGTAGGTGCAGCGCCCCAGCATGAAATGGCAGAACTCGTCGCGGGTTACATGGCAGTTCCAGAATCCGGGCGTGCAGACCCAGATGCCGGTCTCGTTCTCGCCATTGGGGCCCTTGTGCAGCAGCACGCCGGAGGTCATGGACTGGCCCTCGATCATGGTCGGGATCGGACCCCAATCCTTGAGCTCGGTCACAGATTTCGGGTTGTAGAGGACGGGTGTGGTCACTTTGCTACTCCTGTTATCGCAGCATGTAGACATTGCGCAGGGTCTCGTGGACCGTGCAGATTCCGGTCCAGCCGGCGGGAAAGTGGACGCAGGTGCCGGGGGTGACTTCGATCACCTCGCCATCGTCGCGCACATAGGTGGCCCGGCCACCGATGAAGTGACAGAACTCGTCCCTGGGGATGGCGAGCGGCCATTTGCCGGGGGTAACCACCCAGAGGCCGGTCTCCGGCGAATTGCCGCCGACACTGGCATCGGGCCGCTTGAACAGCAGCCGGCCGGAGGATTTCGACGGGCCTTCCAGGCAGTCGGGCTGTTCGCCCCAATCTGCGAGGTCGTCGAAATGCATGGCGTCGTAGATATGCGGTGCCGACGAATCGAGTTTCGCGCGGCTGCTCATGGCTTGAATTTTCCGGTGGTCGCGATTTCGGCCAGGATGTTGGCGGCCTTCTCGGTGCCCTTGGCCGCCTGCATATGGGCCGCCACCGCGTTGAGGCGCTGCTTCATGGCCCGGTCACCCAGCAATCGCGCGATGGTGCCGGCCATTTGCTCTTCGGTCCAGGTATAGCGCGGTAACTGCTCGCCATAGCCGGTGTCGTGAATGCGCGCCGCGTTGTCGAGGCCGTCCCAGCAGAACGGCATGATGATCGCGGGCTTCCCGAAATAGAGCGCCTCGTTGAAGCTGTTGTTGCCGCCGTGATGGATGAAGAGGTCCACATGGGGAATGACGGCGGGCTGCGGGTACCAGCTCTCCAGATGCACGTTGCCCGGTACGTCCGAATACTCGCCGATGTAATCGCCGACATTCATCAGGAACCGATAGGGGAGCTTGGCAAAGGCCGCGATCAGGTTCTTGTAGAGTTCGATATCCGCGGCGCCCAGCGAACCGTAGGAAACATAAATGAGCGGCTTGTCGTTGTGGACCGGGAAGGTGGGCACGGTATAGGTGCCCTCGTCGCGCACGCAGCCTTCGAGATACTGGAAGCGCTGCGGGTCGAGGGGCGTGCGGCGCTTGAAGGCCAATGGCTTCGGGTAGAGCAGCAGGTTCATGGTGGGCGAGGCTTCGAAGAATTCGCCCAGCGGATAGGGGGCGTGGCCCTGTTGCGCCAGGAAATCGTTGAAGCGCTTGTGGGTCGGTTTCACCAGCTCGAGGAACCGGTCTTCGAACTTCTTGAACCCCGCCTTGTCGTTCTCGTGGCAGCCGGAAAGATGCGGCGGGATATCGGGATCGGGAATCTCGTTCTCCGAGCAGGAGATGATGCGCACCCAGGGACAGCCCGCCTTCTTGATCGCCGGGAAGAGGATGACGTTGTCGACCGCGACCAGGTCGGGCTTGATGCGGGAGAGATGCGCCTTGAGCCCTTCCTCGGCAATGATCGCCGAATCGACGATCGCCTCCCAGACCGGAATGACATAGGTGGGCAGCTGGTCGATCGGGGAGAGGCGGAAATGCGGCTGCTTCTCGGCGATGAAATTGGCCCAGAACTTGGCGATCTCCTCGTCGGACATGCCGCCCGACATGTCGACCAGGTTCTCCTCGAACCCGTATTTCTCGAAGACACCCTTGAAGCCCTTGTCGCAGACGAAGACCGGGTTATGGCCCATGCCCTTCAGGCGCTGCGCGATGCCGACGCAATTCAAGGCCGGGCCGAAGGCCGCTTCCGGAAACAGGACGATCGTTTTTCCCATTCTCTCTCTCCTCGACTTCTTTTCTATTCCGACAGGATCAAACTATGGCTCGCCGGCCAGGCGCACCAGAGCGGCATGCCCTGGGCGAGCTCGGCGCTCAGCGGATTGGCGGCCGGAACCCGCGCAATGAGCGGGGCGCTGCGGTCGGCCAGTTTCAGATGCAGGATGAGGTCCTGGCCGAGATAGGCAAGGCCGTCGATCTTGGCGACGAGGGCGCCGGCCTGTTCCCGCAGATGGAGCTCAATCCTTTCCGGCCGGATCGCCAGCACACCGGGGGCACCCGGCGCGATATCCTCAAGGTTGAGCGCGCCGAACACACCCAGCCCCGGCACCTCGAAGCCATCGGACCGTCGCGTGCCTTCCAGGAAATTCATCTGGCCGATGAAATCGGCGACGAAGCGGGAATTGGGCCGCTCGTAAAGCGCACGCGGGCGGTCGAGCTGCGCGATGCGCCCGGCGCGCAGCAAGGCTATGCGATCCGCCATGGTCAGGGCCTCCTCCTGGTCATGGGTCACGACCAGGAAGGCGATACCGGTCTCCTGCTGCAGGCGCTTCAACTCGATCTGCATCTGCTCGCGGAGCTTCTTGTCAAGCGCACCCAGCGGTTCGTCGAGCAGCAGCAGTTTCGGCCGCTTGACCAAAGCGCGGGCGAGCGCCACGCGCTGCTTCTGCCCGCCCGAGAGCTGCGCCGGCTTGCGTTTGGCAAGGGCGGTGAGCTGCACCAGCGCCAGGGCCTCCTCGACCCGGCGCGCGAGCTCGGCACCGCGCATGCCCTCCATTTCCAGCCCATAGGCCACGTTGGCGGCGACACTCATATGCGGAAAGAGCGCATAGGACTGGAACATGAGGTTGATCGGGCGGCGGTTGGCCTTGAGGCCGGTAATGTCGCTGCCGCCGAGGATGATGCGGCCCTCGTCCGGCACCTCGAAGCCGGCGATCATCCGCAGCAGCGTGGTCTTGCCGCAGCCGGACGGTCCCAGCAGGGCGAAAAACTCGTTGTCGGCGACCGCGAGGTCGAGCCGGTCGAC
>JAEUKV010000083.1 GCA_016794165.1 Rhodospirillaceae bacterium
GTGGTGGCGGCCGCCGCCAACAGCGAGGGGGCGAAATCGCTGGCCGCCGATCTTGCGTCGCTCGCGGGCGGGGTCGAGACGCTGTCGAAAAACAAGTGCCGCGTCTGCTGGGCGCGGATCGATCCCGCGCGCATCGACCGCGCGCGTCTCGTGGAATGGCACGCATCGGGCGCGCCACGCCGGATTGCCAGCACCGATTTTCCGGGCGGGCCGTTCTGGAGCCGCCCCGGCCTCTTTGCCTGGGACCGCATCGATGCGGGCTCACTGCTTCTGGCCGAACATTTCCCGGCCGACCTTGCCGGGCACGGCGCCGATCTCGGCTGCGGCGTCGGCTATCTCGGTGCCGCACTGCTGGCGCGCTGCCCCGGCATGACGGCGCTCGATCTCTACGAGGCCGAGCGCATGGCCCTCGACCTTGCGCGGGAAAACCTCGGCACCCGTGCCCACGGCATCCCGCTTGCCTTCCACTGGCACGACGTGACGACGGGGCTGCGGCGGAATTACGACTTCATTGTCAGCAACCCGCCCTTCCATGTTTCGCGCGAGGACCGCGCCGATCTCGGCCAGGCCTTCATCGCGGCGGCGGCCAGGCATCTTAGGCCCGGCGGGCGTTTCCTGCTGGTGGCCAACCGGCATCTTCCCTATGAACGCGGTCTCGCCGCCGCTTTCGCCACCTCGCGCGTGCTGGCGGATGAAGGCGGCTACAAGGTGATCGAGGCGCGGAAATGAGACGGCGGATGGCGGCATGAAACTGGTGAAGCATCTCGCCAATCTCGGCTATGGCAGCCGCAAGGAGATGATGGCGCTCATTCGCAACGGGCGCGTGGCCGCCGCCGACGGCAGCCCGCTCGACTTTGATTCCACCATCGCGCACCGGGAGATCCGCTTCGACGGTGCGCCGCTCGATCCCGATGCCAGCGCGGTCCTCATGCTCAACAAGCCGCTGGGCTATACCTGCTCGACCAAGGATCCGGGACGCATCGTCTACGATCTCCTGCCCATGCGCTTCCGCTTCCGCAAGCCGCCCGTCTCGCCCATCGGGCGCCTCGACCGCGACACCACGGGCCTGCTGCTGTTCACCGCCGACGGCGCCTTCCTGCACCGGGTGATCTCGCCCAAATCGAACGTGCCCAAGGTCTATGAGGTGACGCTGGCGCGGCCGCTGAAGGGCGACGAGGGCGCGATCTTCGCCGCCGGCACATTGATGCTGGAGTCGGAAAAAAAGCCGCTGCTGCCGGCGGAGCTGGAGGAACTTGATCCCCATCATGCGCGCCTGACCCTGCATGAGGGGCGCTATCACCAGGTCAGGCGCATGTTCGCTGCCATCGGCAATCACGTGGAGGCGCTGCACCGCGCGGCTGTGGGCGGGGTCGCGCTGGGCGATTTGCCGGAGGGGAAATGGCGCGAACTCACTCCTGATGAGGCGGAAAGCGTCATCAAGCCCTCGTGAAGTGGCCCCGGACGGCAGCGGTTGCGACCGGGCAGGGAAACATGGCCTTATGACAGCTTCGTTATCAGGATTGTCGGGACACCGCCGCCGTGACCGAATTCGTGCCGGATTGCATCCATCATCCACAATTGATCAGGCTTTATCGCTACTGGCGCGGCCTCTCGCCAGACGGGTCGGTGCCGCGCCGTCAGGCCATCGATGCCGTGGCGCTGCGCGATCTGCTGCCCTCGCTCTATCTGCTCGATGCCGGGCGGACGCCGGACGATCTCCGCTACCGGCTGGCCGGCAGCAACATCGTCCTGGCCTTCGGCTTCGAGCCCGGGGGATTGAGCCGGGGCGAGATCCGGGCGCGCCATGTGAAGCCCGCGGCCTTCGCCGATTTCGACCAGACCTCGCGCCAGACCCATGCCATCGTGGCACGGCGCCAGCTCAGCTACACCCACGACCACATGACGTCCTATGACCGGCGCTATCTCGCCTATGCCAGGCTGAACCTCCCCATCTCGGAAGACGGGCGGCACGTCACCGGCGTGTTCGGGGGCATCGTCTCTTCCCGCGACGGCGGCGATTTCTGGCGCGACTTCCGCGAACTCCATGCCGAGATACCGCTGGCCGAGGTCGGCATCGCGGCCGCGGCGGGTTAGGCGAAGACCAGCAGATCCGTGAGGTAGTGCGCCACCACCACCGGCCACAGCACGCCGGTGCGCCGGTAGCACACCATGGCGGCAAGGCCGAAACAAAACGCCCCCGCCATGTTGCCGATGCCGGTCCACCAGTGATAGGCGGCGAAGATGAGCGCACTGGCGAGGATCACCGCCAGCTCGTGGCGCAGCAGCCGCGCCAGGGCCGCCCGGGCGAGCTTGCGGAACACCAGCTCCTCATGGAGCGCGACCAGCGCCAGGCCCAGGGTGAGATCGAAGAGATAGAGCCCGCCAACGGGCTGCGGATAGGCACCCAGCGCGGTCTGCGGCAGGCTGGCCGCGAGCCAGCCGAAAAACGGACTCGCCCCGAAGAAGGCCGCGATGACGAAGGCCCAGAGCAGCGCCTCCCGGCGCCGGACGCGCAGGCGCCCCTTTTGCCGCAGGCACCAGCGCCCGGCCGGCAGCAGCACGATGACGGCAAGCGCCAGCAGCCGCCCGCCGTAATCCGCCAGCAGCCAGGGGAGCGGCGCCTCCTGGAGCAGCCGGACGATCTGCGCCGGCACCATGGCTAGCGAGGCGAGGACAAAGCAGAGAAGCAGCGCCCGATCGCTCGGCGCCCATCCCGACAATTCCGGGGATGAGTCCGGCGACGAGTCCGGGCGGGTGGTCGCGGGCGAAGCCGGCAAGGTCATCCGATCCATGGCTCTCACCCGCTCCCAACTCCGTGTGGCGCCCCGGCCGGTGGAACCCGTTCCGGCGGGGCGGCGTCGGGAAGAAATGTATGCAGACAACACACAAGCC
>JAEUKV010000136.1 GCA_016794165.1 Rhodospirillaceae bacterium
ATCGTGGTCAGCGACATGACCCAGATCGCCTATACCGCCAATGTCACCTTCCCGCTGGAGCGGCCGCGCTGCTGGTTCCATCCCAACGGCTTCGGCACGCTGGGCTATGCCATGCCGGCGGCGATCGGCGCCAAGATCGCCTGCCCCGAACGCGACGTCATCGCCATCGCCGGCGACGGCGGCTTCCTGTTCACGGTGCAGGATCTGGCGACGGCGGTGGAGCTCAAGCTGCCGCTCCCGATCCTGCTGTGGAACAACGACGCCTTCGGCCAGATCGCCCTCGGCATGAACGAGCGCGACATTCCCGAGCTCGGCGTCAAGCAGCGCAACCCGGACTTCATCGCGCTTGCCAAGGCCTTCGGCGCCCATACCGAGAAGCCCGCGAGCCTCGCCGAGCTCACCGCGGCGATCCAGCGCGCCTGCAAGGCCGACGGCCCCACGCTGATCGAGGTGCATGAGAAGGCGGACTATCTGGCATGAAGCCGCGCATCAGCGTCCTCACCCTGGCGGTTGCGGATCTCGCGCGCGCCCTCGCCTTCTATCGCGACGGGCTGGGTCTCGCCAGCGAGGGGATCGTCGGGAAAGAGTTCGATCACGGGGCGGTGGCGTTCTTTCGTCTCAACGACCATCTGATGCTGGCCCTCTATCCGCGCCAGTCGCTGGGGGTGGAGGCGCAGATCGAGCCCACCACCCATGTCCAGGGCGCCGTCGCCATCGGCCACAATGTAGGCTCGAAAGCCGAGGTCGACGCGGTGATGGCCGAAGCGAAACGGGCCGGGGCCAACATCACCGACCCGGCGCGGACCCGTTTCTGGGGCGGCTATGGCGGGCATTTCCAGGACCCGGACGGGCATCTCTGGGAAGTGGCCTGGAACCCCGCCTGGGAACTGCCAGAAGGGGTGCCGCCGGCTTGAGGTCACCCGGCAGATTCTGCCGATCCCCGTACGGATGCGGTCGATTCCCGCCGCGGCGTTAAGGAGTTGTAGAGGGGGCCGGGGTCTAATGCCTCAACGACTCGCGAACGGATTCCGTTTCGACCCCAAGATGCGGTAGCGATTCGGTTTTTCGCCGCTGGCATGGGGCTTGCTAAGACAGGAATGGTCAACCGTTCAAGGAGATGGCTATGGAGACCGCATTGGCTAAAAGGCCGGAGATGACACCACCACCCACCACCGACGAGGATCAGCGCAAGCTGTGCTTCGAGATGTTCAACGCCTATTGGGAGGACGCCTTCAACAAGGGCATCCCGTTCGACACGATCGGCACCATGTCGATTTCGGCCGCCCTCTTCGCCCTGGTGGCGAAACACGGCCCGGAAACGACGGCGGAATTCGTGCAGGACCTCGGCAAGAGCATCCTGGAGGACAAGTTCACCTCGCAGCGCCAGACTAACTAAAACCGGCGAACCAATTGCCGGCGAACTGACCGCTGACCGCATGGCGCGCAGCCCCTCTGGCTGCGTTTTCGGCACGGTCTTTGACCCGGGCCTGTGACAGCGGTCACGGCCCGGCATGACGGCTGCGTGATCGGCTGCGTCGCGGGTTGCACGCGGGCACAAGATCGGCAATTCTCCCGGCCATGCCGAAGCACCCTTCCATCCGCCGCCTGATTCCCGGTTGTCTCGCCCTCGCCCTGCTGGCGGCCGTGCCGCTCTTGCTGCCGGCCGGCCCCGCATCCGCGCAGGCGGAAACGGAGGCCCTGCCGGAGGAACTGCAGGAAGTGCTGCGCCTGGAACTGGAGGGGCGCAAGGTCGACGCCTTCCTGAAGCTAAAGGACATGGCCCCCAGGGGCGACCCGGAAGCGCAGTACCGCCTCGCCGGCTATTACCACTATGGCTATGCCGGCCCGGCCGATTTCAAGCTGGCGCTGGACTGGTACGAGCGGGCGGCGCGCCAAGGCCATCCCGACGCCATGCTGGGGATCGGCGTTCTCAACTCCCAGGAAAACATCCGCATCCCGCAGAACAAGCCCCGGGCCTTCACCTGGCTCACCATCGCCGCCACCCTGCTCAAGAATCCGTCCGAGGTGAAGGTCGTCGAGGGGTTGCGCGACCGGCTGAAGAGCGAACTTACGAGCGCCGAGCTCAATGTGGCGCTGGCCGAGGCGATGGCCTATCAGCCGGTGCAGGAACAGCCACAATAACCCGCACGCCCCCATTCTTTCCCGCCCGAACCAGGAGCGATTCATGATCAAGCGCCTTGCCAACACCCACGGTCTGCCATCGGCGTCGCTGGAGGATTGGGGCAAGGTGGCGGAACCCCTGGGCGAGCCGGTGGCCACCTTGCGCGGCACCTCGCCCACCGAGAAGGGAAAGGAGCCCGATTTCGGCATCTGGGAATGTTCGCCCGGCAAGTGGAAGCGCCAGATCCGCAGCGCCGAATTCGCGCATTTCGTCCAGGGACGCTGCACCTTCCACGCCGACAACGGCCAGGTGATCGAGATCAGCGCCGGCGACGCCCTCTATTTCCCCGCCGAGAGCCTCGGCGTGTGGGAGATCCACGAGACGGTGCGGAAGACGTATATCCTGCTGCCTTGAAACGCGCACCAGACGCATCAAAGCATAAGGCATTCCTTCTTGATGAGTTCAACCATCTTGATTTGATCATCGGTTGAACCAAATCGCTCCTCGTGATCAGCCCTTACCAATCTGGACCGATGGCAACGGTTGTCGTTGCCCTTGAGAAATGCAGTGACGGCCGCCAGATAATTCTCCTGCCGAGTGGGGTCAATCTCGATTGCTTTGACGTATTCCTTGCCAGCCAAAACGTAATATCCCCTGGCAAAAATGGTATCGATTTCATTATAGGTGCTCCCGAAATTCTCCGCGAGCGCAACCAGAGCCGCCGCACTCTTCTCGTGGGCTACAACGTTCTTTTGATCTCGGTCCAAAATGGCGTCGTAAAAAGGAATGGCGTGCTCAGGTGCATCCAGCTTCATGCGCGCCTCGCCAGCTGCGATTAGGGCATCGTTTCGGGCTTCTTTCGTCACGCCCCGATCATCAAGAAATGAGACGCATGCGTCGACCTCAAGAGCTCCACAAGGTCCCGACTCTGATGGATTCACCTTAGGGGCACCCCCACAGGAAGCCAAGAAAAGGAGCAGGGCAAGGGCAAGGCGCATCATTTCTTCTCCACCCCGCACCAATCGGCCATGAAGAGGGCAATGCCCTGGGTGATGCGGCGGAGCGAGGTCAAGTTCACGCGTTCATCGAAGCCGTGGATGTCCTCGGAGAGCGGGCCATAGACCAGGGCCGGGGTGTCGGCATAGAGGCCGAAGAAGCGCGCATCCGTGGTGGCGGTGGTGGCAATCACCGGCAGCTCGGCATCGAAGGCGAGGCGGTGCGCCCCTTCCAGCGTGGCGATGGCGGCATCGGCGTTCTTGAGCACATAGGGTTCCGCCTGGAAGCCGTGATAGACCACCTCCGGCGGGTTGTTGGCGAGGAAGCTGTGCCCCGCCGCCGCCCCGCGCACGGTCTCCTCGACGTCGCGGCGCACGCTGGCCAGTTCCATCCCCGGATAGAACGAGATGCGCATGTCGAAGGTGCACCAGGCCGGCACGCTCGAGGTCCAGTCGCCGCCCTCGATGCGCGAGACCACGAAATTGATCGGGTGCTTGTGCTCGTGCCAGATCTCGTGCCGCGCGCTGTTCCACTTGTCTTCGAGCGCATGGAGCGCCTGCATGATCGGATAGGCGGCCTCGATCGCATTGGCGCCGGATCCGGCATAGGCGACATGGACCGGGCGGCCGCGCACCTTGACCTGGAACCACATGACGCCGAGCTGCGCCTTCAGCAGCGAATCGCCCATCGGTTCGGGGATGATCGCGGCGTCGGCGCGGTAGCCGCGCTGCAGGCAGGCAAGAGCCCCGTTGCCGGTGCATTCCTCCTCGACCACCGATTGCTGGTAGACCGGTGCCGCGGGCCTGAGGCCGAGGCGGTCGAGGGCGTCGAAGGCGGCCAGATTGGCATAGAGCCCCGCCTTCATGTCGCCGCCGCCGCGCCCGTAGAGCCAGTCGTCCTTGAGATAGACGTCGAAGGGCGGCCGGGTCCACAAATCGTGCGGCCCTGTCGGCACCACGTCGATATGCCCGTTCAGAATCAGCGAGCGGCCCTTGACCTCGCGCGGGCGGTGGCTGCCCACCACGTTGAAGGCGTTCTCGTATGACACCGCCACCGGCGAGAAGCCCGGCAGATGCTGGATGTCCTCGACCCGGATCTGCCAGTGATCGACCGAGAGACCACGGTCGCGGTAATGGGCAGCCATGAAATCCTGCGCCGTCGCCTCCTGCCCGCGCAAGGATGGAATCGCCGTGAGGGCCATGGTCTCCTTGACCTGGGCGTCGAATCCGGCGTCGACGGCGGCGATGATGTCACGGGCGAAGGATTGATCGAGCATGGGAACACCTGGATTGTTGTTAGGCCCCCTCACCCCAACCCCTCTCCCGCAAGGGGCGAGGGGCTTGGTGCATGTGATGCAACAATCTTCCGTCTTGAAGACTATTGCCGTCGACACCTCATTCCCTCTCCCCTCGCGGGAGAGGGTCAGGGTGAGGGGGCGTTTCAGACGCCACTCTAGACAGCCGATTTCCCCCTGTCACCAGCCGCCGCCCTGGATCCAGTCCTGGAGGTCGGCGAGGCGGTCATGGCCCCAGAACGGCTCCCCGTCGACGATGAAATAGGGCGAGCCGAAGACGCCCTTCGCGATGGCGGCGTCGGTCTCCGCCTTGAGGCGTTCCTTGATGGCGGGATCGGCGATGGCGGCGGTAACCGCGCCAGCATCGAATCCGGCCCGGCCCGCGATCTCCGCCACGGTTTCCGCCCGGGTGATGTTGATGCCCGCGGCGAAGGCGGCGTCGAACAAGGCGAGGGCCAGCGCCTTCGCCCGGTCGGGCGCGGTGTCGGTCGCCCAGTAGAAGGCACGGGCCGCCGCCATCGTCGCCATCGGGAAACCCTCGGGCAGGCGGAAGGGAATGCCGAACCGCCGCGCGGTGCGGGCCAGGTCGTGGGCGTGATAGGGGCCGCGCAGCTTCTGGGTGAGGAGCGGCGACTGCCCGGTCTCCTTGAACACGACACCGAGCAGGATCGGGTGCCAGTCGACCCTGCGGCCGGTCGCAACCCCCAGCGCCTCGATCCGGTGGGCGGCGATATAGCCATAGGGCGAGGAGAAGTCGAAGTAGAACGCGATCGGCGGTTTTGTCATGACGGCTTCACCACGGCAGCGGCTTGCCGTCGTAATTGATGAAGCGGCCGGTGGTGGCGAGGTCGAGGCCGTCGATCACCTTGACGATGCCGGCGGCGCTTTCGCTCACCTTGAGCGGCGCCGACCGGCCGCCCATGTCGGTCCTGACCCAGCCGGGATGCAGCACCGCCACCGCGATGCCCTTGCCCTTCAGTTCCCCGGCGGCATTCACCATCACCATGTTGAGGGCGGTCTTCGAGGCGCGGTAGGCATAGGCGCCGCCGGCGGGCCCGTCGCCGATCGAACCCATCTTGCTGCTGATCGAGACGATCTTCTTCAGCTTGCCGCGCCTGACGTTGCCGAGCAGCGCCTCGGTCACCAGGAGCGGCGCCACCGTGTTGACATGAAGGACCGAGAGAAAATCCTTCGGGTCCGTCTTGCCGAAGCCGAGGCGCTTGCCGGACACGCCGGCATTGTTGAGCAGCACGTCCAGCGGCCGGTTGCCCAGCGCCTTTTTCAGTTTCGCGAGCGAAGCCGGCTTGGTGACGTCGAGGGGCTGGATCTCGACGGCGCCCTTGACCGCCCTGAGCGCCTTGGCTTCCGCCGGCTTGCGGCAGCAGGCGATGACAGTCCAGCCGGCGGCGGCGTATTGCTTCGTCAACTCGAGGCCGATGCCGCGATTGGCGCCGGTGATGAGGATGGTGGACATGGGCTACCCCTGTTTCTTCGCGGTGACTTCGATCTCGATCTTCATCTTCGGATCCACCAGGCCGCAGACGATGGCGGTCGAGGCCGGGCGGATCTCGCCGAAATACTCGCCGAAGACCGGCGCCACCTTCGACCAGTCGTTGGGATCGACGATGATATAGCGGGCGCGCACCACGTCCTTGAGGCCGGAACCGGCCTTCTGCAGCGCCGCCTCGATGTTGCGGAAGGTCTGGCGGGTCTGTTCCACCACATCTTCCGAGATGCTCATCTTCTCATAGTCGAAGCCGGTGGTGCCGGAGACGAAGATCCAGTCGCCGTCGACCACGGCGCGGGAATAGCCGGCGGTCTTTTCAAAGGCGGAACCGGAGGAGATCAGTTGGCGCGGCATGATAATCAGCTTTCCTTCTTCTGGCGGGTCGGGCGGCGCTGCAATTCCCCGCCGCAATTGGGGCAGATGTGATTCATGGCATCGGCGCAGGGGCCGCACCAGGTGCACTCATAGGAGCAGATCCAGGCATTGTCGGCCGTGTGCGGCAAGGATCTCGCACATTTCTCGCAATTCTCGCGCATTTCCAGCGACATGGTCAGCTCCTCGTCTCGTCGAACAGTTCGCGACCGATCAGCATGCGGCGGATCTCGGAGGTGCCGGCGCCGATCTCGTAGAGTTTGGCATCACGCAACAGGCGCCCGGCCGGATAGTCGTTGATATAGCCGTTGCCGCCAAGGATCTGGATGGCATCGAGGGCTGCCGCGGTGGCGCGTTCGGCGGCGAAAAGGATGGCACCGGCGGCATCCTTGCGCGTGGGCGCGCCGCGGTCGCAGGCACGCGCCACCTGATAGACATAGGCGCGGGCGGCGTTGGCATTTGTGTACATGTCGGCCAGCTTGGCCTGGATCAGCTGGAAGGTGCCGATGGGCGCGCCGAATTGCTGCCGGTCATGAACATAGGGGAGGACCACGTCGAGGCAGGCCTGCAGGATGCCGAGCGGTCCACCCGCCAGCACCGCGCGCTCGAAATCGAGACCGCTCATGAGAACGCGCACGCCGCCGTCGCGCGGACCCAGCAGACGGTCTTCGGGCAGGAAGCAGTCCGCGAACACCAGTTCGCCGGTGTTGGAGCCGCGCATGCCCAGCTTGTCGAGCTTGCGCGCGCAGGTAAAGCCGACATCGCCCTTCTCCACCAGGAAGGCGCTGATGCCGCGCGATCCCGCCGCCATGTCGGTCTTCCCGTAGACGACGGCCACATCGGCATCGGGGCCGTTGGTGATCCACATCTTGGCGCCGTTGAGGACGAAACCGCCCGGCGCCGCGTCGGCGCGGAGCCGCATCGAGACCACGTCGGAGCCGGCTTCCACCTCGCTCATGGCAAGCGCTCCCACCAGTTCGCCGGCGATGAGGCCGGGAAGATAGCGCTGCTTCTGCGCCTCCGACCCGTTGCGGCGGATCTGGTTGACGCAGAGATTGGAATGGGCGCCGTAGGAAAGGCCGACCGACGCGGAGGCGCGGCTGATCTCCTCCATCGCCACCACATGTTCGAGATAGCCCATGCCGGCGCCGCCCCATTCCGCCTCGACCGTGATTCCGAGCAGGCCGAGCGATCCCAGCTTGCGCCACAGATCGCGCGGGAACTCGTTGTCGCGGTCGATCGCCTCGGCGCGGGGCGCGATCTCCACCGCCGCGAAGGCGGCGACGCTCTCGCGCAACTGGTCGATGGTCTCACCGAGGGCGAAATCGAGCATGGACGAATCTCCGGGCGGCATCCTGCCACCGGCACGCGACCTTGTCATCCAGTCACGTCAGGAACAGTGTCGCGAGGCCCAGGAAGGCAAAGAAGCCGAGGCAGTCGGTGGTCGTGGTGAGAAACGGACCGGCGCCGATCGCCGGATCGAGGCCGAGCCGGTCCATGACGATGGGAATGGCGGTGCCGGCAAAACCCGCCCAGATCATGTTGAACACCATGGCGCTGCCCAGCACGATGCCGAGCGCCGCGTTGCCGAACCAGAAGCCGCCCACGGTGCCGAGGATGGCGGCGAACACCACCGCGTTCATCAGGCCTACCAGCAGTTCCTTGAGAATGATGCGCCCGACTCGGGAACTGGGGGTGATCTCGCGGGTGGCCAGGGCCCGCACCGTGACCGTGATCACCTGGACGCCGGCATTGCCGCCCATCGCCGCGGTGATCGGCATCAGCACGGCCAGGGCCGGATAGTGCCCGATCGTGTCCTCGAAGCGCGAGATGACAAAGGCAGCGACCAGCGTGTTGATCAGCGTCACCACCAGCCAGCGCACGCGCTGGAAGGCGGTTTCCCAGGCCGGGGCGTGAAAATCGGTGTCGCCGACACCGACGATGTTGAGGAGGTCTTCCTCCGCCTCCTCGTCGATCACGCGGACGACGTCGTCGACCGTGATGACGCCGATGAGGCGCCCGGCATCGTCGACCACCGGCGCCGACATCAGTCCGTATTGGCGGAAGAGATAGGCCACTGCCTCCTGGTCGGTGTCGGCGCGCACCAGGCGCAGCTCGCCGTCCATGATCTCGCCCAGGCGGGTGTCCCGCTTCGAGCGCAACACGCGGCTGAGCGGCACCGAACCCATGGGCTTTTCCTCGGCATCGAGCACGTAGAGGTCGTAGAAATCGTCCGGCAGATCGGCGGCCGCGCGCAGGTGGTCGATCGCCTCGCCCACATTCCATTGCCCGGGCAGCGCCACCAGCTCGCGCTGCATGAGGCGACCGGCGCTGTCCTCCGGAAAGGTGAGGCCCTGCTGGATATAGGCGCGGTCCTCGGCCGGCAGATTGGCCAGAACCTCGCGTTGGGTGGCGTCGTCGAGGTCTTCCAGGAGATCGACGGCGTCGTCGGTGTCGAGCTCGGTGACCACGCCGGCGAGTTCCGCCGGCGCCATCTGGTCGACCACCTCGTCGCGCAGGGATTCGTCGAGATGCGAGATCGTCTCCGGCTCCAGCGCATGCCGGGTGATGTCGAGGAAGAGCTTGCGCTGGTCGGGCTCCAGATGCTCGATGAGATCGGCGACATCGGCTGGATGCAGCGGTTCGATCAGGGTTTCGACCAGGGGAACGTCACCGGCGCTGAGCGCCGCCGAGACATTCTCCAGCAACTCCTCGGAGGGCCCATAGAGCTCCTCCTCGTCGACCGTCTCGATCAGCGAGGCGCGCTCGGTTTCGGGATGTTCACGCCCGGCCATCTTGGCGCTTCTTGTCCTGGGCCTCGACCGCGGCGATGGCACTCATGTTGATGAGGCCGCGCACGGAAATGGCCTGGGAGACGATATGCGCCGGCAGGTTGGCACCCAGCAGAATCGGCCCGATGGCGAGGCCCTCGCCCAGCAGCCGCAGCAGGTTGAGGGTGATGTTGGCGGCATCGAGATTGGGCATGATGAGGAGGTTGGCGCGCCCCTTGAGGCGGGAGGATGGGAACAACCGCTCGCGGATCGGTTCGGAGACGGCGGAATCCCCCTTCATCTCGCCCTCGACCTCGAGCTCCGGGTCCCGCTGCAGAATGAGGCCCAGGGCGCGGCGCATCTTGCGGGTGGAATCGGTATCGGCGGAGCCGAAATTGGAATGCGACAGCAGCGCCGCCTTGGGCGCGATGCCGAAGCGCCGCAGCCATTCGGCCGAGAGCACGGCGCTTTCCGCAATTTCGTCCTCAGTCGGGTTGTCGGTCACTTCGGTGTCGGTGATGAAGAAGGTACCCGATGACAGCAGCACGGCGGTGACGCTGGAATAGGAGCGAAGGCCCGGCCGGCGGCCGATCACCTCATGGACATGGGCGAGATGACGCTCGAAACGGCCGACCGTGCCGCAAATCATGGCATCGGCCTCGCCGCGACGAACCATCAGCGCGGAGATCACCGTGTTGCGGGTGCGCACCAGGGTGCGGGCGGAATCCGGCGTCACGCCCTTGCGCTCGGTCAGGGCGTGATAGAGCGACCAGTATTCGTTGAAGCGCGGGTCGCCCTCGGGGTCGCAGAGCTCGAAATCGCGCCCTTCGGTGAGGCGCAGGCCGATCTTCTCGATGCGCCGCTCGACCACCGACCGGCGCCCGATCAGGATCGGCCACGCGAGGCGCTCATCGACCACCGACTGTACGGCGCGCAGCACTCGCTCGTCCTCGCCCTCGGCATAGGCGATGCGGCGTTGATCGGCGCGGGCGCGCTCGAAGACCGGTTTCATGACCAGGCCCGAGCGGAATACGAACTGTTCCAGCCGGGTGCGATAGGCGGCCCAGTCGCTGATCGGCCTTGTGGCAACGCCGCTTTCCATCGCCGCCCGGGCGACGGCAGGGGCGATCTCGACGATGAGGCGCGGGTCGAACGGTTTCGGGATCAGGAATTCGGGGCCGAACTGGGTTTCCTGTCCGCCATAGGCCGAGGCCACCACGTCGCTGCTCTCCGCCCGCGCCAGCTTGGCGATCGCCTCGACGCAGGCCACCTTCATCGCCTCGTTGATCTGCGTCGCACCCACATCGAGGGCGCCACGGAAGATGAAGGGGAAGCACAGCACATTGTTGACCTGGTTGGGATAGTCGGAGCGCCCGGTGGCGATGACCGCGTCGGGCCTCACCGACTTCACCTCCTCGGGCAGGATCTCGGGCGTGGGGTTGGCAAGGGCGAAGACG
>JAEUKV010000139.1 GCA_016794165.1 Rhodospirillaceae bacterium
GGTCCGGCGGTGAAATAGGCAATGATGAACTCGTCGAAAGAGAGGGTAAAACCAAGCAGCGCCGCGGCGATCACCCCGGGTGCGATGACCGGCAGGGTGACGCGGCGGAAGGTGGTGAGCTCGCTGGCGCCGAGGTCGATCGAGGCCTCGATGATCGAGCGGTCGAAATGCTTGAAGCGAGTCCGCACCACGACGCAGACGAAGGAGATCATGAACGCGGTATGGCTGAGGATGACCGAATGCGTGCCCAGCGTCAGCTTGATCAGGGAATAGAAACTGAGGAGGCTGATCGCCATGACGATGTCGGGAATGATCATGGGCGCGGAGATGAGCGCCTCGGTCACGATCCGCGGCCGGCGTTCTTCCAACCCCATGGCGAGCAGCGTACCGATGATGGTCGATATAGCCGTCGCCACCGCGGCGATGAACAGCGAATTGCCGACCGATGAGAGGATCTTCTGGTTGGCCAGCAGCTTGCCGTACCATTCCAGCGAGAAACCCGACCAGACCGTGGGCATGCCGGCCTTGTTGAAGGAAAGGGCCACGAGCACCAGGATCGGCCCGTAGAGAAAGACGTAGACCAGGGTCAGATGCGCCCCCAGCCAGGCGCGGATCGGGTCGGTGCGCGTCATGCCGCTTCCACCCCCTCGTCCTCTTTGGCCCGCCGGTTGATCAGGATCGCCTGGCCGGTGAGCAGCGCCATCATGATGAAGATGACGATGGCGGCGATGGCCGAGCCGAACGGCCAGTCACGCGCGGTCAGGAACTGGTCGTAGATGAGGTTTCCCAGCATGGTGCGCTTGCCGCCGCCCAGCAGGTCCGGCGTCACGAAATTGCCGACCGAAAGAACGAAGACGAAGACCGAACCCGCAGCGATGCCCGGCAGGGTGAGCGGCAGGGTGACGCGGCGGAAGGTGGTGAAGGCGCTGGCGCCGAGATCGGTCGAGGCCTCGCGCAGTTCCGGCCCCAGCTTCGAGATCGAGCTGAACAAGGCGAGGATCATGAACGGCATGTAGCCATAGGTGAGGCCGATGATGATGGCAAAATCGTTGTAGAGCAGCGGTAGCGGCGCCTCGATCACCCCGGCGCCCATCAGGACCCGGTTGATCAGCCCCTCGTTGTTGAGCATCAGCATCCAGGCATAGGTGCGGATGAGATAGTTGCTCCACAACGGCAGCATCACCAGGATGAGGAGTGCCATCTGCCGGCGCTTGGGCGCCATGGCGATGCAATAGGCGGCGGGATAGCCGAGGGCCAGGGAGAGCAGCGTCGTGATGAGGGCGACCCGGGCCGAGTTCCAGAAGACACTGGCATAGAGCGGATCGACGGCGCGGCTGTAGTTCTCGAAGGTGAAGACGTAGTCGACGCCGCCATAGACGCCGCGCTCGAAGAAGCTGTTACCGAGGATCAGCAGGCAGGGGATCACCAGCAGCAGAATGATCCAGGCAATGCCGGGACCGGTCAGGATGATGCGACGCGAAAGAACCATGATGATCCCGATTGAGACTGATAAATGGCGGAGCCGGCTTGCCGCTGGCGCGGACCCCGTCCCCACAGGCCGCCACCCACCCAGTACCGGTGTCGGCTGCCGGACTCCGCCATTTCGCCAACATCGTCAGTTGGCGGTGGTGATTTCCGTCACCGTCTTCGACCAAAGCTTCTGTCCGTCGCCGAGATCACGCAGCTGCTCGTATTTGAGCAGATCCGCGGGCGTCGTGCCGAGATTGGGGAATTGTGTGACCAGGGCCGGATCGAGGCTGTCCATCGCCGCCTTGTTGGGCACCTTGTAGAGGATGTTCTCAGCGACCCAGCGATGCACGTCGGGCTGCAGGATGTAGTTGATGAAGGCCTCGGCCGCCGCCTTGTTCTCGGAGGCGGAGGTCACCACCATCGTGTCCACCCACATGTCGCTGCCTTCGCTCGGGATGACATATTTGATCTCGGCGTTCTCGGCGATGCCATAATTGCACCAGCCGTCCCAGGCCTCGACCAGCGACGCCTCGCCGGAGACCAGCTTGGTGTAGAAGGTGGTGTCATCGTAGGCGAGCAGCGTCTTCTTGGTTTCGATCAACAGATCCTTGGCCTTGGCGATCTCGCCCTCGTCCACGGTATTGAGGGAATAACCGAGCGAGAGCAGCGCCGGCATCATCAGCCAGCGATCGGTCGCCAGCATGGTGGTCTTGCCCTTGAGATCGTCGCTGGGCTTCAGCAGGTCGTTCCAGCTCGTGGGCTCGGCCTTCACCAGATCGCTGCGATAGCACAGACCCGTGGTGCCCCAGGCATAGGGCACGGAGTATTTGAGGCCGACATCGTGGCTGAGCTGCATCGCCTCGGGGTAGAGATTGGCGAGGTTCGGGATGTTGCCATGGTCGAGTTCGGCGGCGAGGCCCAGCTTGTGCAGCGCTTCGCCGAACTGGCCGGAGACGAACAGCACGTCATAGCCCTTGCCGCCGGAGGCGACGACCTTGCCCATGATTTCCTCATTGGTGGCATGGACCGTCATTTCGGCCTCGATGCCGGTCGCCTTGGTGAAGTTCTCCAGCAACTCGGCCGGCATGTAGCCGTCCCAGTTGGAAATGACGATCTTGCCCTCGGCGCTGGCGGCGCCGGCAAGAGATACCAAGAGCGCGCACGTGGCGGTGCCCAGCATCTTCTGGATCATGTTTCAGTCTCCCTGTTTGAGCCCATTGATGTGCCGGGGTCAGAGCTTTCCCGCCCCTTGGCTCGGCAGGGCACTAGCATCATGGGTGGGCCCGAGGCCCGTCAAGCAGGAAAATGAAAAATAGGTTGACTATTTTCACTGAAATGATCTGAACTCCAGGCTGCGTTCAACCCAGATCGGCCCACCGGCCCCATGGCCGCGGCCCCGTCGATTGCAGGCATGCCGAGAACATCCCAGGCGAGGCGACAACCCAGCAAGACCACCGGCCGCGCCGTTGCGCAGGCCGGCGCGCCCGGCGTACCGGCCACCAAAATTGCCGATCTGTGGCTGGGCCAGCATCTGCGCGGCCTCCGGAAAATGCACGATCTCTCGCTGGAGCAGCTGGCGGAACGCTGCGGCCTCTCCGTGGGGGCGCTCAGCCAGATCGAGCGCGGCATCACCTCGCCCACCATGCGCTCGCTCCGGCGCCTCTCGGAAGTCTTCAACGTGCCGATGTCGCAGCTCTTCCACGAGGGCGAGTTGCCGCCGGTCGAGGAACTGGGCCGCATCGTGCGGGCGCAAGGCCGCCGCGTGCTCTCCCTCAACACCAGCGGCGTGCAGAAGGAGCTCCTCACCCCGGCCGCCACCGGCGCCCTGGAGATCTATCTGGTCACCATTTCCCCCGGCGGATCCTCCGGACCGGAGCTCTACACCCACAAGGGCGAGGAAGGCGGCTATGTCATGGCCGGCGAAATGCTGCTCGAGGTGGAGGACCAGACGTTCCACCTGAAGACCGGCGATTCCTTCCGGTTCAGGAGCCAGACGCCGCACCGCTTCGCCAATACCAGCGACAAGGAAACGGTGGTGGTCTGGACCAACGTGGTCGGCTAGTCTCCCGCCCATGCAATCCACCTGCGATCTTGTCATCATCGGTGCCGGCGCCGCCGGCCTTGCCGCTGCTCGCGCCGCCACGGCGGCCGGGCTCAATATCGAGCTGGTCGAGGCCATGGAACGCATCGGCGGTCGCGCCTATACAGACCAGACCAGCCTGCCGGCGCCTTTCGACCATGGCTGCCAGTGGCTGCATTCCGCCAGCATCAACCCCTTCACCAAAGTCGCCGACCAGCTCGACTTCCGCTATTGGACCAATCCCTTCGAGATTCGCATCCATGACGGCAAATGGTGGCTCAACGACCAGTTGACCGCCGCCTTCTGGGATTTCCTCAACCTCACCTATGACCGCATCGACCAGGCGGCTGCTGCCGGCGACGATCGCGCCGCCGCCACGTTCATCGACCAGGACAACCCCTGGGCCGGATTGTTTGCGCGCAATTACAGCGGCTATGTCGCGGCTTCGCCCGCGCATTCCTCGACCTACGACACCGGCCGCTATCGCAACACCAATGAGGATTGGCCGGTCGAGAACGGCTATGGCGCCCTCATCGCCGCCCATTTCGCAGACATACCGGTCAATCTCGGCTGCCCCGTGAAATCGATCGACTGGGGCGGTGAGGAGGTCATGGTCGGCACCAAGAACGGCATGATCTTTTGCCGCGCCGTGCTGGTCACTACCTCCATCGCCACCCTGCAGGCCGAGCGCATCAAGTTCTTTCCGCTGCTGCCGGACTGGAAACAGGCGGCGATCGGGCGCATCGGGATGGGCCATGCGGAGAAGGTTGGGTTCTGGTTCAAGCGCGACCCGTTTGTGGGCCAGGAGATGCATTTTGCCATGTTGAACGGACCAGGTGTCCCCGACGCCGCTTTCCAGGTGCATCCGTATGGCCGGCCGATGGCGACCCTGTTCGCCAGCGGCCATTACGCCCGCGACCTCTTCGCAAAGGGCGAAGACGCGGCCGTGGCCGAGGCGAAAACATTGCTGGGCGAGATTTTCGGCCAGGATCTGCTGCGCGAGATCGTGGCGGCGAAGGCCACGCAATGGGTCGCCAATCCCTGGGTGGGCGGCGCCTATTCCTTCCTGCAGCCCGGCGGCGGCGAGGCGCGGGCCGAGCTTGCCCGCGATGTCGATCAGCGCCTGTTCTTCGCCGGCGAGGCCACCTCGCCCGACGCCTTTTCCACTGCGCATGGCGCCCATCAGAGCGGCGTCGATGCCGTGGCCGCGATCGTCAAGGCCCTGGGACACTAGGGGGCGCGCTAGACAGGTGCCGCGCCGTTTTCGTATCAACGCGGCACAACTTTCAACCCAAGAGACGGAGTGAGCGAATCATGGCTTCCAAGAAACTCGTGCGCATGTCGATGGACGGCCCGGAGGGCAAGGGCCTGAAGCGCGGCGGCGTTACCGACCTCGGCAAGGTGATCGGCGGCAATCCGGTGGAATCCGCCCACAACTACTTCACCGACAAGAGCGGCAAGTTCATGACCGGGGTCTGGGAATGCGAGAAGGGCACGCTCAAGCTCGGCTCCTATCCCTTCGACGAATATTGCCACATCATCAAGGGCGAGGTGCATATCACCGACCAGCGTGGCAATACCGAGATCTTCAAGAAGGGCGATCATTTCACCATCGCCAAGGGCTTCAAGGGCACCTGGCACATGCCCAAGACGGTACGGAAGTTCTATACGATCTATCTCGACAAGACGGCCTGAG
>JAEUKV010000147.1 GCA_016794165.1 Rhodospirillaceae bacterium
AATCATCCAGCCAAAGCCAGACAACCCAAACACCAAGCCCTACAGAAACACGCCGGCTTCGCGATAATCCTCAAGGCATCAATCCCCAAAGACCCGCCGCCCGCGTATCCCTTCTGAATATCTACAATGTCAAACAGCTGGGCACCCAAGTCGCGCGCCAATGCGCCAGCCCGACTCGGCCGGCGCGACCGCATACTATAATGATGCCACATAGACGTTTCAAGGCTTAAGGGACTGTGTCCCACCCGACCCGTCGCTCGATCCGGCGCCTTTCGGCCACCGCACCATCCGGGAACCCTGCGGCCCCGTTCGGTGGGCGGCTTATAGGCGAGTCGGATCGGGGAGTGCAAGAAGAAAAAAGTCAGACCGATGAAATTCGCCCGCCCTCACGTCAGAGCAGCCCCAAGCCGCGCAATTCCGTTCGCAACGCCTCGGGCAGACCTTCTTCCGCCAAGGCGTGGGCGAGCGCTGCGCGCTGGTCCGGACGGTCCGGCGGCGCATCCTCCACCTCCAGATAGCGCCAGCCCTGGAAGGCCCGGCGCGGGCGCGGTTCCGTGACGATTACCATGGGGTCGTAGACGATGGCGCAATAGGGCTTGCCCGCCTCGTCCTCGACCTCGTCCAGGCGCAGGATGCGATGGCGCACACAGACCTGGCCGCGGATGACCCAATAAAGCGATCCACCATCCAGCACCTCCGCTGCACGGCGCGGAAAGGAGCGCGTCCAATGGCTGTCTTCCAGCGGTTTCTTGCGACCGCGTCGCTTCGCCGCCATCTCCTCGCGGTAGCGGACCAACTCCGCGATGCTGTCGACGCCGACGCACAGTTTCACCAGATGGACAGTCATGCCGGCCCGTTAGCGGATGAGACGGCTGACAGATTTGAAGGCCGGCGCCGCGGCGCTGCGCAGCCATTCGAACAGCACCATTTCCGTGCTCACGATCTCGATCCCGGCCCGCGCCGCGCGCTCAAGGGCAAGCACCCGGTTCTCCGGCCGCCGCGACGCCACGGCATCGGCCACCAGTACCACGTCGTGCCCGGCAAGCTTCATTTCCAGCGCGGTCTGCAACACGCAGACATGCGCCTCGATGCCGCAGATCACCGTCTGCCGCCCAACCCCGAGCGCCCGGCGCAGGCCAGGATTGGCGAAGCAGGAAAACTCCATCTTTTCATGGGGCACATTGCCTTCGATCAGGGGCAGCAGCGACGCCAGGGTAGGACCCAACCCGCGCGGATACTGTTCCGAGACCAGAACCGGGACGGCGAGTTCCCGTGCCCCCTCCAGCAACTGGCGGCAGGCCTGCTCGACAGCGTCGATCCCGGCCACCGCCGGCGCCAGCCGCTCCTGCATGTCGACGACCAATAATTGCGACAGATTGCGATCCAACAACATCATCTGATTCCCGGAACACGCCGATTTGACGTGATTTTCCGAAGCATAGCCCGGCCCCGCGATTGACAAAAGCCGGCATCTCTCTATAGTCCGCGCCAATTATGCGGCGGTCGCCCGGGTGCCGATGGCGGCCGTTTTGCTTGTAGAGATCGGCCCCCTTTTTCGAGACATCATGGGTTTTTCCGATCTGGGGCTCAGCCCCGAGTTACTCCGCGCCGTATCCGAAGCCGGCTACAACGATCCGACGCCGATTCAGGCTCAGGCCATCCCGACGGTCCTGATGGGACGTGACGTGCTGGGCTGTGCCCAGACTGGCACCGGCAAGACGGCATCCTTCACGCTGCCGATGATCGACATCCTGGCCAATGGCCGCGCCAAGGCACGCATGCCGCGCTCGCTCATCGTCGAGCCGACGCGCGAACTTGCCGCCCAGGTGGCGCAGAATTTCGAGAAGTACGGCAAGTACCACAATCTCAAGCACGCGCTCATCATCGGCGGCGAAGGCTTCGCCGAGCAGGAAGCCAAGCTGATGGGCGGCGTCGACGTGCTCATCGCCACGCCGGGCCGCCTGCTCGACCTCTTCGAGCGCGGCAAAATCCTGTTGATCGACGTCAAGATCCTGGTGATCGACGAAGCCGACCGCATGCTGGACATGGGTTTTATCCCCGACGTCGAGCGCATCGTCAGCCTGCTGCCGAAAATCCGCCAGACACTGTTCTTCTCGGCCACCATGGCGCCGGAGATCCGCCGCCTGTCGGACGCCTTCCTGATGAACCCGAAGGAGATCACGGTCTCCGCCCCTGCCACCACGGCAACACTGGTGACCCAGGGTCTCGCGATCATCGATGAACTGGACAAGCGCGAGGCGCTGCGCCGTCTCATCCGCTCCGAAAACGTCGACAACGCCCTCATCTTCTGCAATCGCAAGAAGGATGTCGACATCCTCTACAAGTCGCTGACCAAGCACGGCTTCAAGGCCGTGCGCCTGCATGGCGACATGGTGCAGTCGGCGCGTGGTGAAACGCTCGCCATGTTCAAGCGCGGCGAGGCCTCGCTGATGGTCTGCAGCGACGTGGCTGCGCGCGGCATCGACATCGCCGGCCTCACCCACGTGTTCAATTTCGACACGCCGATCCATGCCGAGGACTATGTCCACCGGATCGGCCGTACCGGCCGCGCCGGTCGCGAGGGCCGCGCCTTCACCTTCGCCACCCCCGACGACGGCAAGCATGTGGCGGCCATCGTCAAGCTGATCGGTAAGGAAATCCCCATCATCGAGATCGATGGCATTCAGACCCAGACCTTCGCCGAAGGCGACGGTCGTGGCCGCGGTCGCGGTCGCGGTGGCCGCAGCGCCCCGAGCCGAAACGCACCGGCGCGCGGTGGCAATCGCCGCCCGGAACGCAATGCCGCACCGGCCCGCGCGGAATCCGTCGCGAACGAAGCGGCCAATGACATTCCGACCGCGACGCCGGACGATGGCGTCACGCAAGCGCCGCAGCGGACGCGCGGCCGTCGCCGCGATCGCGACGAGCGGCCGAGCAGCCCAACCGTCGAGACCCGCGTATCGTCGGCCGACATCATCGACGCCAGCATCCCGCATCCGAGCGAGCAGCTGCATCGTCACGATCTGCTGGAAGCCAGCACTGCCTTGCCGATTCTGCCGGACGCAACCGTGACGACCCCGGATATCAACGAGGTTGCCGTTCTGGCGCCGGCAGGTGATTCGCCGCGTGGCGACGAGCGCAAGCCACGCAATCAGCGCGGGCGCGATCGCGATCGCAAAGGTGGGTCGCGCAAGGACGGCGGCCGCAAGGAACGCGATCAGGCCGCACTGGCCCCGATTCAGCCGGACGAAAATCGCCAGCAGCGCCGCAGCGCCAGCAAACCCAGCGAAGACGAAGACGCCATGGTGGCCGGACACGGCTTTGGCGACCACCTGCCGGCATTTCTGCGTCGTCCCGTGCGCCTTCCCGCCAGCGAGACCCGCTCCGACGACTAGGGTGACCCCACCCGGCGCGCTATTTCAATCGCGTCGGGCTGAGTTCGCCGGCCGCTTCCAGGATCGGCTGGGCGACGATGCCGAGATGCGAATTGATTCGCTTCAGATCCCGCAGAATGTCGAGATGCAGCGACGAGGTCTGAAGACTCTCGATCCGACCTGAACGTAGGCGCGCCAGATGATTCTCGGCGGCCGAGCGTTCCATCTCGCGAAACAACTGCTTTTCCTCGAACAGCTGGCGCGCCAGCTTGAGATCGCCCGACATGAAGACATTCATGGCGAGTTCCAGGTTGTGCGTGAGGCGCTCGTGAATGCTGTCGAGTTCCTGGGTTCCCTCGGGCGAAAACTTGAGCTGGTACTTCACCTTCTTGGTGGCCAGCTCCATCAGGTTCTTGTCGACGATATCGCCGATATGCTCGAGGTTGGTGATGAAGGTGATGAGATCCACGACCCGCTTCTGGTCGGCAGGATCCATCAGTTCGCGGCTGACATTGGTGAGGTAGATCTTGATCGCCTCATTGAGCCGGTCGACCTGGGTGTCGAGATCGCTGACCTGCTTGATCATGCGCCGGTCGTCGGTACGAAAGACCTCAAGCGACTGGCGTAGCATCTGGCCGACGATGTCGCCCATCCGCAGCGCTTCGCGCGCCGCATTGGCAAGCGCGATGGTGGGCTGGTCCACCGGACCATGCGACAGATAGCGCGGCCTGCCCGGGTCATCGCTCACGGGCTGATCCGGCAACAGCCTTGCGGTCAGGCGCGCCACCGGCCCTGTCAGGCCGATAAAGAGAATGGCGAGCGCCAGGTTGAAGGCGACGTGAAAGTTGAGCGCCTGACGCACCGGGTCGGCCTCGAGCAGGGCGACATAGGGCTGGATCATGGCAATGAACGGCAGCATCGCCGCCACCCCCACCGCGCGGAAAATGAGATTGCCGACCGGCACCCGCCGCGCCTCCGGCGGCTCCCCGGCGGTAGCCAGGATCGGCATCACCGCGCTGCCCAGATTGGCACCGAGAATGAGGGCGAAGCCGAGGTCGAGCGATACCATGCCCTTGGCCATGAAGCTGATCACCAGCAGCACCACCGCGAGGCTGGAGGTCGAAAGCACGGTCAGGACAGCACCCACCACGACACCGAAGACCGGTGCGTCGCTCATCAGTCGGAGGACCATCGGCAGCATCGGCGCATCGCGAACCGGTTCCGCCGCCTCGGTAATGAGATGCAGGCCGAGCAGCGCAATGCCGAGGCCGACGATAGCGCGACCGAGATCGCGCACCTTCGAATCCTCGAACTTGTTGAACATGATCCAGCCGACGATGATCAGCAGCGGCGAGATCCAGCCGACCTTGAAGGAATACGCCTGGGCAACGAGGCTGGTGCCGAGATCCGCCCCCAGCATGACCGCGAGCGCCCCGGCCGTCGTCACCAGCTTGCGGGAGGCGAAGCTGGCGGAAAGCAGTGCCGTGGCACTCGAGGATTGCAGCAGACAGGTAATGCCGAGGCCGGAGAGGAACGCCGAGAATCGATTGTTGGTGGCGTGGCTGAGATTCTGGCGCAGTTGTGCGCCATAGGCGCGCAAGACGCCGGTCCGCACCATGCGCAGCCCCCATAACAGCAGGGCGGCGGCGCCGAATAGGTTAAGCAGGAAGATCATGGCAAGCCAGCCTCGACTCGAGTTCTGTCACTAAACTGTAACATAGCGGACGGAATCGCAGCCAGAATCGCTGGAACCGACGCTTACCTCAGCGCTGGCGCCAAGCTTGTGTGCGCTTGTGCAGTCGCCGCACCAACAGCGAATGCAAGCCCTTGAGCACCGCGGAGGTCACGACGATCACCATGCCCATGGCACAGGCCGAGGCGGTGTTGCCGGCGTCGTCGGTGTTGATGGCGTTGATCGACATCAGCTTCGTATCGGAGGCATAGAGGAAGATCACGGCCGAAACCGTCGTCATGGCGTTGACGAAGAGATAGACGCTGATGTCCAGGATCGCCGGCAAGCAGACCGGCACGGTCACCCGCCAGAAAGTTCGGAAGAGCGGCACTTTCAGTGACGCAGAGACCGCCTCGAATTCGGCATCGACCTGCTTCAGCGCGGTCACCGCAGTAAGATGGCAGACTGTATAGAAGTGACAAATCGTGTTCACGACCAGGATGGTCATGGTGTTGTAGATCAGCCCCAACGGATTGCCCGGCGCATTGAAGAAGAAGATGTAGGCAAGGCCCAACACGATCCCCGGCACCGCCAGCGGCACCATGGCAATGAGATGCAGGGCCGAGCGCAAGCCCTTGGCGCCGCGGCTTTTCTCGGTGAGATAGGCACCCGTAAAGACGATCGCCGTCCCGATCAGGGCCACCATTGCCGCCATGCGCAGGCTGTTGAAATAGGGACCCCATCCGTCGGTGCCGAGACGGGTGAAATCGTACCACTTGAGCGTCGGCACCAGCTTGTAGGGCCAGAAGGTTATGATCGAGCCCAGGAAGGCCATGCCGAGAATGAGCAGCAGGAAGCCGGCGATGAGGCAGGCGACGATCAAGAAGAAACGATCGGTTTTCGGTCGCGGGCTTGGGCGATAGGGTACGGCCCGGGCGGACAGCAGGGCCACCTGCTTGCGCTGTACCAGCCGATCGACGGTGAAGGAGATTACCGCCGGGAACAACAGCAGCAGGCCGACCACGGCGCCCATCTGGAAATTGAACTGGCCGATGACCTGGCGATAGACATCGGTCGCGAGCACATTGTAGGAGCCGCCAATCACCTTGGGCACGCCGAAATCGGTAAAGATCAGGGTGAAGACCACCATCGCCGCGCTGATCAGGCCGTAGCGGCATCCGGGCAGGGTCACTGTCATGAAGACGCGCGTCGGGCTGGCGCGGAGCGAATCCGCGGCTTCATAGAGCCGTTGATCGGCGACGGAAAGGGCCGTCACCAGGATGATCAAGGCGTGCGGAAAGGCGAAGAACACCTCGCCAATGATGATGCCGATCGGGCCATAGATCTCGTGCCCCATCAGGAGACCCTTGAAGATCCCCTGATTGCCGAAGAGATAGATCAGCGCCAGGCCGGGCAGCAACGAGGGAGCTAGCAGCGGCACCAGGGCCACGGCACGCAGGATACCGCGCATGGCCATGCAGGTTCGCGTCAGGGCATAGGCATAGAGAAAGGCAAGAAAGATCGTGATGACGGTGCCGATGATCGAAACCGTGAATGTGTTGATCAGCGACTGCGTGAGCGCCGGATCGGCGAAGTAGCGCGCGAAGTTTGCAACGCCGATGAAGTTCTTGTCCTTGTCTTCGACGCTCTTGATCAAGAGGGTATAGAGCGGCAGGACCAGGGTGATGATGAAGTAGACTCCGAGCAGCGCGATGGCACCGCGCATGACCCAATCTTCGGCACCGGCCTGGGGACGGATGCGCGGTGGCTGATTTCCGGAGGGTCGAATATCCGCGGCCAGCGGGCCCGCCGGTGCCAGCGCCGCGTCAGACATGGGATTCCGCCTGGAACAGCCGCAACCGGTCAACCGGAAGGGCGATGGTCAGATCCTGCCCCGGCTGCAGCGCGAGGTCGCGCATCGCATTGATGGAGAAATCCGCCTTCAGATGCCGTCCGCCATCGACGATCAGCTCGGCGCGGCAGAACGAGCCGAGAAACTCCATGTGATCGATCTTGACCTTGAGGGTATTGCCCTGCCCGGCCGCGACGTTGCGAATCTGGATATCCTCCGGCCGCACACACAGCATCGACTGGACCCCGGGACGCGCAGCCGGATCGGCGCCGGAGGTCGTGAATTCGATCGCCCCGAAACGGACCCGGTCCGCAGCCACCCGCTCGACCGGCAGGAAATTCATCTGACCGACGAAGTCGGCAACGAAGGCTGTCTTGGGATGCCGGTAGACTTCGAGCGGCGTCCCGACCTGCTCGATCACGCCCTGGTTCATCACGACGATGCGATCGGCGATGGCGAGCGCCTCTTCCTGATCGTGGGTCACCATGATGGTGGTGACCTTGAGCTTGCGCTGCAGATCCTTCAACTCGCCGCGCAGATGCTGCCGCACCCGCGCATCCAGCGCCGAGAGCGGCTCGTCCAGCAGCAACAGGCCAGGCGACATGGCAAGGGCCCGAGCGAGGGCCACGCGCTGTTGCTGACCACCGGAGAGCTGGCTGGGATATTTGGGTTCCTGACCGCCGAGCCCCACCAGGGCCACCAGTTCGGCGACGCGGGCGTCGATCTCGGCCTTCGGCCGGTTGGTGCTG
The DNA here is from genome assembly GCA_016794165.1 of Rhodospirillaceae bacterium. Taxonomy (GTDB): domain Bacteria; phylum Pseudomonadota; class Alphaproteobacteria; order Dongiales; family Dongiaceae; genus Dongia. The sequence continues at coordinate 7,648 of JAEUKV010000147.1, forward strand.
ACCAGACCGTAGGCGACGTTTTCGGCCACGCTCAAATTCGGGAACAAGGCGTAAGACTGGAACACGATGCCGAAGTCGCGCTTTGCCGGCGGCAGTGCGGAGATATCGCGCCCGCCCTGGAAGATCCGCCCAGTGGTCTGGATGTCGAGGCCGGCGATGGCGCGCAGCAAGGTGGTCTTGCCGCAGCCGGACGGGCCGAGAAAGCAGACGAACTCGCCGGAATTGATCTCCAGAGAAATGTCCTTGAGTGCCTGAAAGGCACCGAAGGACTTACTGACGTGATCGATGCGCAGATAGGCGCCGCCCGCGTCAACAGCCATGATACAACCCCCTAGCGCCGGGCCGGGTTCCCGCCCGGCACCAACCGAACAAGCCGGAACCGACCGGCTCCAGCATGACGATCGAATTTTACAGGGCAAGCGACCCGCGGCAAAACGAAAGCGACACCGCCATGGCTGGCGGTGTCGCCTGACTTACATCAAGTTCAGCTCTTCGGTTCGCTCTTGGCGCCGTAGCGCTTCTGCCACTCGTCCAGGATCGCCTGGCGATTGCCCGCGGCCCATTCGAAATTGTTGGGCGAGAGCAGGAGATCCGCCTCATTGGCCGGGTAGTTCTCCGGCAGTTCGGGCGTTACATCCTTGCGCGCCAACACCTGATAGGACTGGTTGTAGAGCTTGTTGGCTTCCGCGCTGGCCGCGAAATCCGCCAGTTTCTGCGCGGCTTCCAGTTTGTCGGTGCCCTTCATGATGGCAGTCGCTTCCATTTCCCAGCCGATACCTTCGGTGGGCAGGATGACTTCGAGCGGGGCGCCGTCGTTGATCAGTTTGACACCCGGATAGGAGAACGAAATGCCGATCGGGTATTCACCGGCGCCGGCCGCCTTGCAGGGCTTGGAGCCGGAATGGGTATAGGTATTCATGTTGGCGTGAAGACCGTCCATGAACTGCCAGCCGCCGGTTTCGCCAAACATCTGCAGCCAGGCCGCGACCGACAGGAAGCCGGTGCCAGAGGAGCCCGGATTCGGCATGACGATATGACCCTGATAGACGGGATCGAGGAGGTCCTTCCAGCTCGTCGGCTTGGGCAGGCCGAGCTTTTCGGCTTCGGCAGTGTTGAAGCAGATGGCCGAGGCCCAGGCGTCCATGCCGACCCAGGTCGGCCAGCCGGTGCGACGATCCTTGAAATCGTCCTTGATTTGATCGAAGCCAACCGGCTTGTAGCTCTCCAGCATGCCTTCCTGGTCCAGCACCATCAGCGAACTGGCGGCCAGGCCCCAGACGACATCGGCCTGGCGATTTTCTTTCTCGGCGAGCAGTCGCGCCGTGACAACACCCGTCGAATCGCGCTGCCACTCGATCTTGATCCCCGGATTGGCGGCCTCGAAGGCCTCCTTGTACGGGGGCATCTGCTCTTCTTCGATTGCCGTGTAGACCTTCAACACGACGTCCTCAGCCGCCGCCGGAGCGCTGGCGAGGCCCAACGCGGCCACCGATCCGAGGGCAGCCATACTCATGAGCGCCAAGCGGCGCGTCAGCGATTCTTTTTTCATCGATCGTTTGTCCTTCCCTGTGTGCAGACCGCCCAGCGCGGTGGCCGGAACTTGGCTCCGAACTGCGCATCTTTGATGATGCTTCGGTTACAATTCCGCGTCATCCAGTTCTTTGCCTATGACATCTATGGGTAATTTCTATACCAGAAGATAGTCACTTTCACGTGCCGAAGGCCAAATCAGACCCGCCGACGCCCCGCCCGTTAACCAATTCCCTCGATTTTGGCGACGAATTCTTCCAGCAGCTGGACCGCGTAACCGGTGGCCCCGGCCGGAGCCATGGGCTGGTCCTTGCCGCGGAATTCCTGGCCGGCGATGTCGAGGTGCGCCCAGGGACAGGCGCCCACGAACTGTTTGAGCAAGGCCGCGGCATGGGGCGCGTCGGCGGATTCCGCGTCCTCCGCATGGTGCTTGATATCGGCGATGCGGGATTCGAGATGGGTGTCGTAGGCCTTGTCGAGCGGCATTCGCCACAGCCGTTCGCCCACGGCCTGCCCCGCCGCCGCCAGGCGCTCTGCGAGGCGATCCTCGCTGGCAAAGAGGCCGGCAAAGACATTGCCCAGGGCCGCCTGGATCGAGTAGGTCAGGGTCGCCAGATCGACCACGGACCGCGGCTTGAAGCGCGAAACGGTATAGTGCAGCGCATCAATCAGCACGAGGCGCCCTTCGGCGTCGGTATCCAGCATCTCGATGGTGCGGCCGGCCATGGTCTTGACAATGTCGCCCGGCTTGAAGGCGGTGCTGGAGGGCAGGTTCTCCACCAGGCCGATGACGCCGACGACATGGACCTTGGCCTTGCGCTCGGCCAGCGCCCGGATCAGCCCAATCACCGCGGCACCGCCCGCCATGTCGCCCTTCATCTCGAACATGGCGTTGGGGCGCTTCAGGCACAGGCCGCCGGAATCGAAACAGACCCCCTTGCCGACGAAGGCGAGCGGACCTTCCTTCCTGCCCCCCGCTTTGCCCGTCCCGTCATATTGCAGCACCAGTAGGCGCGGCGGCCGCGCGGAGCCCTTGCCGACCGCAAGCAACGCGTTGAGGCCCAGCTTGGCCATCTGTTTCACATCGAGGGCCTCGACCTTGACCCCGAGACGCGCAAGAGCCTTGGCCCGGGCAACGAAGCTCTCGGGGTAGAGCTCGTTCGGCGGTTCGTTGGTAAGGTCGCGGGCCAGTTCCACCCCGGCGGCGACGGCCGCGCGGCGGCGCATTGCCTTCTCGGCCGCGGCCGGCCCGGCGACGGCCAATTCGATCGTCACCAGGGGATTGGGCCGATCCGGCTTGGCTTCGGTCATGAAGCGATGGAAACGATAGTTGCGCAGGCGCAGGCCGAAGGCGAGTTCCGCCGCGAGGTGCGCCTCCTCAAGCTTTGAGCCCTTGGGGATTTCGACCAGCAGGCTGGCCGCGGTCTCATGCTCGGCCAGAAGATGCGCGGCCAGCGCACCGCCCGCCTCACGGGCTGCCAGGGCATCAAGTTCCTTGGCGGCGCCGAGGCCCAGCAGCAGAACGCGCCGGGCGCCGACGCCATTGGGTGCCACAAGGTCCAGGACCTCGCCCTTCTTCCCCTTGAAACGCGGTGCCCGCAGCGCCCGCGCCAGGGCACCGCCGGTGCCGTGATCGATCGCCGCGGCTCTTGCCCCCAGCCGCAGATCTTCCGCCACCAGCACCACCAGCACGGCGGCCCTTGGCGCCGGCTTGGTCACAAAACTGATTTTCATCTCGCTCCCCCGTAGAAATTCCCGCCAGCCATATCATGACGCGCGGCAGAGGACGAGAGGGTGCGAGAGGGTGGCGACCGCCGCCACCCCCTGCCGTCACCCCATGGCGCCGACGGTATGGATGATGCCCGAACTCAGGCGCCGGACCAGGGTATAGAGCCCGGCGATCGGCCGGAATATGGCCTCATGCTCGCGCTCGTAGGTCTGGCTCCAATCGCCGACATAGGTGGCCGGCTCACCGAAATCGCCCTCGAACTTGACCTGTTCGACCTTGGGGAAAATCGTCCCCAGCTTGCGCATGGCATCGTCGATCTCGAGATGGAAGATCTTGGACACCAGCTGCTCGCGGCTGATGTTGTGCTGATCGGAAAAATCCGGGATATGCGCGCTCAGGGTGAATATCCGCATCAGCAGGGCGATGCGCAGGCCGTGCATCAGGCGCAAATCCTGCCGAACTTCCTCGCTGATCTTGTTCTGCGGCAGGCCGACCTGTGCCAGCCCCTCCCGCAGGTCCAGCATATCGCGCTGGAAGGTGCGATAGATCTTTGCCAGCTGTTCATAGATCCGCTCGCCTTCCAGATGCTCGGCTACATGGCGCAGCTCGGCGGCCGCAACCGCATCCTTCGCCTGATAGGCGCGCGACAGCCATTGACCGGGATCGAACAGATCAATGTAGCATTTCAGGGCCTCGAGATCGGTGAAGGCAAGCGCCCAATCAATCATGCCCATGAGCCGCCGGCAGCGCGGTGAGGACTCATAGAGCCGCTGGAACCGTTCGGGATCGCGGGCAATGGCCTGCCCCACCCCGCCCAGGGTGTTGGCGAAGTACCCCAGCTGCTGCAGGATCCCATTGTGCGGAATGGCCCGCATCTGACTGGGATGCGTAAGATTGACGCGCTGCGCCAGCCCCTCATGCTCGCGCTTGGTCGGGCGCGAGCCGCTGGTAAAAAGCAGGTTGCCGCCAAAAGTGTCGAGCAGTGACGCGTAGGCGGGATCGTCCATCACCGCCTCGTTGAAGCGGCGGATGGTGATGAAGAACTCCTTTATGTAGTCCTCGTCCTGGCGATAGGCGGGATCCGAATCCACATCGCCGGTCGGGATCGGCAGCATGTATTCGAGGATGCGCGTGACCGAGGCGAGCGCAATATCCGGCGTGATGAAATAGAGATAGCCGTCGCCGCCCTGGAAACTGGTCTCCTCCTTCACGCGGATTCCGGCCTGGGCGAAATGCTGGCGGCTGACCGGGGAGGCCACATATTCCAGCCGCGCCTGGAAATTCTCAGGATGACCACCACGGCCGATCGATTCGCCGTGCGTGTCGAAAATCACCAATTCGATGTCGTCGAAACCACGCTGGCGCAGCAATTCGGCAAGCTTCAATCGCAGCCACTCCACCGAAATGGCCGCCACGGTCTGGCCGAGATGGCGCCCGGCATCGGAAAAGCCGGTCTGGATGCAGAGCCGCCCGCGCGCCCGTACATAGGCGGCATAACTCGGGTTCTGCAGGCATTCGTCGATCACCCGCACGCCGCGCTCGAAGGCCTTGGTGGTCTCGAACAGCGGCGAGATGTCGACCTTGTTTTCGACCCCGAAGAGCTTGGCGTAGTAGAGCGCGGCCAGCAGGGTAAGCGGCGATTCCGTCTCGGCGATCAGGAAGCGGACCGGCACGTTGGCGTCGATGTATTTCAGCATCTTGGCCACGATCATGAAGAGGCGCTTGGCCGAGGTGCGCTCGGCCAGGATCGAGGCGAAGTTGATCTGCACCGGCTTCACGTCCTGCAGCAGCTTGGTGATCGCCGCGATATAGGAACGCTTATGGGCCGGATCGTCAGGTGCAGCCTCCATGTCGATCAGCTTGCGGATGGCATTGTGGATCTGCACGGCGTTGAGGCGGACATGGGTATGCGCCATGCCAAGGCCATGATTGGCGATCTCCGCCCGCAGGATAATGAGCTGCCGCCGGTGTTCCACCTTGTCCGAGAGCGAAAGTGCGCGCTCGATCAGTTCCAGCAGCTGTGCCGCATCGATCAGCCGCAGATCGCGGCCATCGTGCATGCGCTTGGCGATGCGGCGCACTTCCTCGGCCCAGGCGAGGGGAGATTCTCCCTCCTTCTTGCCGCCCTGGAAAACCTCGATCTCGTCCTCGGCCTCCTTGATGGCGAGCGCGAGGCGGCTTTCCAGCAGTTCCAGGAGGTGCAGGAGGTCGACTTTCGCGCGGCGACCACCGAGATCGCTACGCAGCGCCTCGACTGCACATACATAGCGACGCAGCTGCAGGACCTGGATCTTCAGACGCTTGAACAGCGTGTCGCTCCACTTGATGTCGGAACGGCCGTCGAGGTCGTAGCCGACCCAGCTTGCCACCGTGATGAGACGCGGGGAGAGCTGCTCCCATTCCGCCGGGTAGTGTTCGGCCGCCACTTCGAGGGCGATCTCATAGGCACGGCGGATCGCGGTGTGGATGTTGGCGATGGCGGTCACCGACATGTCGTGCTCATAGGCGAGATCCAGCGGCTGCGGCGGACGATGCTCGACCGCACGCGATTCCTGCAGAATCTTGCGGCGCCGCGCGGCACCGAGCTTGGTGCCGTCGGCATCGCGGCCGACGCCAAGTTCTGCCAGCAGGCGCACCATCTCATGCGACTGGCTGAAGGTCGGGTGCGCGGTGATGACGATCCCGAACAATTCGCGCTCGACCGCGGCCCGGAACCCATTGAAGGGGATGCATTTGCCTTTGCCCGCGGCACCACCCGGCCGGCGCGAGCCGGCGGCGAGGGCCTGGAATGCCGCACGCAGCCGCGCCTCGTTGCGGCGGGGTTCGCTTTCGCCGAGATAGGCATGGAGCCGCTCGGCACGGTGGGCAAAGCCCGATGTGGTGAGCTCCTGGATCAGGGTTTCGATCCCGCCCAGATTGAGCCGCCCTCTGTCGAGACGCTTGCCCACTTCAAGGGCCAGCAGCTTGACCGAATTGCCGAAGGGATTGCGCTCGCGCAGGCCCGCGAGGTCGCCAAAGACCGACTTCAGTTCGCGCTCGGCTCGCACGACATCGAAGCCGCGCTCCTCGGGAAACATGCGCTGCAAGGGAATCAGGCCGGGCTCGAGCGTCTGCCGGGCGGTGCGCGTGGGCTTGCGCGACGCCCTCTTCACACGCAGAGCCAGGCTCCCCTCGGGGCGCGATTTCACCGCCTTGGCCATACTCTCTTTCCTCTCCGCGATTGCGGCGAGGATGTCGCCGCGTCATATACTTTCCGTCCAGCCTACAGGCCGGTGGATGCCGGTGAAAGCATTTTTGTGCAGCGCAATATGGCCGAAATTCAAGCCGCCTTGCCGAGCGCTGCAAGCGCCGCCTGACCAAGTTCCGCGGGGCTGGGCGCGATATGGATCCCGGCCGCTCGCAACGCCTCGATCTTCTCCGCCGCACTCTCGCCGCCGCCCGAGACGATCGCACCGGCATGGCCCATGCGCCGACCGGCCGGCGCCGCCTTGCCGGCAATGAATCCGATCACCGGTTTCTTGCGCTTCTCGCGGCGCAGGAACTCCGCGGCCTCGATTTCCGGTGTGCCGCCAATTTCGCCGATCATGATGATGGCGTCGGTCTCGTCGTCACCCAGGAACAATTCCAGGATATCGAGGAAGCTGGAGCCGTTGACCGGATCGCCGCCGATGCCCACCACGGTGGACTGGCCGAGGCCCGCTGCCGTGGTCTGGGTCGCGGCTTCGTAGGAGAGTGTGCCGGAGCGCGAGACGATGCCGACCCGACCCGGCTTGTGCACATAGCCCGGCATGATCCCCATCTTGCACTGGTCCGGCGTGATGATGCCGGGGCAGTTGGGGCCGATGACGCGCGATCCGGTGCCCTTCATTTCCTTGCGCACCCGTGCCATGTCATGGACCGGAATGCCGTCGGTGATGGCGACGATGGTCTCGATGCCGGCATCGATCGCCTCCATGATCGAATCCATGGCATAGATCGGCGGGACGTAGATCATGGTGGCGTTGGCCCCGGTCGCCGCCCGGGCCGCGTGCACCGTGTCGAAGACTGGAAGGCCGAGATGCGTCGTGCCACCCTTACCCGGCGTCACGCCCCCCACCATGCGAGTCCCGTATTCGATCGCCTGCTGCGAATGGAAGGTGCCCTGCGTGCCGGTGAAGCCTTGGCAGATCACCTTGGTGTCCTTGTTGACCAGAATGGACATGGTTCAGGCCCTCCCCGCCTTGGTAATGGTGGCAGCGACGATCTTCTGCGCGGCATCGGCCAGCGTCGTCGCGGTGATGATCGGCAGCCCGGACTGTTCCAGGATCTCGCGGCCGAGCTTCACATTGGTACCCTCCAGCCGCACCACCAGCGGCCGGTCAAGGCCGACCTCGCGGGCGGCCCCCACAATCCCTTCCGCGATGGAGTTGCAGCGCATCATGCCTCCAAAGACATTGACCAGGATGCCGCGCACGCCGGGATCGTTGAAGATCAGCTTGAAGGCGCAAGCGACGCGTTCCTTGGTGGCGGCACCGGCGATATCCATGAAATTGGCTGGTTGGCCGCCGAAATGCTGGATGATGTCCATGGTCGCCATGGCAAGCCCGGCGCCGTTGACCATGCAGCCGATATCCCCGTCCAGCTTGACATAGTTGAGGTCGTGGCGCGCGGCTTCCAGCTCCAGCGGATCCACCTCGTTGTCGTCGCGCAGATCCTGGATGTCGCTGTGGCGGAACAGGGCGTTGTCGTCGAAGATCATCTTGCAGTCGAGCGCCACCAGACGACCAACACCGGTCACGACCAGCGGATTGATCTCGATCATGACCGCGTCGAGGCTGCGAAAGGCCTTGTTCACCGCCATCGCCAGGCGGACAAATTTGTGGACCTCGCGTTCCTTGAGACCAAGCGCGAAGGCCACCTGTCGCGCCTGGAAAGCGCGCATGGGTGTGGCCGGCGGCATGTCGAGGCGGATGATCTTGTCCGGCGTCTTTGCCGCCACTTCCTCGATATCCATGCCGCCCTCGGTCGAGGCGATAAGGGTGACGCCGCCGGTGTTGCGGTTGATGAGCTGCGCAACATAAAGCTCGCGCGCGATGTCGCTCGCCTGTTCGATGTAGACCTTGCGCACCACGCGCCCCTCGGGGCCGGTCTGATGTGTCACCAGCTTCATGCCCAGCATCTGGTCGGCGGTCGCGGTCACTTCCTTGATCGTCCGGCAGACCTTGACGCCGCCGGCCTTGCCCCGGCCGCCGGCATGGATCTGCGCCTTCACTACCCAGGTCGGGCCGTCGAGTTCCTCGGCCACGGATTCCGCCTCGGCGGGATTATGGGCGACATCGCCGCGCGGCACCGGCACGCCGAACCGCCGCAGCAGCTGCTTGGCCTGATATTCATGAATGTTCATCGCCGTAACTCCCCTGACGGACTGAGACACAAGTCGGGCCAGGAGAGAGACGCGGTTTCGCCGCGACCGGCGATCAGGCAGCAGCCATCGCCGGCGCTCAAAGCGCGATCACTTCCTCTGGCGTGATGTGCTGCGTTCAGCAGGCCGATTGACCAAGCGATCGAGTTTCCCCGACCCCCGCGTCCGGCATGCGATCACTCTGGTCGCATGGACGGATGACGACTGTCTTAGTTGCGCCCGCCGATGGCGGTTGCTTGTCCGGTCGTTCGTCCAGGTGCTCTTCAGCTACCCGCAGGCATTCTAACAAGCCCGTGACTTGCCACTGTCTCAATTTCGACTAGCATAATAGCGAAAACGTCACGAGTCGGTTTGGCGCTGAAAGCATGCAGAAACACGCTGGTTCTTCACCCATGATGGTGCGTTGTGTGATGTTTGCGCTGACATCCCTCGGCCTTGCCGGCTGCGGCGATCGGCTGGCGGCGCCCCTGGTGGAGCCACGCTATTCCGGCGTCTTCCTCGACATCACCGGCCCCTATCACGGGACCCCGACACCACCTCCATCCCTTGGCGACGTTCAATGCGTTCCCTATGCGCGGATGGTTTCCGGCATCAATCTTTACGGCGATGCCTTTTCCTGGTGGGAGAGTGCTGCCGGCGTCTATCACCGGGGATCGGTGCCGGCGCCCGGCGCCGTGCTGGTCCTGGCGCAGACCGATCGCCTGCGCAGCGGGCATGTCTCCGTTGTTACCCAGGTGATCAATTCGCGCGAGATCCTGGTCGATCACGCCAACTGGATTCCCGGGCAGGTCATTCAGGGCCAGGCGGTGTTCGATGCCTCCCCGGCCAATGACTGGACCATGCCGCGTTTCTACAATGCCGATGCGGGCGTCTATGGCAGCATCTATCCGGCGCGCGGCTTCATCTACAACCTGGCGGCGACCGCCGCGCCGCCACCGCTGGTTTCCAGCCTGGCGCCCTAGGCAGTCATGACGGGCCTGCGTTTGAGCAGGCCGCGCCGGTCGAGATCGTGGATCGTATCCAGCAGCGACTGCGCCAGGGGCCGGCACTGCCAATGCAGTTCCGCCTGCGCCTTGCGGCAATCGAAGGCCATGGAGGAACGCGCGAGACGCACGCCGGTGAGCGGCGCCATCGGCGGCTGCTTGGTCAAGTTGGCAATGCCTTCGCTCACCAGCGCGGAGACATAGGCCAGCCAGTAGGGAACCCGCCGTTTCGGCATGGCTAGCCCGCTCAGGCGTTCCAGCTGGTCGAGCAAATCGGCCAGGCTGAGATTCTCGTGGCCGAGGATGTAGCGTTCGCCGATCCGGCCGTGCTGCGCCGCGAGCACGTGGCCAAGGGCGGCGTCCCGCGCATCCACGAGGTTGAAGTCGCAGGCGAGATAGGCCGGCGTCGTGCCATTGAGGAAACCGAGGATCATCTTCGTGGGTGGAGTCAAGGTGAGATCCCCCGGGCCGATCGGCATGGTCGGATTGACGATCACAACCGGCAGCCCGGCCGCAGCCGCGTCGCGGGCAGCCGCCTCGGCTCGGAATTTCGAACGGCAATAAGGCCCCGGCACATCTTCTTCGCCGTGATCCACCCGCTCGTCGATGAGGGCGGCCTGGGAGGCACGCGGTGCGTTGATGTTCTTTAGAATGGATTCGGTCGACGTATAGACGACGCGCGCGACGTCGGCGTCCGCCGCTGCCTCAAGGACCCGACAGGTACCCTCGTAGTTCACGTCGTGAAAGACCTGCGGATCGGGCGCCCAGAGATTGGGATTGGCCGCGAGATGGAATACCCGGCCAACATCCCGGCAGGCGCGGTTCAGCACGGCTCGGTCGCGGATCGAGCCCTGACGCACCTCGACGCCGGGCGGAAGGGGATCGGCCCGGCCCGGCCAGTCGGCAAGGTCAAGAACGCGCACCCGTTCGCCACGGGCCGCCAGCAGCGAGACCAGATGGCGGCCGATGAACCCACAGCCGCCCGTGACGAGATTGAGAGTCGGGGCGCCGTCAGTACTCGTTTCGGTCATAGGCCGTTTCGTCCCCGCTGTGCTAGATTTGCCGCCATGTCGCGATATCGCCGGATCGTTTCCCTGGTCGTGCTGGGCATCGGCATTCTGCTTGCCGCATCGGCCCCGGCCGTCAGCGATCCGACCAGGATCGATGCGGCAAGCTATATTCGCACCTTGTTCGACGCAACCATCGCGTCCGGCGATCTCGAGGCCGGTTGCACGCGGTTCACGCCGATGGCACGCATCGCCGCCGGGCGCCACTGGCGCGGCTTCGACGCCGCGGCACGGCAGGCCTTCGATGCCGAATTCTGCCATCTGACACGGGACGCTCTGACGCGCCTCGGCCAGCGATTTCCGACCCTGACACTGCGGGTGACACATACCCGTCCCGGCCCGGGCGAGATGGTCTGGGTGCATTCGGTGGCGGTCACCGAAACGGCCACCTGGCCGGTACGGTGGCTGGTCGGCGATCCCCGGGAAGCGCCGCATCTGGTCGACCTGCAGGTGCTAGGCGTGTCATTGGCGATTTTCCTGCGGGGTCTCGCGGCCAATGTCCCGGATTCGGAACCCTTGGCGGTTCTGGCTCCCTGGCGCCGGGTCCTCGACCTGGCCATCCCACCGGCGCCAAAATAGCCCGAGACGGCGCAGATGGTGACTTCGCCAGCGCCGTCTGCTATCTAGCCACACCCACACAGACTGTCTGGTATCAAGGTCTAAGGTATTGGCGAGCCATCAGAATACCACCAGGACGCGGCGCCCGGCCGGGATCCTGCTATCACCCGTGTGCGAGGCCTGAGCCGGATGCTGGAAAGAATATTCGGCTTTGTGGTCGGCTGGAGCGCAAGGCGGGCCGGCTGGTTGATCCTGCTCAGCCTGCTGCTGACCGCGGTGGCGGCGACCTATACCGCGCGCAATCTGCGCATGGATACCGACACCACCAACATGATCTCGCCGGAACTGCCCTGGCGGCAGGAACTGGCGAAGTTCAATGCCCTCTTCCCGCAGAACACCGGCCTGCTCGTCGTCATGGTGGACGGGCGCACGCCGGACATCGCCGAAGACGCGGCGGCCGCGCTCTTTGCCCGTATCGCGGCCCGGCCGGACCTTTTTGCCACCGCGCGCCGGGCCGATGGCGGGCCATTCTTCCAGCGCTATGGAATGATGTTCCTCTCCACCGCCGAGGTGCGGAAGATAGCCGACGCCGTGATCGAGGCGCAGCCCTTCATCGGGGCGCTCAGCCAGGATCCCAGCCTGCGCGGACTTTTCAACGTGCTGTCGCTGGCCATGCAGGGCGTGATGCAGCAATCGGCCGATGTCGAGCGGCTGGAAAAGCCGCTGTCGCAGATCGCCGCCACCATGAGCGACGCGCTGTCCGGGCGGCGCCAGGCCATGTCGTGGCAGAACCTCATGCTCAACCGGGCGGCCGAGCCGCGCGATCTGCGGAAACTGATCCTCACCCAGCCCAACCGCGACTTCGCCAGCCTGAAACCGGGTGCCGCCGCCACCACCTTCGTGCGCACGGCGGTCAAGGAACTCAATCTTTCACCCGACACCGGCGTCACCGTGCGCCTGACCGGTCCGGTTGCCCTCAATGACGACGAGTTCGCCACCGTCTCCGAAGGCATGGGCTGGGCATTGGCGCTGGCGACGACCTTGGTCCTGGGTCTGCTGTTTTTTGCCCTGCGGTCGTTCAAGCTGATCCTGGCGACCTTCGTTACGCTGATCGTCGGGCTCATCTTCACCTTTGCCTTTGCCACGGTGGCGGTCGGTGAACTCAACCTGATCTCGGTCGCCTTCGCGGTGATGTTCATCGGTCTCTCGATCGATTTCGGAATTCAGTTCGGTGTCCGCTTTGGCCAGGAAGTGCTGGAGGGACGCGGCAGCGATGCCCTGCCGCAGGCCGGAATCGTCATGGCGCGGCCGCTGACGCTGGCGGCCATCGCCACTGCCGCCGGGTTCGCGGCCTTTATTCCGACGGATTACAGCGGCGTCTCGGAACTCGGCATCATCGCCAGCGCCGGGATGGCCATTGCCCTGTGCCTCAACATCACGCTGTTGCCCGCGCTGCTCGCCGTGCTGAAGCCGCGGATTGCCGGCAAGGACATGAGCATGGCCTGGACCCGCCCGGTACAAGCGATGCTCGGTCGCTTCCGCTGGCCGGCACTGGGAGTGTGGACCCTTGTTGCAATTGCCGGCCTGATTCTCGCGCCGCGCCTGGAGTTCGATTTTCATCCCCTGCATCTCAAGGATCCACGGGTGGAATCGATGGCCGCGATCATCGACCTGATGAAAGACCCGATCCGCTCGCCCTATGCCATCGAGATCCTGGCACCGGATGCGGAATCCGCCGCGCAGCTGAAAGCACAGCTGGAACGCCTGCCCGAAGTCTATGCCGTCCTCTCCGCCAGCACCTTCGTGCCACAGGACCAGGAGGCGAAGCTGGCGATTCTCGCCGACCTCGAACTCCTGATGGGCCTCAGCCTCGAGCCGCTTTCGGTACGCGAGCCCCCTACGGTCGAGGAGATTCGCACCGCCCTCCGGGAATGCGCCGCCAATCTGCGCCGGGCCATGCCGTCATCCGGCAAGGCGCAGCAACTGGCACGCCTGTTGGACCAGGCGGCGGCAGCGGATACCGAGTTATATCCGGAACTGCAACGCATGCTGGTAGACGGCCTGATGCCGCGCATGAAGATGCTCTCGGCCGCCCTCACCGCGCAGCCGCTGTCGCTGGATACGCTGCCGGAGGGCCTGCGCGCGGAATGGATTGCCGCCGATGGTTCGATGCGCCTCACCGTCATGCCGCGTGGCGACAGCAACGACAACGCGGTGCTGGCAGCCTTCGTCGAGGCGGTGCGTAAGGTGGCACCCCAGGCAACCGGCCCAGCCGTCCAGATCTATGAGTCGGGCCGCGCCGTGACGCGCGCCTTCCAGAGCGCCAGCCTCACCGCGATCGTCGCCATTGCGCTGCTGCTCGCGATCATCCTGCGGCGCCCGCGCGATGTCGCTTATGTCCTGCTGCCGCTCCTGTTGGCGGCTCTCCTGACCATCGTGATCTGCGTGGCATTCGGATTGAAACTTGATTTCGCCAATGTCATCGCCCTGCCGCTGCTGCTCGGCATCGGCGTGGCCTACGACATCTACTTCGTCGTGAACTGGCGGCGCGGAATTGCCACGCCACTCTCGACAGGAACCGCCCGGGCGGTCCTGTTCAGCGCGCTGACCACGGCAGCGTCCTTTGGCAGCCTGGCACTCTCAAGCCATCCCGGCACGGCCCGCATGGGAATGCTGCTGCTGATTTCGCTGGGGTCGCTGCTAGCGGTGATCTTTGCCTTCATGCCGGCGATGCTCGGCAAGCCGCCCAGGGATGCGATCGACGAGGGGATGCGATCGAAGACTTAGCCTGAGCGGCCGCGTCTCAGGCTTCCTTCTTGAGATCGAGAATCTTCTGCTCCAGCGAGGCCATCAGGGCGTCGGCCCCGCCGGCGCGCAGGCTCTGGGCGAATTCCGCGCGCATCTGCGCCATCTGCGAGATGGCACCGGCAAGATAGATATCGATCACCCGCCAGGCGCCGTCATGGTTCCGGAACAGATAGTTGAGTTCGACCATCTCGCCATTGGAGCGGATCAGCTGGGTTGCCAGCAGCATGCGCCCCTCGCCCGCTTCCTTCAGCTCGCCAATAGCGAAGCGCTGGCCGACGAAGCTGCGGAAGCGCGCCGCGTAGGTGGTCACGATGTAGCGATGAAAGGTGAGCAGCAACTCGCCCTTCTTCTCGCCCGACATGGCGGTCCAGTCGGGCCCAACGGCGATGCGGCACATGGTGGCGACGTCGAAGGTCTGGCTGAGGGACGGGTCGATCAGCTGATAGCGCCCCTCGAAACCAAGTTCCGGGCCACGCTTCATGGCATCGAGCAACGTGGCATAAAAGGCGTCGACCAGCGCTGCCGGTTCATCCACGGCGGCATTGGCGGCAATCGGTCGCGCCAGAGCCCAGACAGCGCCAACCACCACCGCGCCGCCCAGCAGGCGGCGGCGCGACAGACGCACCCGGTCGATCATGCCCGCGCGCTCGCTTCGGCGACGCCAAGTGCAGCCAGGGCTTCGCTGACGATGTGCCGGGCGTTGAGTCCGGCCACGTCATACTGCTTCTGCGGTGCATCGTGATCGATGCAGATATCTGGAATCATCATGGGCCTGACCTTCAATCCCTTATCAAGGATGCCTGCCTTCGCCATGAAATTTAGGACGTGCGAGGCGAAACCGCCAATGGCGCCTTCCTCGATCGTGATCAAGACTTCGTGTTCGCGCGCCAGGCGGGTGACCAATTCCTCATCCAGCGGCTTGCAGAAACGGGCATCGGCAACCGTGCAGCTGAGACCCTTGGCACCCAACTCGTCGGCTGCCTTGAGCGCCTCACCGAGGCGTGTACCGTATGAGAGGATGGCGATCTTGCTGCCCTCGCGGACGATGCGCCCCTTGCCCAATGGCAATACCTCGCCCTTGGCTGGCAATTCCAGGCCGATGCCCTCGCCACGTGGATAGCGGAAGGCGCTGGGGCGGTCGTCGATGGCAACCGCGGTCGCCACCATATGCATCAGCTCGACCTCGTCCGAAGGCGCCATCAACACGAAGTTCGGCAGGCAACCGAGATAGGCGAGATCGTAATTGCCGGCATGGGTCTGCCCGTCGGCGCCGACGAGTCCGGCACGATCAAGGGCGAATCGGACAGGCAGGCTCTGGATCGCGACATCGTGCACCACCTGGTCGTAGCCGCGCTGCAAAAAGGTCGAATAAATCGTGCAGAAAGGCTTCATGCCCTCGGTCGCCATGCCGGCGCAGAAGGTGACCGCATGCTGTTCGGCAATACCCACATCGAAGGTCCGCTCGGGGAATTCCTTGCCGAAGGCATCGAGGCCGGTCCCCGATGGCATCGCCGCCGTGACCGCGACGATCCTGTCATCGGCACGCGCCTCGGCGATCAGCGCCTTGGCATAGACGCCGGTATAGCTGGGCGCCTTGGGGGCGGATTTCTGCTGTACGCCGGTTTCAACGTCGAATTTGACCACACCGTGATAGCGGTCGGCCGAGTTCTCGGCCGGGGCATAGCCCTTGCCCTTCTGGGTGACCACATGCACCAGCACCGGACCGGGTTCATCGGAATTGGCGAGATTCTGCAGCACCGGCAGCAGATGGTCGATGTTGTGGCCGTCGATCGGTCCGACGTAATAGAAGCCCAGTTCCTCGAACAAGGTTCCGCCGCCCGAAATGATGCCACGGGCATATTCCTCGGCCCGCGCCGCCATCTTCTGCAGACGGTCGGGGAGAATGCGCAGCGTATCCTTGGCGAAATGCCGCAATGAACGGAACGACGTGGAAGAAAGCGAGCGCGAGAGATAGGCCGAGAGCGCACCGACCGGCGGCGCGATCGACATGTTGTTGTCGTTGAGGATGACGATCAGCTTGGTATCGCGGGAGCCGGCATTGTTCATCGCCTCATAGGCCATGCCCGCCGACATCGAGCCGTCACCGATGACAGCGATCGCAGCGCGCTTGCGGCCCTGCAGTTCGCTGCCCACCGCCATGCCGAGCGCCGCCGAGATCGAGGTCGAGGAATGCGCCGTGCCGAAGGGGTCGTATTCCGACTCCGAGCGCTTGACGAAACCGGATAGGCCGCCGCCCTGACGCAGGGTGCGGATGCGGTCGCGGCGCCCGGTCAGAATTTTGTGGGGATAGGCCTGGTGGCCGACATCCCAGATCAGCCGGTCATAGGGGGTATCGAAGACATAATGGATTGCCACGGTCAGTTCGACCACGCCGAGGCCGGCACCGAGATGGCCACCTGTCACCGAGACGGCATCAATCGTTTCCTGGCGCAGTTCGTCGGCCAATTGTCGCAGATCCGAGGGATCCAGCTGACGCAGCTGCGCCGGCGTCACAATACGGTCGAGCAATGGGGTTTTGCTGGTCAAGAGAGAGGCCTTTTACCCAGTGTTTTGGCACCATATCACGGCGGACGGGGTCGTCCCGCGGCCGCGCATGGTGACGGTTCCAAGGTCAATCGAATCCGGGTGCTTATAGGCAAATCGCCGGGGGAGTGCCACACCTTTCCAAGGTCCCGCCAAGGATACTCGCACCTTAATCTCCGAAATGGTTGACAAAATTGTTAGATTATTGCTCCGCAACCGACATCCCCTTGTGCGTTAAGGGTTTTATCGCCGCTTTCTAGTAGGCAAACATGGCGATTCTGTGTAAACAGACCGCTGGGTCCCTCATCTTCGCGGCATGCCCTTGTGGAAGCGAAAAGGCGCTTTACCCTAGCGCCTGAGTGGGACATTTGTCGTTTTATGAGTGGAAGAATGGATCTGGTTGGAATGCGGGTAGTCCTGGCGCAACCGCGTGGCTTTTGTGCAGGTGTCGAACGCGCGATCGAAATCGTCGAGCG
Organism: Rhodospirillaceae bacterium; assembly: GCA_016794165.1. Taxonomy (GTDB): domain Bacteria; phylum Pseudomonadota; class Alphaproteobacteria; order Dongiales; family Dongiaceae; genus Dongia. Next base: position 24,744 of record JAEUKV010000147.1, read on the forward strand.
CGCCATCGAGCGTTTCGGTCCGCCGGTCTATGTCCGGCATGAGATCGTGCACAATCGGCATGTGGTCGAGGGCTTGCGGGCCAAGGGCGCGGTGTTCGTCGAGGAACTCGACGAAATTCCCGAAGGCCGGTTTGCGATTTTCAGCGCCCATGGCGTGTCCAAGGCCGTGGTACAGGACGCCCATGAGCGCGGCCTCAATGTCATCGACGCAACCTGCCCCCTGGTTTCCAAGGTTCATAACGAAGGCACCCGATACGCCAACCAGGATCGCCAGGTGATCCTGATCGGCCATGCCGGCCACCCCGAGGTCGAAGGTACCATGGGCCAGGTGCCCGGCGGCGTGCTGCTGATTTCGACCGCGCAGGATGTGGCTGCACTCGAGGTAAAAGACCCCGACAAACTCGCCTACGTCACCCAGACCACGCTCTCGGTGGACGATACCCGCGCCGTGATTGAGGCCCTGAAGGCTCGGTTTCCCTCAATTGTCGGGCCTGACACCAAAGACATCTGCTACGCCACCCAGAATCGCCAGACCGCGGTCCGGGAGTTGGCCAAGGAGGTCGACGTCATCCTGGTGGTCGGCGCTCCCAACTCCTCCAATTCCAACCGCCTCAAGGAACTGGCCGAGGAACTCGGCGTTCGCAGCTATCTCATCGAGGATGCGAGCCAGCTCAGCCAGGACTGGCTGGAAGGCGTGAGCGCCGTCGGCGTCACGGCCGGTGCTTCCGCCCCGGACGTGCTGGTGCAGGATCTGGTCGCAAAGCTGAAGCGCCTGCGCGACGTGAAACTGGAACTGCTGACCGGTGTTGAGGAAAATGTTCGGTTCCGGCTGCCGCCGGAACTGGCCGCATCGGATTCCACGGCGGCCGCACAGTAGCGCCCCGACAACGAGGCGGCGAATCGGATACCATCCGACCCGTCGCCTGATCGAGCCAAGGTAAGAAGAAGGAGATCGCCCGTGTCCGTCCCCCTACGCCAGGCAGCCCGTGTCGGCGCCTATGTGGTGAAGCAGCATCTCCTGGGGCGCAAACGCTATCCGCTCGTGCTGATGCTCGAGCCCTTGTTCCGCTGCAACCTCGCCTGTTCGGGCTGCGGCAAGATCGACTATCCGGCCGAGATCCTGAACAAGCGCATCAGCGTGCAGGAAGCGCTCGACGCGGCGCAGGAATGCGGCGCCCCGGTGGTTTCAATCGCCGGCGGTGAACCACTGCTGCACAAGGAGCTGCCCGAGATCGTCGACCGGTTGATCAACGAACAGAAGCGCTCGATCTATCTGTGCACCAACGCGCTGCTGCTCGAAAAGAAGATGCATCTCTACAAGCCGTCGCCCTATTTCACCTGGTCGGTCCATCTCGACGGCTCCAAGGAAGAGCACGACAAGTCGGTCTGCCAGGACGGCGTCTATGTCGCCGCGGTGGCTGCGATCAAGAAGGCAAAGACCGCCGGCTTCAACGTCAACATCAACTGCACCTTCTTCGACGGCACCAGTGCCGAGCGGGCGGCGAACTTCTTCGACGACGTCATGGCGATGGGTGTCAATGGTATCACGGTCTCGCCGGGCTATGCCTATGAGCGCGCACCCGACCAGCAGCATTTTCTCAATCGCAAGAAAACCAAGGACCTGTTCCGCGACATCTTCCGCCGCGGCGACAAGGGCAAGCGCTGGCGTTTCAGCCAGTCGACCCTGTTCCTCGACTTCCTCGCCGGCAACCAGAGCTATCACTGCACGCCCTGGGCCAATCCGACCCGCAACGTGTTCGGCTGGCAGCGCCCTTGCTACCTGCTCGGCGAGGGTTACGCGAAGTCCTTTGCCGAACTGATGGAAACCACGGATTGGGACAAGTACGGCGTCGGCAATTACGAGAAATGCGCCGATTGCATGGTCCATTCCGGCTTCGAGGGTAGCGCGGTGAAAGATACGATCCGTCGCCCGCTGAAAGCGCTCAGCGTCGCACTGAAGGGCATCGAGACCGAAAAGCCGATGGTGCCCGACATCTCGCTGGAGAACCAGCGCCCGGCGGAATACATGTTCTCGACCCATGTGGAAAAGGCGATGGCCGATATCCACGCCGAGAAGGAACGCCTAAAGCAGGCCCGCGCGGCCGCGGAGTAAGGCCTTCAGCGCGACGCGCGAGCGCAGGGCAGCGCGGATCAGCGCCGGCATCTGACCCGGCGCTGACAGGAGCGAACACAGGACCGGCCAGATTGCCGGACGCCCCTCGCTATCCAGACCAACCAGTGCCGCCGGCGGCAGATCGTCGTCGGCAAGATCGGCGACTGCCCGCAACGCCATGAAGGGCAGGCCCCGACCGTGCGCGGCGCTGGCGACGTGATGACTTTCCATGTCGACGGCGAGCGCGCCGGTCCGGCGATGCAGCGCCGCCTTGTCGGCACACGTGGCGACGGCGCTGGAGCACCCGGCGATCGTCCCGGGTATCGCCTCTGGAAGCTTCCTGCGGACACTTTGCAGCCAGTCCGCATCGCCGAGCACGGTCTGGCCGTTGGGCAGCACGACGCCGGTCGCGACGATAAGATCGCCGGGCCGGAGGCGTGGATCGAGGGCGCCGGCAATGCCAAAGCTGATCAGCCGGCGGGCACCGTCGCGTATGAGTTGCTCGGTCCTGGCCGCGGTCGCCACCGGATTACCACCCGTCGCCACCACCCGGAAATCGAGGCCCGCCAGAAGCCGCGCCTCCGCCAGCATGCCGGTAACGACCCCGGTGCTCATCACATGCCGTACAGGACGTGCTGGGCGTTGCCCTGCTTCAGGTTGCGGTAGCGCGCCATCGCCCAAACCGGGAAGAACGCCTTGTAGCCGTGATAGCGCAGATAGAAGACACGCGGGAAACCGACCGCCGTGAACTCTTCCTCGTCCCAGGTCCCATCGCTTTTCTGTGCGCGCGTGAGGTAGTCGATGCCGCGCTTGACGACGGGACTGTCGACATCGCCAGCCGCCATCAAGCCAAGCACCGCCCAGGCGGTCTGCGAGGGCGTCGAGACCGGTCCCTCGCCGCGCGGCTTGTCGGCCCAGTAGCTGTCGCCGCTCTCGCCCCAGCCGCCATCCGCGCGCTGCTTGGAAACGAGAAAGGCCGCACCCTTGCGCATCGCCGGGTGATCCGCCGGCAGGCCGATTGCATTGAGCGCGCACAACACAGACCACGTGCCGTAGATGTAGTTGGTGCCCCAGCGACCGAACCAGGCGCCGTCGGCTTCCTGTTCGCGCAGCAGATAGTCCACCCCGGCCTTCACCTTGGGATGGTCGATCTTGTAGCCAAGTTGCGCCAGCATCGAAATGCAGCGCGCCGAGACATCGGCCGTGGGCGGGTCGAGGAGCGCGCCGTGATCGGCGAACGGGATATGGTTGAGGTACTGGTAGTCGTTGTCGGCGTCGAACGCCCCCCAGCCGCCATTCCGGCTCTGCAGGCCGAAAATCCATTCCACCGCGCGGTCGATCGATTCCTTGTAGCGGGCGTGATCGAGGCGATCCATCGCCATCACCACCACCGCGGTATCGTCGACGTCGGGATAGTGATCGTTGTTGTACTGGAAGGCCCACCCCCCCGGCCGGACGCCGGGACAGTTGACCGCCCAATCGCCCGCGACATCGAGAATCTGCCGGTCCCTCAGCCAATCCGCAGCCGCCGTGATCCGAGCCGGGTCGGCGCCTGCCTCGAGCAGCGCATGGGCTGCCAGCCCGGTATCCCAGACCGGCGACAGGCAGGGCTGGCAATAGGCCGCGTCATCCTTGATTACCATCAGCTTTTCGAGCGAGGCGCGCGCGATGGCGTAGTCCGGATGATCCTTCGGGTAACCCAGGGTATCGAACATCATCACGGAGTTGGCCATGGCCGGATAAATGGCGCCGAGGCCGTCCTCGCCATTGAGGCGTTCGGTGATCCAGACCACGGCCTTGTCGATCGCCTTTTGCCGCTGGCCGCTTGGGAACAGCCAGTCGGTGCGCTGCAACAGTCGGTCGAGCCAGCGGAAGAAGATCGCCCACGGCCCCTTGCGATCCATGTTGTACCAGTTCGTCACCTGCTCCGGTGGCACGACGAAGAGCTCGCGGACATCGATCCGCTTCGGATTGCGCGCCACAGGTTTCTTTGCCATCAGCACCAGCAGCGGCACGATCACCGTACGCGACCAGTAGCTGACCTTGTCCAGATGGAATGGAAACCAGCGCGGCAGATGCATGATCTCGACCGGCATCACCGGGACGCCGCGCCAGGGAATCTGGCCAAAGAGAGCAAGCTGGATGAGGGTGAAGACGTTGCTGCGCACGGCCCCGCCATAGGCGAGGATTGCCGCGCGGGCGCGCGTCATGTGCGGGCTGTCGATATCTTCGCCGCAGCACTTGAGGGCATAATAAGCCTTCACCGAAGCGGAGATGTTGAAGGCGCCACCGTGATAGAGCGGCCAGCCGCCATGGGCACCCTGGATGGATCTGAGATAACGGACGATCTTGGCTTCGACCGCCGGGTCCACCTCGTCGAGGAAATGCCGCAGCAGAATGTATTCCGCCGGAATGGTGGCGTCGGCCTCAAGCTCGAACGCCCAATGCCCGTCCGTGCGCTGGTCGCGCAGCAGCGCACCCGTGGCCCGGCCAATGCCGAGGTCCAGCTCTGGCCCGAACGGCTCATGCGTCAAGCCCACGGTCGTGTCGGTCACGGCCGCGCCCGGTTGGGCAGCGAGGAGTCGACTGCTCATTCTATTTATAGTCACTCTAAGTTGTCACGATTCCTGGCGGGAGAATGCGCGGGTTTCCCATTTTTTTCAAGCCGTTAAGCTGGTTTTGCAGCTTTCCCTAGGTTGACCCGATCTACTTTAATATCAATGGTTTATTAAGACACATGCAGGAGAGTGATGGCTGCTTTGTCGAGGGGGACATGCGCGCAAAACTCAAACGCTGGCTAGGCGGTCGACTCTCGCGCCAGTTCATGATGGCGCTGACCGTCAGTGTCATCCTGGTGGGTGCGCCGGCCGGGCTGCTGCTGTTCCACTTCAGCGAGCGTTGGGCAATCGAGGACGCCAGCCGCATCACGCGGTTCATGCAGGACGCCAAGGTCCAGCAGATCGAATCCGACCTCCAGGACGCCGAGCGCAGCCTGGGACGGCTGGAGCGCTTCATCCAGGCGGAAATGCTGACCCCTGCCGGCGCCACCGACGATTCCACCTTTGCCGCCCGGTTCGTGACCTATCCCGATGGTGCCTACCGTTCGGATCCCAAGCGGTTCGACGGCCGCACCCATGCCGGCGCCTATATCGAGCCCGGCGCGGCCAGTTCCCCGTTCCGGCGCGCCCTGCATGCCCGGATCACGCGGCTATTGGATGTCTATGGCGCCGCGCGCCCGCCGCATTTCGATTCGCTGTGGCTGCTAACGCGCTGGCAGTCCGCCATCATGCTGATGCCGCGCGTCCCCGCCTTCATCTACAACGCCAATGCGCAATTCGACATATCGGCTTCGCCCTCGATACGCGGCGCGGACCCGGCGCGCAATCCCACCCGCGCCCTGTTCTGGACCCGGCCGGTCTTCGACCCAATCTCTCGCTCCTGGATGATCAGCGCCGTGAAGCCGCTCGACCTGGAAGGTACCTGGGTCGGCTCCATTGGCCACGATTTCCTGTTGGCGGGGCTGTTCGAGCGCATCAGCGAGGATTCCAGCTTCGACCAGGCTCAGAACTTCCTGATCGATGCGCATGGCGAATACATGCTGGCCGGCGCCTGGCAGCACCGCATCGAGAGCGCCGACTTCTCGGCTGCCGACAAACGGGATATCGATCTGGCCCTGGCGTCGGTGCGCGCCGATCTGGCCCGCGCCGGGACCGATCGCGTTGTGACCACGTCCTTTCTCGACACACCCCATATCGCCGCCGTAAGCACGATCAACGGCCCCAATTGGCAGTTGCTGCATCTGGTGCCGATCAAAAGCGTCGAAGGCCGCTTGTCGCAGGCCTTCCTCGGCTCGGCGGTCGTCACGCTGCTCGCCTTCATGCTGGTGGCGCTCGCCATTCACGCTCTGCTGCAGCAGCGTGTGATCACCCCGCTGCATGCGCTCGCCGGCTCTGTCCAGCGTTTCGAAAGCGGCGAACTCGACAGCCGCGCGGAAGTCCGCACACGCGACGAGATCGGGCGTCTCGCCACCGCCTTCAACTCGATGGTCGCCCGGATCAGCCTGTCGCAACGCAAGCTGGAGGCCACCCAGGTCGAACTGCAGAACCGCAACATCGAGCTGCAGCGCGCCAATCGCGTCAAATCCAATTTCCTCGCCAATATGAGCCATGAGTTGCGTACGCCGCTCAATGCCATCCTTGGTTTTTCCGAGGTGCTGGATCTCGAACTCTATGGCCCGGTCGGCGACAGGCGCTACCTGGAATATGTCGGCCACATTCATCGCAGCGGCCAGCACCTGCTGGAGCTCATCAACGACGTCCTCGACCTCTCGAAGATCGAGGCGGAGAAGATGGACCTGCAGTTCTCGCTGCAGGACATTCGGCCGCTGATCGAGGATTGCCTGACCATGGTACGGCCAAGCGCGGACGAACATCAGCTGACGTTGCTGGCACCGTCACCCGGGCCGGCGGTTCTGCTCAACTGCGACCGGCGTGCCTTCAATCAGATGCTGATCAACCTGCTCAGCAATGCCGTACGGCACACACCGGCCGGCGGGACCGTGGCCGTGCTGATCGAATCCCGGCCGGACGGTGCCCTGGTCGTTGGAGTGCAGGATGAGGGTTCTGGGATTCCCGACAAGCTGTTGCCGCATCTTTTCTCGCCCTTCGGCGTGCGCAGCGCCCATATCTCCGGCGCGAGCGGCCGCGGCGGCACCGGACTCGGCCTCTCCATCACACAAGGTCTCATTCGCCTGCATGGCGGCGAAATCCTGGTGGAAACCGCGATCGGCGTCGGCACGACGATGCGCCTGGCCTTTCCCGCCACCCGGCGGCCAAGCGCCATCGAAGCACCGCCGGCGCTGGATCTGGCGCTGCAGGCCAAATAGCAGCCCGCATTCGTCAGGCCGGCGGCAGCGCCCGCACCGACATCACCAGCAGGATGACAGCGTTGAACCCCGCCACAAAGGGCATCGCCCGACGTGCGAGCGGCCGCCACCGCGTCGCCGCAACTCCGCCAAGGTAACCAACCGTCAAGAGGGCCGGAACGGTGCCCAGCACGAATCCGAACATGCCAAAGGCCGCCGCCAGCGGATCCGCGGTCGCCGCCGCCGCGGCCAGGGCGCCATAGAGCAGCCCACAGGGCAGAAATCCCAATAGCAGGCCAAGCACGTAGCCGCGCCACCCGAAGGGTGTTCGCAACAGGGACCGCGTGACTTCGGCGATCCGGTAATCCGGCAGGCGAGCGGCACCGGCGACGCCCCATTCCATGCCGCGCATGGCCTGCCAGGCGAAGAGGAGCGCTGCTACTGCCAGCAGCACGGGGGCAAGATAGGGCCAGCCGGTGGACTGCGCGACCAGCCCGAAGGGCGTCGCCAACAAGGCACCCAGCAGGACATAGGTGGTAGCGCGGCCCAATTGATAGGGCGTCGCGAGGGCGGCATCGAGACGGCGCAGCTCATGGCGGATCGCGCCGTCGCCGAGGCGCAGCGCGCTCATCCGTTCAGCCGTCTGCGCCAAAACAAAGGGGCCGCACATGCCGACGCAGTGACTGGCAGACCCCACGAGACCAGCCAGAAACAGGGCCAGGAAGATGGGGCCGTTTGCCACGGCAAGCGTCTGGCAATGCACCGCAAAGGCAGCGAAATTCGCAAGACCGTCAGTCATTTAGGCGCCGTTCCCAAGCATCGCGAGAGGGTGAACATTGCGCCCATCTCGGCCGGGATGGCAAGGGCTGGCATTGATCTAGATCAATGTCATGAATCAGGCCCTGTCTTAGCTTTTCGACGCGGATTCGCTTGGCACTGCGCCGGGCTGTCCAGAGCCATGGGAGACCGGGGATGGCCCAGACGAAGCCAGCTGAATTTGAACTTGGCGGCGACATGCGCGGAATCGTGCTGCCGATCAACCGGATTGAGGTCGATGCGACCTGGGTCTGGCTGCGCAAGGGATGGCAGGATTTCCAGCGCGCCAAGGCTGTTGACCTCTGTTTCGGCCTGGCCATTGCCGCCGTGTCGTTCCTGATCATCTACATGGCCTGGCAGGCCAATATGTTCGCCTATGTCTGGCCGCTGGCGGCGGGATTCATGTTCCTCGCCCCGCTGCTGGGCATCTGCTTCTACGAGGGCAGCCGGCGGCTGGAGCAAAATCAGCCGATCAACCTCGTCGACATAGCCCTGGCCTGGCGCCAGCGGCCGGGGCAGATTTTCGCGCTGGGCGCCATCATGATGCTGTTCCAGGTCGCGTGGATCTACATTGCGATCCTGCTCTATGCGATCTTCTTCGGCGGGCAGCCGATATCCTGGAGCGGGTTCGTCCTGGATACCCTGCTGTCAGTCGAGAATCTGCCCTTCTGGATTGTCGGGATCTCGATCGGCGCCGTCTTCGCGGCCCTCTCCTTTGCCATTTCCGTGGTCTCGTTTCCGCTGTTGCTCGACCGCAATGTCAGTGTGCCTCAGGCAATTGCCACGTCGCTCGCAGCGAGCATTGTCAACTGGCGGGTTCTGATCGGCTGGGGTGCGCTCATTGTTCTGTTCAGCGCCGCCGGTATCGTCACCGGCTGTATTGGCCTCATCGTCACCATGCCGTTGCTTGGCCATGCCTCGTGGCATGCCTACCGCGACCTCGTGGCCCCGCCACGCTAGACTCACTCAATTGATCAGGCGCCACGGCGCCACAATTCACTTCCCGCTGGAGGATGACGATGTACGGGCTTGGAAACTGGATCGCAACCATCTTGCTGGCAGTCGTCGGCCTGTTGGGGCTGATCATCAGCTCCCGCGCCGCCGATGGTGCCATGGCCCTGTTCGGCGGCGGCCTGATGCTGTTCGCCATCCTGATGGTCTTCCGACTGATCGCCAATGCCTATTCACACGAGGAGAAGCTGTCATGAGCAGCGCCGTTTCCGCTGCGGGCGCCCGACCGATGGAACCCTATAACGAGCGAATCGTTCGCTTGTTCGTTCTCGCCACCACCTTTTGGGGGGTGGTTGCCTTCCTGGTCGGCGTCGTCATCGCGCTGCAGCTGGCTTTCCCGATTTTCAACCTGGGCCTGGAATGGACTACTTTCGGGCGCCTGCGCCCGGTCCACACCTCGGCAGCCATCTTTGCCTTCGGCGGCAACGCGTTGCTCGGCACGTCGCTTTATGTCGTGCAGCGGACCTGCCGCGCGAGGCTGTGGGGCGGCGATGCGATGGCCGAATTCCTGTTCTGGGGCTATCAGCTGTTCATCGTGCTGGCGGCATCCGGCTATGTCCTCGGTATCACTGCGGGCCGCGAATACGCCGAGCCGGAATGGTATGTCGATCTGTGGCTGACCCTGGTTTGGGTCGTCTACCTGCTGATCTTCCTGGGAACGCTGATGAAGCGCAGGGAGCCGCATATCTACGTCGCCAACTGGTTCTACCTCGCATTCATCGTGACCGTGGCGATCCTGCATATCGGCAATAACCTTGCCGTGCCGGTCTCCCTGTTCGGGGCCAAGAGTTACTCGGTCTTCTCGGGCGTTCAGGATGCCATGCTGCAATGGTGGTACGGCCACAACGCGGTCGGTTTCTTCCTCACCGCCGGGTTCCTCGGCATCATGTACTATTTCGTGCCGAAGCAGGCCAACCGCCCGGTCTATTCCTACCGACTCTCGATCGTGCAGTTCTGGTCGCTGATCTTCCTCTATATCTGGGCCGGACCGCACCACCTCCACTACACCGCGCTTCCGGACTGGACGCAGACCCTCGGCATGACCTTTTCGATCATGCTGTGGATGCCCTCCTGGGGCGGCATGATCAACGGCGTCATGACATTGTCGGGAGCCTGGGACAAGTTGCGGACCGACCCGGTCCTCCGGCTTCTCGTCACCTCAGTCGGCTTTTACGGCATGTCGACCTTCGAGGGTCCGGTCATGTCGATCAAGGCGGTGAACTCGCTCAGTCATTATACCGACTGGACCATCGGCCATGTTCATTCCGGTGCCCTCGGCTGGGTCGCCTTCGTCAGCTTCGGCGCCCTTTACTACCTGGTACCGGTGCTGTGGCAGCGTCAGCGCCTCTATTCGCTGCGCTTGGTGGAATGGCACTTCTGGACGGCCACCTTCGGCATCGTCCTCTATATCACCGCGATGTGGATCAGCGGCATCATGCAGGGGTTGATGTGGCGTGCCTATGACAACCTCGGCTTCCTGCAGTTCAGCTTTGCCGAGACGGTCGCCGCCATGCATCCCTACTACGTCATCCGACTGGTGGGCGGCGTGCTGTTCCTGATCGGCTCGCTGATCATGGTCTACAATCTGTGGCGCACGATCCGAGGCGATGTCCGTCAGGAAACAGCCATCGGCGGCGCTGCGCCTGCCATCGCCACCGCGCGGGCGTAAGGAGCAAGGTTCATGATCAAACACGAAGTCTTCGAGAAGAACTCGCTGGTCCTCCTGGCCGGCATCATTGTCACCGTCGCGATCGGCGGATTGGTCGAGATTGTGCCGTTGTTTACCATCGGCGAGACGATCGAGAAGGTGGAGGGCGTGCGGCCCTACTCCCCGCTCGAACTGCAGGGGCGCAACATCTATATCCGCGAAGGCTGCTATCTGTGCCACAGCCAGCAGGTTCGTTCCTTCCGCGACGAGATCGAGCGCTACGGCCCCTACAGCCTGGCGGCGGAGGGAATCTACGATCATCCCTTCCAGTGGGGCTCAAAGCGCACCGGCCCAGATCTGGCGCGTGTCGGCGGCAAGTATTCGAATGACTGGCATGTCGCTCACCTGCTCGATCCGCGGGCGGTGGTGCCGGAATCGGTCATGCCGACCTATCCGCATCTCGCGCGCAAGGAACTCAAGGCTGCCGACATTGCCGAGCATCTAAAGACACTCACCATCGTCGGCGTACCCTACAGCGACGAGATGATCGAGAACGCGCGCGCCGACCTGGTCGCACAGGCAACGCTTGATGGCGACACGGAGGACCTGCTGCGCCGTTATCCGAAGGCGGCGACCGGCGACTTCGATGGCGATTCGACGCGACTTACCGAGATGGATGCATTGGTCGCCTATCTGCAGGTCCTGGGTCGGATGGTCGATTTCACCACCTATCGCCCTGAATATGCGCAGCCGGGCAGTGCGGGAGGCAGCGAATGAGCGACGGATTCAGCCTCGCCGAGTTGGCGCATCTGGCGCGCCAGATCTGGCCGCTTTGGTTGATGCTGATTTTCCTCGGCATCGCCTTCTACGCTTTTCGCCCAAAAAACCGGCGTCACTTCGAAGAGTGCGCCAATATCCCCTTCACCACCGATGGCGAGGAGTCACGCCGCCATGACTGATCTCTACCGCGATGACGTCACCGGCAAGGAGACCACCGGTCACGAATGGGACGGCATCCGCGAGCTCAACACGCCGCTGCCGAAATGGTGGCTGATGGTGCTCTATGCCTGCATCCTGTGGTCGATCGGCTATTGGGTGGTCTATCCGGCCTGGCCGAGTCTTACCAGCTACACCAAGGGTGTGATCGGCTACAACAGCCGGGCCGACCTCAGCAATCAAATCGCCAGCGCAGCGGAAGCCCAGGCGCACTGGTTGGATGCGATAGAGAACACTTCGCCCGAGGCTATCGCGAACGACCCCGAGCTGCTCAACTTCGCCATGGCCGGCGGCCGTGCAACCTTTAACGAGAATTGCGCGCCATGTCATGCCGTCGGCGGTGCCGGCCGGCCGGGTTTCCCGGTGCTGGCCGACGACGAATGGATTTGGGGCGGGACTCTGGCGGACATTTCGCTGACCCTGCAGCACGGCATCCGCGCCGCGGACAATGCAGATACCCGCAACAACCTGATGCCGCGCTTCGGCGCCGACCAGATTCTCGATCAGAACCAGATCAACGATGTGGCGGAGTTCGTCCTCTCGCTCGGCAATCGCGCCGAGGACAGCGCCGCCGCGGAACGCGGTCGGCAGCTCTTTGCCGACAATTGTGCGGCCTGTCACGGTCCTGCCGGCGAAGGCGTGCGCGAACTCGGCTCGCCCAACCTCGCCGACGAGATCTGGCTCTACGGCGCCGACAAGGCCGGCATCGTCGCGCAGATCTACCAGCCGCGCATGGGCGTCATGCCGGCATGGGGCGAGCGGCTTGATTCAGCGCGGATCAAAATGCTGGCGGTCTATGTGCATTCTCTGGGCGGCGGCGAATAACCGACCGCATATCGGGCCAACATCATGTCCCTCGCTGGCAGTCTATTCGGCAAAAGCAAACTCTATGCCGAACACGTCAAGGTATACCCACAGCGAATTTGGGGACGTTTTCGAAAGCTGAAGTGGACCACCCTCGCGGTCCTGCTCGGCATCTACTACCTCGTACCGTGGATTCGCTGGGACCGCGGCCCGAACGTGCCGGACCAGGCCGTGCTGATCGACATGGGCGGCCGCCGCGCCTATTTCCTGTGGATCGAGATCTGGCCGCAGGAAGTCTACTACCTTACCGGCCTGTTGATCCTCGGCGCTTTCGGCCTGTTCTTCGCCACCTCGCTGCTCGGTCGGGTCTGGTGCGGCTTCACCTGCCCGCAGACGGTGTGGACGGACCTCTTCATGCAGGTGGAACGCTGGATCGAGGGCGACCGCAACGCCCGCATGAAGCTGGACCAGCAGGGCTTCAGCCTCGGCAAGGCATCGCGCAAGATGGCCAAGCACGCTGTCTGGCTGCTGATTGCGCTCGCCACCGGCGGCGCCTGGGCGATGTATTTCGACGATGCGCCGACACTCCTGCGCCGCTTCTTCACCGGCGATGCCAGCCAATTGCAATACATCTTCGTCGCCCTCTTCACGGCGACGACCTACGTTCTGGCCGGTTGGGCGCGCGAGCAGGTTTGCATCTACATGTGCCCCTGGCCGCGCTTCCAGGCGGCGATGTTCGACGAGCATTCCCTGCTGGTCACCTATGAGACCTGGCGCGGCGAACCGCGCGCTCACCTCAAGCGGGAAACTGCAGCCATCGCCGCGAGCGGCGAAAAGGCCGGCGACTGCATCGATTGCGGGCTCTGCGTTCGGGTCTGTCCGACCGGGATCGATATCCGCAACGGCCAGCAGCTGGCTTGCATTGGCTGCGGCCTGTGTATCGATGCCTGCAATTCGGTGATGGAGAAGATCGGCCGGCCGCTGGAACTGATCACCTACGACGCCCTCTCGGCACAGGCCGACCGTGCCGCCGGGCGCCCGCCGAAGCGCCGTCTGGTCCGGCCGCGCACGATCATCTACGCCGTGGCGATCCTCCTGGTCGGTGTCGGCATGCTGGCCTCGCTCAGCCTGCGCAGCCGGCTGGATATCTCGCTGCTCGCGGACCGTTCCCCGCTCTTCGTGCGCCTCAAGGATGGCGGAATCCAGAACGCCTATACGCTCAAGATCCTCAACATGCAGCAGAAGTCGGGTGAATTCAGCATCGACGTGCGGGGTATCGACGGGCTTGAGATGAAACTGATCGGTACGGAGACCGGTCACATCCTGGTCACGCCCGATGCAGTGGGAACCTTCCGTCTCCTCCTGCAGGTCCCGAAAGGCGCGGCACCGGCCGGATCGACGCCGATCAGCGTCACGGTCAAGAATCTCGCGACCGGCGAGGAAAGCCTGCACGACGCAATCTTCAACGCGCCCGCCCTGTGACGCAGGAGGCCCGATATGGAACTTGACCTGGGCCGGCAATCCGCCAAGGCTGTCGGCATGCGACACTCCTACTGGATCCCCGGCATCTTCGTCGGTGCCATGCTCCTGGTCATCGCCGTCAACGGCGTCATGGTCTACTTCGCGACCTCCACCTTCCCCGGGCTCGATACCGACAAGGCTTATGTTCACGGCCTCGCCTACAACGAGACCCTGCAGGAAGCGGCGGCCAGCGCGGCCCTGGGCTGGCAGGCAAACCTGACGGTCGCGCGCGGCGCGGGCATGGACCAGGTCACCGTCGACGTGATCGATCAGAGCGGCCAGCCGGTCAGTGGGTTGCATCTGGTCGGCGATCTGCTGCGCACGACGACCACGGCACTCGACCAGCACGTCACGTTCAGCGCGGTCGTGGATCACGCCGGGCGCTACCGGGCCGACATCGATCTGCCGGCGCGCGGCCTCTGGGAAGTGCGCCTGGCCGGCACCGCCACGCCCGGTGGAATCGTCTGGCAGTGGAACGACCGGATCATGGTGCCGTGAGCGAGGCGCCGCAATCAGCGCTGCACCACGCGCAGTGCCGGCATTGCGGGCAAGAATCCGAGCCGGGCCAGGAATTCTGCTGCCCCGGCTGCCGCGGCGCCTACGTGCTCGTCGGCGATCTGGGACTGGCGAGCTACTACGCCAAGCGCTGCCTCGACGGCAGCACCGATTTCACCGCCCTGCGCCCCGACGAGATGGCGGCCCAGGGCGATCTCTCGGCCTGGATCCGGCCCGCACCAGAAGGTCGCCTCAGCCTCACCCTGATGGTTGACGGTCTCAGCTGTGGCGCCTGCGTCTGGCTGATCGAACAATCCCTGTTGCGCCAGCCTGGCGTGGTCAGCGCCCGTGTGTCACTGTCGACCCGGCGCCTCAACCTTGTCTGGCAGGCGGGCATGGCCGATCCGGCCCAGCTTGCCGGCCTGGTGCAACGCCTCGGCTACCGTCTGCTGCCCTGCGATCCGGCGCGCCTCGCCAGCGCGGAGGAAAAGCAGGCGCGGGAACTTCTGCGCTGCCTTGCCGTGGCAGGCTTCGCCGCCGGCAACATCATGTTGCTCTCGGTCTCGGTCTGGTCGGGCCACGCCGCCGACATGGCCGCCGGCACGCGCGACCTATTGCACTGGATTTCGGGATTGATCGCCCTCCCCGCCATCGCCTATGCGGGACGGCCGTTTTTCCGCTCAGCGTGGCACGCCCTTCGCGCCGGCCGCACCAACATGGACGTGCCGATCTCTCTCGCCGTGATCCTCGCCCCCGGGGTGAGCCTGGTGGAGACCTTCCAGTCCGGGCCGCACGCCTATTTCGACAGCGCGGTGACGCTGCTCTTTTTCCTGCTGATCGGGCGCTATCTGGACCATCGCGCCCGCTACCGCGCCCGCGCATTGGGCGAGCAGCTGCTGGCGCTCAATGCCGTGGCGGCGACCGTCCTGGAGGCCGACGGCACCAGGCGGGATATCCCACCGACAGCCTTGCGGCCCGGCATGGTTCTGCTGGTCGGCGCCGGGCAGCGCATCCCCGCCGACGGCATCGTGACCGAGGGCGCCAGCGAGATAGATACCAGCACGGTTACCGGCGAAACCCTGCCGCGGGGGATTACCGCGGGCGGCCAGGTCTATGCCGGCACCCTCAATCTCAGCGCGCCGATCCGGCTGCGGGTCGCGGCCGCCGGCGAGGCCACCCTGCTTGCCGACATCATCCGACTGATGGAAGCCGCCGAAACGCGGCGCGGGCGCTTTGTCCAACTCGCCGACCGTGTCGCCCGGCACTATGCCCCGGTGGTGCATGTGACCGCCCTCGCCGCCTTTCTCGGCTGGTGGCTGCTGGGCGGCATGGCCTGGCAGGACGCCTTGATGATCGCCGTCGCCGTCCTCATCATCACCTGCCCCTGCGCCCTCGCCCTGGCGGTGCCCGTGGTCCAGGTGGTGGCCAGCCAGCGCCTGATGCGCAGTGGGGTTCTGCTGAAATCGGGCGATGCCCTTGAGCGCCTGCAGAGCATCAATCATGTCGTCTTCGACAAGACCGGTACCCTGACCTTGGGGCGTCTCACTTTGGTCAACGACCCGCCGGCGCGACTGCTGCGCCTGGCCGCCGGTATCGCCGCCAATTCGCGCCATCCCCTGGCGCGCGCCCTCGCCCAGGCCGCCACCGCGGCACCTGTCCTCTCGCCGGTGGAGGAATGCCCCGGACAGGGAATGATCTGGCATGGGCCGGAAGGGGACTGGCGCCTGGGCTCCGCGCGCTTCGCGGGCGAGCCTGACGACGGTACGCAGATGGCGGTGCTCTGGCTGGTCGGGCCGAGGGGCGAAAAGGTGCGTTTCGATCTCGCCGATGAGCTGCGGCCGGACGCGGCCGACACGATCGCCCAGTTGAAGGCGCGCGGCCTTGCGATCGAGATTTGTTCGGGCGACCGCGCCGCGCCGGTGACAGCCATCGCCAGCCGACTTGGCATCGACACGAGCCATGCCCAGATGGACCCGGCGGCCAAGGTGCGGCACCTGCAGTCTCTGGCGGCGCAGGGACGCCGGGTGTTGATGATCGGCGACGGCATCAACGACGCCGCCGCCCTGGCGGCCGCCCATGTCTCCATGGCCCCGGCTTCCGGCGCCGAGATCAGCCAATCCGCCGCCGATATCGTCTTCCAGGGCGAGCGTCTAGCGCCGATATCCCTCGCCCTGACGACGGCGCGGCGCAGTCACAACCTGATGCGCCAGAACCTGATGCTGGCGCTGTGCTACAATCTCGCCGCCGTGCCTCTTGCCGTGTTAGGTTTCGTCACACCGCTACTGGCTGCCATCGCCATGTCGAGTTCATCGATCCTGGTAATCCTCAACAGCCTGCGCCTCGGCCATTCAACCCGGCCTGAAGGAGGCATCCAATGACCGTGCTCCTGATCCTTATTCCCATCGCCCTGGTCCTGGGCGGGCTCGGCCTCTGCGCCTTCCTGTGGTCGCTGAAATCCGGCCAATACGACGATCTGGAGGGGGCTGCCCGCCGGATCCTGTTCGACGACCCGGAAAATTCCTGATCCCGCGCTGATCCGGATGGCCGGTGCGCCCGTAGCCACAGCCGGAGGGTCATCATGCGGAAATCACTGTCGGCTGGCATCGTTATGATGGGCCTGATTGCGCCTTGGCCGGGCGGCGCGGCGGAACCGGCCGACCCGCTGGCCCTTTACGGCCCCTTCGCCACCTATGACATCCTGCGCAACGGCGAGATCGTCGGCGAGCACCGCATCGACTTCGACCGGCGCGACGATCAATTGTGGGTCGAAAGCAGGTCCGACATCGAAGTGCCCTTCTTGTTCATGACGGCCTATGACTTTACGTATCGCGCCACCAGTGTCTGGGACGGCGGCGACCTCCTCAAACTCGAAGCCGTCACCGATGACGACGGTGTCCGTACCGAGATCGTCGCCGAACGCCAGGCCGGCAATCTGCTGATTACCGGGCCGGATGGGCAGAACCTGACCGACCCGCTGTTTTCGGTTTCCGAACACTGGTCGGAATCGTTCATCGAGACAACCAGACAGCTCAATACCATCACCGGGGAAGTAAACCGCATTTCGGTGACCCCCCTCTCCACGGCCTTCATCCCCACTTCCACTGGCATCACCCAGGCGAACCGCTATCGCTTGAGCGGCGATCTCAGCCTGGAAACCTGGTACGACACTGAGGGCCGCTGGCTTGGTATGCGTTTCGCCGCCAGGGACAATTCCACGATCGAATACCGCTGCCGGACCTGTGCCGCCGATGTGGCGAAGCGACCGTGACGACAGGATGCTGGTGGATCACTGGCGCGGGAAGCGGAATCGGCCGGGAACTCGCCCGCCAGATTGCCGCCGGCGGGATCAAGGTCATCGTCAGCGGGCGACGGCCGGAAGCGCTGCTGGAGACCGCGGACGACCATAGCCGGATCGTGCCATTGGCCCTCGACGTCACCGATGCGCTCGCCGTCGACGCGGCCATCGCCACGATGGAGCAAACCCACGGCCCGGTCGACGTCGCGATCCTCAACGCCGCGCTCTATCAGCCGATGGATCTCGTGGACTTCGACCGCGCCACCATCGCGCGGCTGTTCGAGACCAACGTGATGGGTGTCGCCAACTGCCTGCAGCCGCTGCTTGAGCGCATGCGCGCGCGTGGGCGCGGGCATATCGTCATCGTCGCCTCGGTGGCCGGCTATCGCGGCCTGCCGAAGGCGGCTGCCTATGGCGCCACCAAGGCCGCCTTGATCAACATGGCCGAGGCGCTGCAGCCGGCCGCCGCCGCCGCCGGGATCAGGCTGCAGATCGTCAATCCCGGCTTCGTGGAAACACCGATGACTTCGGTCAACCGCTTTCCCATGCCCTTTCTCATGCGGCCCGAACAGGCGGCGGCCAGGATCCTTGCCGGCATGAAGGGCGGCGGGTTCGAGATTGCATTCCCCTGGATGTTCGTGCTGCTCTTGAAGCTCGGGCGGCTGCTGCCCTATTGGCTCTATCTCAAATTGACAAGGCGGGTGTTGTGACCACGGCACGACGAGCCCAGGATGTCCTTGCCGACTATCTGGCCGTATGGACGGATCCGTCGCCGCAGCGCGACCTGTCGCGCCTGGATGAGCTGACCACCGACGACGTGCGCTTCAAGGACCCGGTGCAGGAGGTGATCGGCCGCAGCCGATTGAAGGCAATCTTCGCCGATGCCGCCCGGTCCGTCGCACATCCACTGGTCACCATCGACGCCATCGCCTGGGTTGACGATCGGCGCGCCTTTGTCAAATGGCACTATGGTGGCACCCTGATCAGGCTGAAGCTGCAGAACTGGCAGGTCGCAGGCATGAGCGACATGCGCTTTGCCAGCGATGGCCGCCTGGAGAAGCATGAGGACCACTGGGATCTGTCCAGTGGCCTTTTCGAGCATTTCCCGCTGGTGGGCGGCCTATTCCGCCGCCTGCGCCACCGCTTGCGGATACACCGCGGCTGACGCCGCCCGGGCGCCGGGCTTCTGAAAGGCGATCGTAACCACGCCGACCTCGATTCCCCAGCGGCTCACGGTGGCGCGATTGAGCACCACTCCATCGGTCTGCAGGAACATCCAGTCGTCAAAAGCCACGCGCCAGATACCGTCGCCGACCTTGAGGTCCATGCGATAGGTCCAGTTCAGGGCATTGCCAGCCACCACGCCCTTGGCCGTCCCGATGACGTCGCCGGCGCGACCTTCATATTGGCCGTCACCCAGCGGTTTGATGCGCCAGATCCGCTGCTCGGTTTCGCCGTCGCTGTAAACGAAATCCTCGGTGAGAACCAGCACGCCCTCCTCCATCACCCCGTTGATGTCGACCACGAACTGGCGCCGCAAATTGCCGAAGCGATCATGGAACATGCCCCAGGCCCGTGCTGGGCCGAGGAAATACTCTTCCGGCTTGAAGCTCGGTTCCCGCTGCGCAAAATCATCGATCCGCATAGTGTCACATCCACTTGTCACGCCCAGAACAGCAACCAATAGCGCGTAGCGCATCCCACGAAGCCATCTCTCGACCATGTCGCCGCCGCCGTTGCCGGTTGGTACCGGCGATCAGTCGGCCGGACGAACCTGTTGGGGGTTGAGTTGCCGGGCGATGCTGGTATGGCGCTGCCGATCCAAGGGGAAGCGCCACATCATCATCACCGCTATTGCCTTGAATACGCAGGGAACCCAGGCATAGATCACCGCGAGGGCAAAGGCGCCCGTTCCGGTTGCGGTGGCGGGCACTACGCTGGCCTGCAGGTCGAAACCAAGGACTGCCAGCACCGGGAATGCCACCCCCACCGCGAGGGCGGCGGAGAGCTTGCCGGACATCGAGGAGAAGGCGAAGTAAAGGCCGGCGCGCTCGGCCCGATGATTGAGGCGGTCAAGATCCACTACATCGGCCTGCATGGCGGGTGGCAAGGCAAGGTCGGCACCCAGGGCAAAACCCGTCACGATGCAGATCGCCGCGAAGGCAGTGACCGCGCCGAAGGGCAGAAAGGGTACCAGGAGGAAGGCGAGGATCGCCACGATCATCGCGAGGCACCACAGGCGGTGCTTGTCGATCCGCCGCAGCAGATAGAGCCAAAGCGGCAGACTCGCCAGCGCGGCTGCGAAATATATCAGGAGGACCAGGCCCAACTGCCGTTCCGTGGCCCCCAGCCGATTGAGGATGAACAGCGGAAACAGCGCCGCCGGCAGCCCGTTTGCAACCCCGTTGATGAACCAGGCGCCGAGCAGGCGGCGAAAGGGCGGATTGGCGACGACCGCGCGCCATGCGTCGCGCCAATTGCCTGCCTGCACCCCGACCGGGCGCGGCGCCTCGGGCACGTATCGCAGCAGCAGAAAGAGCGCCGGCGCGCCGAGGGCGATGGCAATCACCGCCGTTCCCCGCATCGCCTCGGCCAGCGTCCATCCGAATTGCTGCAACACCGCCGGCAGGCTGGCTGCGAGGGCGATGCCGATCAGTCCCATGCCCTCGCGCCAGGACGCAATGCGGGAACGGCCGCGATAGTCGTCGCTGAGTTCCGCGCCCCAGGCGGTGTAGGGAACCATGACCATGGACCAGCCGACATAGAGCAGCCCGTACCACAGACCAAGATAGAGCGCCCCCACACCTTCCGGCGGGGTGAACACTGCCAGCATTGCCGCAGCCGCGACGATGGCGCCCAGGGCAATGAACGGCTTGCGACGACCACGACGATCGCTGACATGGCCGATCAGCGGGTCGGTGAGGACGTCGATTGCACGAGCGGTAAAGATCGCGATCCCGGTCGCAGTCAGGCCGAGGCCGAGGGATTGCGCATAGAAGGTCGGCACCAGCACATGGGCCGGGATCGTCGGGACCGCGAGTGCCAGCGCCGGCAGGCCATAGAGGAAATGCCCGCCGCGCCCGATCACCGTTGCAGCTTCAGATGCACGACGTCGATCGAGCCGGACCGGAAGCCCGCCTCGCAATAGGCAAGGTAATAGGTCCACATGCGCCGGAACCGTTCATCGAATCCAAGCGGCTGGATGCGCGGCCAGGCCTGCAGGAAGGATTCGCGCCATTCGCGCAGGGTGCGCGCATAGGAAGCGGCAAAGCCGTCGTCGCCGCGCACGGTCAATCCGCTGTTCTGGGCGAGTTGGTGCAGGATGGCATTTGTGGGCAGCATTCCGCCCGGGAAGATGTAGCGCTGGATGAAATCGGCGTTGCGGCGATAGGCCTCGAAGCGTTCCTCGGCGATGGTGATGATCTGCAGGGCGGCGGTGCCGCCCTCCTTCAGGCGCTCCCGCAGCACGTCGAAATATCGCTTCCAATGCGACTCTCCCACCGCCTCGAACATCTCGATCGAGACGATGCTGTCGAACTTGCCCTCGCAATCGCGGTAGTCCTGCAGCCTGAGATCGACCAGGTGATTGAGCTGGTTTCGCTGCATGCGCTCCTGGGCGAAGGCAAGCTGTTCCTTGGAGAGAGTCAATCCGGTGACGCGGCAGCCGAAATCGCGCGCCGCCACTTCGGCAAAGCCACCCCATCCGCAGCCGATTTCCAGTACATGCTTGCCGGGCGCCAGCTCCGCCAGTTCCGCCACACGGCGGTATTTGTCCGCCTGTGCCGCCGGCAGTTCATTGGCGCCACGGTCGAAATAGGCCGACGAATAGGTCATCGACGGATCGAGCCACGCACCATAGAAGGCGTTGCCTAGATCGTAGTGATAGGAAATATTTCTCCGCGCGCCGCGTCGGGAGTTGGCCCGCATCAGATGGCGCAGCCGATGCCAGGCGCGGATCAGGCGACTACCGTTGAGGGCGCTGGCGAGCGCGCTCTCGTTGCGGGCAGCGAGTTCGATCAGGTCGGTAAGGTCCGGGCTGTCGACTTCTCCCGCCATATAGGCCTCGGCAAAGCCCATGTCCCCGCCCCGGATCAGGCGCTGCAGACCCCGGAGGTCGCGAATCTCCAGCGCCGCGTCGGGCCCCGGTTCCACCCCTTCCACCGCATGATGGCGGCCGTCCGGAAAGTAGACCGCGAGGCGCCCGACCCTGAGATGGGCAAGGGCGCGATGAAACACACTCTCCCAAAGGCTCGATAACATCGGGCTGCGGTGTGGCAGGTTGCTCAATGCGCCTTCATCCTCGCGCAATGCCGGTCGGGAAGCCGTGTTCTGCGTCGGATCGGACATCTTCATCCCCCCTGTCGACACCTGTTGCAGTGTCACCCCGGCGGAGATTATCGGTGGAAGTTGGCCGTTTGTGAAGCGGCACCCCCTTCCACCACAGCTTGAGAGCCTCCCAGTGAATACCGGCCACAACCTTCAGAGTCAGGAAGGGATAGATCACCAGGAGTTTGAGCAAGGCGGCGTCGTTGAGCGCCACCCGGCGACCGACGAAAGCGGCCTGCAGCAGACGCCCTTCGGCGTCGCTCTGGTCAATGCTGAGTGCCACCTTGTCACCCGGCGGCAGCACGGCAAAGCGATAACCGCCGGAGACGTCGTTGAAGGGGGACACATAGAGCTGTTTGGCACAGCTCTGGCGGATGACCTCGGCGCCGGGCGTTACCGGCAGGACATAGGCATGGCGCCCGCCGAAGGTGTTGTTTACCTCGTAGAGCGTCGCGCGCAGGGCACCCTCACGATCATGGCAGTAATAGATCGAGATCGGATTGAAGACGAAGCCGAACATGCGCGGCAGTGTCAGCAGCCTGATCGCTCCCAGGTCGAAATACTGGCCGCCACGCACCAGTTGATCCTTGACCCAGCCGACGAGGTCGCCGCTGCCATCGCCGTGATCGATAGCCCGGAACGAAAACGGTGCCGCCCTTTCGATTCCCAGCAACCTTGGGCGACCTGAAAATTGGGCCAGTTCGTCGAGATCAAGCAGCAGGTAGAACATGCTGTAGCGCAGGTAGTGCGCCTTGGGCCGCAGCCGGCGGTGCATCACCGAGCCGGCATAGATCGCCGATTGGCGCTGTTCGCCGGGCGCCCCAATGCTCATGTCGCGGCACCGACAGCGACCGGCAGCGCGGGGATCGGGTCAAGGCCGAGGGAGATCTTGATCCGGTCGGATTCCGCGCCCACCGACCAGGGCCGGCGCACGCCGCCCAAGACCTCGGCCACGGCAAGACCCGACTGCAGCCCGTCTTCATGGAAACCGGCCCCAAAATAAGCGCCGCAGAACCATACCCCGCCCTGCCCCTGCAGCCGCCACAGCTGGCGCTGCGCCCGCATCGCGGCGAGGTCGAACAGGGGATGGGCATAGTCGAACTCCGCCCAGATCCGGGCGGGATCGACAGGTCGGCTGGGATTGAGTGTCACGAAGATCGGCCTTGCCGTCGGCAGGTGCTGCAACCGGTTCATCCAATAGGTGACGCAGATCAGTGAGTCGTCGCCGCCCGCGCCCCCGATCGGCGCGTCGCTGATGACGTTCCAACTCGACCAGGCGGCGCGGCGCTGGGGCATCAGGTTCCTGTCCCCATGCAGAACGGCCCGGTTCGGCTGATAGCGCATGGCGCCGAGCAAGCGACTTTCCGCATCGGTCGGCTGGGCCAACAGGCCCAGTGCCTGATCCGCATGGGTCGCCAGAACGACGGCTTCGAACCTTTCCCGCCGGCCATCCGCCATCACGACCACTGGGCCATCTTCATCGCGCTCCACCCGCTCAATGCGCGCATTGAGGCGAAGATCGACGGCGCGATCCGCCAACAGGCGCTCAACATAGACCCGGCTGCCACCCAGTACCGTTCGCCATTGCGGGCGGTCGGTCAGTTGCAGGAGGCCATGATTGTCGCAGAAGCGCACGAAGGCTTCGAGCGGGTGGCGCAGCATCTGTTCGGCCGAGGTCGACCAGATCGCACCACCCATCGGCAACAGGTGATCGCGCACGAAGGCCGCGTCATAGCCCGATTGCAGCAGGTAATCCCCCAGCGTGAGATCAGCGGCATGGTCCAGTGCCCGTCGGGATTCCCGATAGAATCGCAGGGTCTGCGCAAGCATGCGCCACATGCGCGGCCGCAGCAGGTTGCGCTTCTGGGCGAAGAGGCCGCGCAGGTTGGAGCCGGAATACTCGAAACGCCCCCCCTCGACGGAGGCCGCGAACGACATGTCGGTCGGCCGGGTCGCCACACCGAGATGGGCGAACAACGCCTGCAGGTTGGGATAGGTTCGTTCGTTGAAGACGATAAACCCGGTATCGACCGGGACCCGACCTTCGGGCAGGTCGAGGTCAACAGTATGGCTGTGCCCACCCGGCCGCGACTCCCGCTCGAACAGGGTTACCGCATGGCGCTCCGCCAGAGCCCAGGCGGCGGAAAGTCCTGCTATGCCCGAGCCCAGAACCGCGATGCGGCGCGACCCGTCCGGCAGGGACGATTGATGGTTGGGCTCGATCGGGAGATAGGGGGATTGATCGTTGGGGGACATAAGGGACTCTGATTGATGCCGCGGGATGGAGCGGCGCCGCGATGACGGCTGCCATCATTTCCATTTTGCTGGCATGGGTACGGCTTCGCACCCCTGCCGGATCACCGGAAATCCGGGATTCCAGCGGGCATCGCGGAAAATCTTCTCAATCCTAGAACAAGTGGCGAAAGGCCCGCTGCCCGGCGGCAAGCCCATGATCCAACCCGAAGCCGGACGCGTAAGTCAGGCTATGGATACCATGCATCCCTCTGCGCTGCATCAAATGCCTGACCTGATATGGGCCGGGCGGTTGCGCCCCGCATTTGCGCCGGTGCAAAGGCCCGCGATAAAGATTAAGAATAGAGCATGCACCGCCGCAAGCCAGCCCTCGGGCCTCACCGTGACGATTGAGCTGACGTCGGAATCCAGCGCGGAGAGGATGACCGCGCTGCTCTGCAGCCTGAAGGCAGAGCCGGACGAGGCGGTGTTTGCCGAGCTTTTCCGCTATTTCGCCCCCCGGCTCAAATCCTACATGCGCAAGCTGGGCGCGCCAGAAGACGTGGCCGAGGAGCTGGCACAGGAATCCATGGCGATGGTCTGGCGCAAGGCGCATCTTTTCGACGAGGCGCGCGCCGGGGCGGGAACCTGGATCTTTTCGATCGCCCGCAACCTGCGAATCGACGCGTTCCGGCGCCAGAAGCGGCCCGAGATCTATGCGGACGACCCGACCCTGGTCCCCGACGGACCGGACTCACCGGAAACGCAGCTCGATCAGGGCCAGCAGGCCAGGGCCGTCCGCGCCGCCCTGGCGACACTGCCAGCCGAGCAGGCGCGCATCGTTCATCTGTCCTTTTTCGAAGACAAGCCGCACGCGGCGATCGCCGAGCAACTCGGCATTCCGTTGGGAACCGTGAAGTCGCGCATGCGTCTTGCCTTTCAACGGTTTCGCAAGGCCCTAGGAGAGCCTGAGTCATGATCACACATCATCCCGGCGAAGAACTGGTTGCCGCCTATGCGGCGGGCACGCTCGACGAAGCCAGTTCGCTCGCCATTGCCACGCATCTGACGCTCTGCCCGTCCTGCCGCCATGCGTTTCTCGAGTTCGAGGCGCTCGGCGCGGCACTGGTCGACGAGATGTCGGTGGTCCCGATGGCGCAGGACGCATTTGCGGCGACCATGGCCCGGGCAAGGGCGGGCGTTGAACTGCGGCTGGATCGACCGCCATCACCAGCGCGGCAACGGCAGCCCGCCGTGCTGCCACTGCCGCTGCAGAACTATGTTGGCGGCGATCTCGCGGCCGCGAAATGGCGACCGCTGGGCCCCGGCATCCATCATATGCCGCTGATTTCCGCAGATGGCGTGACGGCACGGCTGTTGCGGATTGCCCCCGGCAAATCGGTCTTCGCCCATAGCCATGGCGGGTCAGAGCTAACCCTGGTGCTGAAGGGCAGTTACGAGGCTGGTGGCGAGCGCTTCGCCCGTGGCGATCTTGAGATGGCCGATGACAGTGTCAATCACCGGCCGGTCGCCGGCATGGAGGATGTCTGCGTCTGCCTGGCCGTGACCGATGCACCGCTGCGGTTCGACAACTGGCTCGGTCGCCTGATGCAACCCTTCATCGGCATCTGATCCACCCGGCGGGCCAGCCCCGCGGACAAGTCCCCTGTCCCGGCGGCCAGACTCAGTTCTGGCCGCCTTTTCTTTGGCCAATATGCAGCGCCGGCACCGGCGGCTCCCGCCCGTCGATGTGAGCGGCGTCACAGTCTCGGCAGAACAACTGAACCGCTCATGAGTAGCTTGCTGTTTTTCCAACATTTTTTCCTGGGGAAGAAATCGCCGGCATTTGAACCAAATGTTCCGCCCGGGGCACTTACCGACATCGGGCCGCGACCTCATGTGGCCCCGGATCCAGGAACAGGAGCCATGGAAATGCGCAAGACAACTCTTCTCTCCACGATCGCGGCCGGTGCGTGCCTGATCGCCGTCAGCAGCGTCGCCAGCGCCAGCGACGAGATCGATTGCACCGAACTGGCGACGGACGCCCTGATGGAAGCGATTGAGCGCGGCCAGTGTGCGCTCGACATCGCCACCGCGGCGGGTCCTTCGTCGGAGAGCGACACGCCCGACAACGAAAAGGACAAGCCCGGCCGCGACAAGGATCGACCTGAGCGCGAAGACACGCCCGGCGGCGACGATGGCGGCGACGATGGTGGGGACGACGGCGGGGACGATGATCGCGATGATAGTGGCGAGGGTGGCGAAGGCGGTGGCCCATCGACCGAGCCCGGCAGCCGCCGCGGCGGTGGGGACAACTGAGACTGCGCTGGATTTTCCAGAGAACGGGCACGCGGCCGGCATGGCGGCGTGCCCGTTTTCCTTGCGGACGCATATCCTGCGGCGTGGCGCAAGGGCGGGCCACCTGATAGGTTGGCCGCGATGTTGGATTGTGTCGTCATCGGCGCCGGTGTCATCGGCCTCGCCATCGCCCGGCGTCTCGCGCGTGCCGGGCGAGAGATCGTCATCGTCGAGGCCGGTGCTGCCATCGGCAGCGAGACCAGTGCCCGCAACAGCGAAGTTATCCACGCCGGCATCTACTATCCAGCCGGTAGCCTCAAGGCGCGGTTATGCGTCGCCGGCCGTGCCGCGCTCTATCGGTACTGCGAAATGCGCGGTGTCCCATACCGACGCTGCGGCAAGCTGATTGTGGCAGCGGATGAGCCGCAACTGCCGAGACTGGACACCCTCCTGGCAAAGGCCCGTGCCAATGGTGTTGGCAATCTCAAGCTTTTGACACGCAACGAGGCCCTCTCGCTGGAATCTGCCCTTTCCTGTGCAGGCGCCCTGCTCTCGCCCAGCACCGGCATCGTCGACAGCCATCAACTGATGCTGAGCTATCTGGGCGACGCCGAAGCGGCCGGGGCGGTTCTCGCCCTTCATGCGCCGGCTCTGGGCGGGACGCGATGCGGCGATCACTGGCGGATCCGCACCGGCGGGCCAGACCCCGACGAGCTTGCGACGCGCATGGTTGTCAATGCCGCTGGCCTCGGCGCCAGCGCAGTTGCGAACTCGCTCGGACTGGTGCCCGCCGCCGTCCCGACAACCTATTTCGCCAAGGGCAACTACTTCACCCTCACCGGCGGGCGACCGCCCTTCTCCCGCCTGATCTATCCCCTGCCGGAACCGGGCGGCCTCGGCGTCCATGTGACGCTCGATCTCGGCGGTCGAGTCAGGTTCGGGCCGGATGTGGAATGGGTCGACCGCATCAACTACGACGTCGATCCGGCGCGCAGCGAGCATTTTTATGCGGCCATCCGGCGGTATTTTCCAGCGCTGCGTGACGGCGCACTCGCCGCTGGCTACAGCGGCATCCGGCCCAAACTGGCACGACAGGGCGAAGCCGACGCCGATTTCCGAATCGACGGGCCTGCCGCACATGGCGCACCCGGCTTGGTCAGTCTCTTCGGGATCGAATCGCCCGGCCTGAC
>JAEUKV010000184.1 GCA_016794165.1 Rhodospirillaceae bacterium
TATATCGGCGGCTACTCCTTCGTCCTGCGCCAGCTGCTGCAGCTGGCATCACGCCAGCACCGCCTCTCGCCCGAGAAAAGCGGCAAACTCTGCGCCGCCGTGAGCCAGGCGGTTCTGCTCGACATGGACCTCGCCATCTCCACCTACCAGGATGCCATGCTGGAGGAGCGCCAGGCCCGCCAGCGCAAGGTCTCGGCCGCGGTCGACCAGTTCGGCGCCACCATGACCACCTCACTGGGCGCGGTCGACGATGCCGCCAAGCAGCTGTCGGAGACCGCCAACATCCTCTCCGCCAGCGCCGCCCAGACCACCGCCCAGGCCGACACCGTCTCGCTCGCCGCCGGCCAGGCCACCCAGAACGTCAACGCCGTCGCCGCCGCCGCCGAGGAGCTGTCCTCCTCCATCGCCGAGATCAGCAACCAGGTGGCGCAGTCCACCCGCATCACCAGCCGTGCCGTCGACGAGGCCCAGCGCACCAACGAGACCGTCAAGGGCCTCACCGCCGCGGTCGAGAAGATCGGCGATGTCCTGAAGCTGATCAGCGACATCGCCGGCCAGACCAATCTGCTGGCCCTCAACGCCACCATCGAGGCCGCCCGCGCCGGCGATGCCGGCAAGGGCTTCGCCGTGGTCGCCTCCGAGGTCAAGAACCTCGCCACCCAGACCGCCAAGGCCACCGAGGAGATCAGCGCCCAGATCAGCGGCATCCAGGAAGAAACCCGCAAATCGGTCGAGATGATCACCGGCATCAGCCGCACCATCAACGAGGTCTCCGAGATCAGCACCGCCATCGCCTCGGCCGTCGAGGAACAATCCGCCGCCACCCAGGAGATCGCCCGCAACGTCCAGCAGGCCGCCGACGGCACCGAACAGGTTTCCGGCAATATCGGCCAGGTCACCGTCGCCGCCGGCGAAACCGGCAAGGCCTCCAGCGACGTCCTCGGCTATTCCGCAACACTCGGCCAACAGGCGCAGATGGTTCGTACCGAGGTCGCCAAATTTCTCAAGGAAGTGACTGAAGCGTAACGACAGCCGGGAGTGGGGGTGAACGATTGGATCGATCGCGTTCCGCGTCAACAAGAGGTATTTCTGGATGAGTACTATTCACCTTCTCGAAACCCGTCGCGTCGAGGTGCACGCAGCGTCAATTCGAAAGAGGTTGGCGTCACTTCGGCGCGCGAAAGCGATGGGCGTGGGCCTCTCAACGACGTCGGAGCGAAACCCGACATTCGACAACGCTCTCTGCTGCATGATTGACACATACCGAGAACTTGAGAAAGAAACCGCCAAACTCAGAGTGAATGAGGGCGAGTTGCCGGATGCAACTGCCATCCTGAGTACGGCGGAAACCGTCCTGTTGGACACCGCCGAGATGATAGAACTGCTTCTCTGGTTGGGCGCGAGGCCATTGGCGGAAGGCTCAGGCACTCTCAAACGGGGAGTAGAGAATTCGGTCCGAGATGAAAAGCTGACCCCTCCCTAAAGCGCGGACCATGGCTTGTTGGAAAACTCCAATTGTGGGGCTTGGGTTGGATGAGGAGGACCCAAGAGGAATTGAAGTTCAGTGAGTCCCGGAAAGCAAATGACCTGAGCCAAGCGGAAGATGGCACGGTAGCCGCTGCGGCAGCAAAACGGGGTCAGATTTCGATCATTGATCCCGAGAGGCTTCCGGCCGCACGCAAACGTTTCTCCCCACCAACCGATACCAGGCGCGGGGTCTTGCATTGGCTGAGAGTGCGCAAGACGGCATCCAGGCTGTGCAACTTCGATGGATGGTCCGGGTCTAGCCGGCGCCGCACTTCCTTGTGATCGACGCCGAGTGGTCGCGCGAGATCGGCGGGGGTCAGGTTTAAGGCAATGAGTGCGCGCCGCAAGGCCACCTTGGCGACGCGTGTGGGCGGCGGCATGGATCAAGCGCTCGCTGCGCTTCGCCTCAGTCATCGCCAGGAGATCGCAGCCAGGCTTCGCATGGCCCGCAAGCGCCACCGGCAGGGCGTTTTCGGCTTCACAACGCGCCCGCGCCGCAACACCAACTCCCGTTTCCAGAAAACGAACCAGTTGACAAAACACATGCCTTTGGCACGTATTCGGCCTCATGAAAAATGCCCGCAGAAACTCCGTGCACTACCCCGAAAGACCCCAAACATCAGTGGCCGGCCGTGATCGCCTCGCTTGAGCGCAGGGCGGCGCTTGCGTGCCTTTATGCGGGCGCGGCGTGGGGGCTTTTCTGGATCCCGCTTCGGGCCCTGGAAGAGGCAGGGCTGCACGGCTTGTGGATCACGGTCGTCTATTTCCTGGTGCCCACGCTCTGCCTGGCCCCCATCTTCCTGTGGCGCTGGCAGCATGTCAGGCGCGGCGGGTTCGACCTGCAATTGACCGCCATGATCTCGGGCGGCGCGCTGTTGCTGTATGCCATTTCCATCGTCTACACCGACGTTGTGCGGGCGATGTTGTTGTTCTACCTGACGCCCATCTGGGGCACGCTCTTGGGTCGCATCATATTGAAGGAATCCGTGACCCCCTTGCGGATCGTCGCCATTGTTCTGGCGATGATCGGCATGCTGACCATTTTCGGCCTGGGGGTGCGGTTTCCCGCGCCGCAGAATGTCGGCGACTGGATGGGGCTTGCATCCGGCATTCTCTGGGCCATCGCCAGTGTGCGGCTGCGTCTTGACGGCACGCATTCCACCGTTGAAATGACCATCGGATTCTTTCAGTGGTCGCTGATCTTCGCGGGCGCGGCGGCGCTGTTCCTGGCGCCCTCGGATGCACCGTCGCTGGCGCAGAGCCTGCCGGCGATGCCATTGCTGATGGTCTTTGTGCTGCTGTTGATCCTGCCCGGTACCTATGCCGCACTTTGGGGGCCAAAATTCCTCAGCCCCGGCATTGTAGGGCTGTTGTTCATGACCGAAATCGTCGTCGGTTCCATTTCGGCGGCGTGGCTGTCGGGTGAACCCTTTGGCCTGCGCGAAATGCTTGGCGTGGCCCTGATCACCGGCGCGGGCCTGCTGGAACCCGTGGCTGGGCTGATGTCGGCGCGTGCAACGGCGAAGGTTTGAGCCAGTCTGCACAGCCAACAAAAAAGCCGCCCACCGGGCGGCCGTGCCATTTCCTGCGAACCAGATTGGTGGACCCGATCAGAATCGAACTGACGACCTCCTCATTGCGAACGAGGCGCTCTCCCAACTGAGCTACGGGCCCACCCGCT
>JAEUKV010000224.1 GCA_016794165.1 Rhodospirillaceae bacterium
GGACGGCGTCGCCATACGCTCCTGCGTCACACCGGTCTCGGCCGCGGAAGGGACCGAGATTACCACGATCGAAGGCGTGGGCGGCAAGGAAGCCGAGGCCGTGCAGGCTGCCTGGACCGCGCTCGACGTGCCGCAATGCGGTTATTGTCAGTCGGGCCAGGTGATGTCGGCCGTGGCTCTTCTCAAGGACAACCCGAAGCCCAGTGATGCCGATATCGACGCAGCGATGAGCGGCAACCTCTGCCGCTGCGCCACCTATCAGCGCATCCGCGCCGGCATCCATGATGCCGCCAGGGCCATCGGTTGAGGGAGGGCACAGCCATGAAAATCACCAATCTCACCCAACAGCTTTCCCGCTTCCGCCCGAGCCGCCGCCAGTTCCTGGTCGGTGCCGCCGCCACGGGCGTCGGCTTCAAGCTGGCTTTCCCGGCCCGCAAGGCGCTGGCGGCTGAAGGCGCCGATCCCGATCCCTTCGACGCCTATATCCAGATCGCCCCCGACAACACGGTGACGATCCTCTCGGCGCATATGGATATGGGCCAGGGCTGTTATCACGGCATCGCCACGCTGGTGGCCGAGGAACTGGAAGCCGATTGGAGCCAGCTCGTCGTCGAAGGCGGCGCCGGCAACACGAAATATTACGGCAATCTCGCCTGGGGCGGTGTGGCGCAGGGGACCGGCGGTTCGTCGGCGATGTTCTCCTCCTTCGACCGCTATCGCCGCGCCGGTGCCATCACACGCACCATGCTGGTGAATGCGGCGGCGGAAAGCTGGGACGTTCCGGCCGCCGAAATCGTCGTCGATAAGGGCACACTCAGCCATGCTTCCGGCAAACAGGCGACATTCGGCGAGATGGCGGAAGCCGCCGGCAAGCAGCCGCTCCCAGCCGAGGTTGCGCTGAAGCCGCGGAGTGAATGGAAAGTGATCGGGTCGGAGACCTTCCGTCGTCTCGATTCCAACCTGAAATCGACCGGCCGTCAGAATTTCACGATCGATGTGAAGCTGCCGGGCATGCTCACCGCCGTCGTGGCGCACCCACCGCTCTTCGGCGCCAAGGTGAAGAGCTTCGACGCCGCCCCCGCCAAGGCGGTCAAGGGCGTCGTTGATGTCGTGCAGATCTCGCGCGGTGTTGCCGTGGTGGCCGAGAACACCTGGGCGGCGATGCAGGGCCGCAACGCTCTCGCCGTCGAATGGGATGATTCGGCTGCCGAAAAGCGTGGCTCGGCCGAGCTGCTCGCCGAATACAAGGCGGCTGCCGACAAGCCCGGTCTTGTTGCCGCCCATACCGGCGACGCCGCCGCGGCCATCGCCGGTGCGGCGAAGGTCATCGAGGCCACCTACGAATTCCCCTATCTCGCCCATGCGGGCCTCGAACCCCTGGATGCGGTCGCCCAAATGAACGGCGATACGCTGGAAATCTGGGGCGGCCATCAGATGCCGGATCTCTATCAAGCGATCACCGCCGGAATCGCCGGCCTGACGCCGGACAAGGTGAAGCTTCATGTCATGAAAACCGGCGGCGGCTTCGGCCGGCGCGCGGTCATTGACGGCGACATCATGGTCGAGGCGGTCGAGACCGCGAAGGCGATCGGCTGGAAGGCGCCGGTCAAGGTGCTGTGGACCCGCGAGGACGACATGACCGGCGGCCGCTACCGGCCGCTCTTCGTCCACAAGGTAAAGGTAGGACTCGACGAGGCCGGCGATATCCTGGGCTGGGATCACCGCATGGTCGGTCAGGCGATCCTGATCGGGACCCCGTTCGAATCCTTCGCCGTGAAGGATGGCATCGACGGCACCTCGGTCGAAGGGGTGAACGACACCAAATATGCGATTCCTGCCTTCCACGCCGAGGTGACCAACGCCCAGGTGGGTGTGCCCGTGCTGTGGTGGCGCTCGGTCGGCCACACCCACACGGCCTATGTCATGGAGACCATGATCGATGAAGTGGCGCGGACCGGTGGCAAGGACCCGGTGGAATTGCGGCGGGCGCTGTTGAAGGATCATCCCAGGCATCTCGCCGTGCTTGACCTCGCCGCCGCGAAGGCGAGGTGGGGCGAGCCTGTGCCGGAGGGCCTCCATCGCGGCGTGGCGCTGCATGAATCCTTCGGCACCGTGGTGGCCGAGATCGCTGACATCAGGCTGGAGGATCCCGCCAATCCGGCGGCCGGCTTCAGGGTGGTGAAGGTGGTCTGCGCGGTCGACTGCGGCACGGCCATCAACCCGGACCAGATCCGCGCCCAGATGGAAGGTGGCATCGGCTTCGGCCTCGGCTCTGTCCTCCATGAGGAACTGACCCTGACGGCGGGTATGGTCGACCAAAGCAACTATGATGCCTATCTGCCGCTCCGCATCGAGGAGATGCCGGTGGTGGAGACCCATATCGTGCCCAGCGAGAACCCGCCCTCAGGGGTGGGCGAACCCGGCGTGCCGGTGATCGGCCCAGCTGTCGCCAATGCGCTGGCGACCGCCACCGGCAAGACGGTGCGGGTGCTGCCGTTTGCGAAGGGGGTCGGAGTGTAACTCCTCACATCGAGCCCCTCTCCTCCTGAAAGGGGGCAAGGGGCTCGATGTCTGCCCGGCCGCTCGGTCTCTCTCTCGCCCCGCTTGCGGGGAGAGGTCGGGGGTGAGGGGATTTCAGAAGGTGCGGCCCAGTTCTTTGGCGCGAGCCAACAGCTTCGCGCGCGCCGCGTCGCTTTCCATCACGTCGAAGAAGAATTCGAGGCTGGCATCGGCGATGCCGCAGTAGTTCATCGTGCCCACGAGAAGCTGCGCGCGCATGGCGTCGTCGTAGCCGCGCTTGGCATAGCCGGCTGCGTCGCTGGACGCGGTGCCGATGAGGAGCGCCTTCCGGTGCGGCAGCTTGCGTTCGCCATAGGCCCAGCCATTGTTCCAGACGCGGTCGATCCAGCCCTTGGTCGTGGCCGGGAACGACCACCACCAGATCGGAAAAATGAAGGCAAGGGCGTCATTGCGGGCGATGCGTGCCTGCTCGGCGAGGACCTCGGCGCTGTAGACCTTGTCGCTGTCGGCCCAGTCGGGCTCGTCGGCCAGGGGCAGTCGTGGATCGAACCCTTCGGCGCGCAGGTCGGCGATTTCGGGCGCGTGTCCCGCCGCCTTCAGGCCGTCGACGAACTCATCCAGCACGGCACCGCAAAAGGATTGGCGGCGTGGATGATCGAAAACCACCAGGATCTTCATTTGCGATCAGCCCTCGCCCGGGCCGTTGAGGCCGCATCCCTTGAGGATGATTCGGGTGATCTGGTCGGCGGCCAGGGCGTAGTCTGCATCGGTCAGTTCCCGTCGGCCCAGCACCGCGGCGACCTGTACGGCGAAATCGGCATAGGTCTGGGTCGTTGCCCAGATCATGAAGAAGAGATGTTTCGGATCGACCCGGTCCATGCGCCCCTGCGCCACCCAGCCGTCGATGATCGCCGCCTTCTCGTCGACCCAGTCCTTGAGGTCGCGGCGCATGAAGCTGTCGAAGCGCGGGGCGCCGTGCAGCACCTCATTGGCAAAGACGCGCGAGGCGATCGGCCGGTCGCGGGCAAGATCGATCTTCTGCGCGATGTAGTGAGCGAGCGCCGTCGCCGGATCGGCGTCGGGCTGAATTTCCTGGGCGGTGTTCAGCCACAATTCGATGATGTCCCGCAGCACGAACTGATAGAGGTCGTTCTTGGTCTTGAAATAGTAGTGAAGGTTTGCCTTGGGCAGGCCCGCCCGCTTGGCGATGAGGCTGGTGCTCGCCCCCTCGAATCCCATTTCGGCGAAGACCTCCTCGGCCGCCCGCCGAATGCTGGCTTCGATCCGCGCCCGCGATCTGGCCCGGACGCCGCCCCCCGCTTCGGCCTCGTCCTGGCCGTCATCCGCTACCGGTCCACTCATCCTGACCCCCCTCCCCGAACAGGCATACGACCCGAGTATGCGACCTGGGCCCTATCCATTCCCGCAGTAGACCCGGATCGGCGGATTCCCTCAACCCTCATCGACAGCCGGAAGTTGACGGTAGTTCGGTGAGGCTGGTGGGCCAGGGAAGCCGTCCTGCCCGGCAAATCGTTGAACTCGCCCCATTTCCGGATTGACGGCCAGGATTGCGGCCACCATTCTGCCTGTTCTGTCGATCTCGGCAACGCCGGCCTCCCGGCGTGCCGTCGCCGCATCGGCGGCAACGCCGAACCACCTCGGACGGTAAGAGGATGGCCGATCTCAAGCTTGCAAGTTTTCCCGGCCACGGCATCGCGGCGGGAGCTGGCGCGGTCGCGCGCAACGAGGCGATGCCGCTCGATCTCGCCTGGGTGCGCGACCAGCGCGTCAATCTCTCGGGCGTCGAGCGCCGGGCAGCCACCCTGCCCGGGCGCCGCACGGTCAAAAAGGAGGCCCAGGCGGCCTGGCTCCTCAAGGCCATCACCTGCATCGATCTCACCACCCTCAATGGCGACGACACGGCGGGCAGGGTGGAACGGCTTTGCGCCAAGGCGAAGGCGCCGGTGCGGCCCGATCTGCTCGCGGCGCTTGGCATGGCCGACCGGCACATCACAACCGGTGCGATCTGCGTCTATCACCGCTTTGTCAGGACCGCGGTCGCAGCGCTTTCGGGCAGCGGCATTCCGGTGGCGGCGGTTTCGACCGGCTTTCCGGCGGGCCTCGTCGCCCATGACATCAAGCTTCGGGAAATCGAGGCATCGGTCAAGGACGGCGCGCGGGAAATCGACATTGTGATCACTCGCGAACATGTCCTGACCGGCAATTGGCCGGCACTCTATGAGGAGATGCGCGACTTCCGTGCCGCCTGTGGGGAGGCACATGTGAAGGCCATTCTGGCGACCGGCGATTTGAAGACCTTGCGCAATGTGGCGCGCGCCTCGCTGGTCTGCATGATGGCGGGGGCCGATTTCATCAAAACCTCGACCGGCAAGGAGAGTGTCAATGCGACCCTGCCGGTGACACTGGTCATGCTCCGCATGATCCGCGCCTATCTTGAGCGCACCGGCTTCAAGGTGGGCTACAAGCCGGCGGGCGGTATCTCGGCTGCCAAGGACGTGCTCAACTATCAGATCATGATGAAGGAAGAACTGGGCCGCGACTGGCTGGAGCCCAATCTCTTCCGAATCGGCGCTTCCAGTCTGCTCGCCGACATTGAACGCCAGCTGGAACATCACGTGACCGGTCGCTATTCCGCCTTCAATCGTCACGCCGTGGGATAAACCTATGTCAGTCGCGACATATTTCGACGAAATGTCCTACGGACCGGCGCCGGAAGCCGATGCGGAAGCGCGCGCCTGGCTGAAGAAGCATGATACCGGATTCGGTCATTTCATCGATGGCGCCTTCGTGAAGCCCGCCGAGGGCGGCTATTTCGAGACGGCTGAGCCGGCGACGGGGGCGAAGCTCGCCCGCGTGGCAGAGGGGAGTGCCGCCGACATCGATGCCGCCGTGAAGGCCGCCCGTGCC
>JAEUKV010000306.1 GCA_016794165.1 Rhodospirillaceae bacterium
GGCCCTCGTTTACGCGCCGCGCATCGCCCGCATCGCGCGCGCGGCGGCCATTGATATTGCCACCCGCGATTATGTCACCGTGGCGCGGCTCCGGGGCGAAAGTGCCTGGTCGGTCATGCGCCGCGAACTGCTGCCCAATGCCACCAGCGTGCTGCTGGTGGAATTCGCGCTTCGCGCCGGTTACGCCCCGGTGCTCATCGGTTCGCTGGGATTTCTTGGCTTCGGCCTGCGGCCGCCGACACCCGAATGGGGCCTGATGATCAGCGAGAACCGGGCCCTCATCATCATCACCCCGATCACCGTGCTGGGGCCGGGCCTGGCGCTCGCCTCGCTGGTGGTCGGCCTCAATCTCTTCACGGAAGGGCTCGCCCGCATCCTTGGCCGCACCGTGCGGCTCGGCAATCAATGACCGCTCCCGAACCCGTCGCCGCCATCCCTCTGCTCGAGGTCCGCAACCTCACCATCGCCTATCGGCAGGGCAGCGGCTGGTCACGCGCGGTCGACGATGTCAGCTTCACAGTAAAAGCGGGCGAGGTCTTCGGCCTGGTCGGTGAATCCGGCTGCGGCAAGTCCACGGTCTCGCTGCAATTGCTCGGCTTCCGCCATCTCTCGACGCGGGTCGAGCAGGGGGCGGTGCTGTTCAAGGGCGAGAATTTGTCGGTTCTCGCGCGGCCGGAACTCGACCGTCTGCGCGGCGACCGCATTGCCTTCGTGCCGCAGAACCCCACCACCGCGCTCAATCCTGGCATCCGCATCGGCAGCCAGATCGCCGAAACTATGCTGGCCCATGGCCGGGTCGGCAACCGGCAGGCTGCGGATATTGTCATCGCCGACATCCTCGGTCTGGTCGGCCTGCCCAGTGGGGCGGCCTTCCTGCGTCGCTATCCGCATCAATTGTCGGGTGGCCAGCAACAGCGAGTCTGCATCGCCATGGCTCTGGCCTGCGAGCCGGACCTTCTGGTGCTGGATGAACCCACCACCGGCCTCGATGTCACGACGCAGGAACAGATCGTGGCACTGCTGGCCGATCTGCGCCGGCGCATCGGCATCGCCATGCTCTATGTGACGCATGATCTGGCGCTGCTGTCGCAGATCGCCGACCGCATCGGCGTCATGTATGCCGGCCGCATGGTCGAGGTGGCGCCGACGGCCGAGATCTTCCAACACCCGCGTCATCCCTATACCCAGGGCCTGATCGCCTCGATCCCGACCATTGCCGGCCAGGCCGCGCTGCAGGCACGGCCGTTGCGTGGCCTGCTGCGGCGGGGCGAGCTCCCCGCCGGCTGTCCTTTCGCGCCGCGCTGCGATCATGCGCTGGATCGCTGCTTCTCGGACCGTCAGGAGTTGCAATCGCTCGACGCCGAGCGCGCCATTGCCTGCTGGCGCTGGCCGGAGATCGCGCCGCTTCCCGCCGACACGGCGTCACCGGTTCCTGCAGCTGCCGAATCCACCACCATGCCGGTCCTCACCCTGCGCGGCGTCGATATTGTCTATGGCCACGCTGCCCATCGCTTTCATGCGGTGCGCGACGTGTCCTTTGACGTGGCGGAGGGCGAGGTGTTTGCGCTGGTCGGTGAATCCGGCAGTGGCAAATCAACCATCGCCAAGGCTGTGAGCGGTCTGGTGGCGCCGGAATCCGGTAATATCTCCCTGCGCGGCGCGCAATTGGAGGCTGATGTCCGGGACCGCACCATCGAGCAGCGCCGCCTGATCCAGTACATCTTCCAGAATCCCGACGCCTCGCTCAATCCGCGCGCGCGGATTGGTGATACGGTCGGCCGGCCGCTGATCCATTTCTTCAGGACCGCCGGCAAGGCAGCGCGCGATGCTGCGCGCGCTGCTCTGGGTGATGTGCGTCTTGATGAATCCTATGCCACCCGTTTTCCCGACCAGCTTTCCGGCGGCGAGCGTCAGCGCGTCGCCATTGCCCGCGCGCTGGCGGCGCAACCGGCCCTGCTGCTCTGCGATGAAATCCTCTCGGCCCTCGACGTCTCGGTGCAGGCCAGCATCCTTACCCTGCTGCGCCAGCTGAAGGCCGAACATGGCATCGCCATGCTGTTCATCTCGCATGACCTCGCGGTGGTGCGGGCGCTGGCTGACCGGGTCTGCGTGCTCTATGGCGGCGAGATCATGGAAATGGGCCCCCGGGAACATGTTTTCGCACCGCCCTACCATCCCTATACCTACACGCTGCTGCAGGCCGTGCCGGTGCCGCTGCAGCCGCCCGGCCCGCCGCAGGCCAACGCCGTCGTCGAGCCCCGACGGGGCGGCGATGGCTGCGTCTATGCCGGCCGCTGCGCTTGGCAAATAGGCGCCATCTGTGAAACCACGCGGCCACCCTGGCGCGAGGGCGGGGACGGCCTGGGTCTTCGCTGCCATCTCTCCATCGATGAATTGCAGGCGCGTGCTGCAGAAGGGGCGAGTTCATGAAGATCACCAAGGTCGAATGTTTCGTGTTGCTGGTACCGGATTTCCGGGCCGATGCCTGTTCCTCTGCCCAGGACGATCTGGTGGTGAAGATTCACACCGATGAAGGCCTCGTCGGCATCGGCGAGACCGACACCAATCCCTGGGTCGCCCGCGCCATGATCGAAGCACCGGGCACCCACATCATGGGCCTCGGCTTGACCGAGATGCTGATCGGCCAGGATCCCACCGATGTCGAGGGCCTGTGGGAGAAGATGTATATGGGCTCCGCCATGACCGGGCGGCGCGGTCTCGGCATCTGCGCCATGGGGGCACTCGACATGGCGCTCTGGGATCTTCGTGGCAAGGCGGAAGGGAAACCCTGCTGGCAATTGCTGGGCGGTGCCGTCAACAACGCGATCACCCCCTACGCCTCGCTCCTGCCGGAAGGGGACGATCTCGACACCTATACCCGCATCCTGGTCGAGCGCGCGGTGAAGGCCAAGGAGCTCGGCTTTCGCGCAGTCAAGCTTGAGGTCTGCACCAAGGGACCCTACTCGCACAATTCGCTGCAGATCGAGGATGACCGAGAAATAGCGAAAATCGTGCGCGCCTGCCGCCAGGCGATCGGCCCCGATATCACGGTGATGGTCGACGTTGCCTATTGTTGGCGCGACTGGAAGGAAGCCTTGCGCGCCATCGATATGTTCGCGGATCAGGATATCTATTTCATCGAAACACCGCTCCCCTCCGACGACATCGAGGGCTACGCCAAGCTGGTCAAGGAATCGCCGGTGCGGGTCGCGGCCGGGGAATGGCTCAACAGCCGATTCGAATTCCGCGAATTGATGGACCGCGACGCACTCGATGTGGTGCAACCCGATGTCGGGCGCGTCGGTGGCCTCACCGAGGCACGGCGCGTCACCATGGCGGCCCGCGACAAGGGTCTCATCGTCGTACCGCATTGCTGGAAATCGGCCATCGGCATCGCGGCGTCCGCCCATCTCGCGGCGATCTCGCCCACCTGCACCTATATCGAATTCCTGCCGCGCGAGCTCGCCGATTCCGGCTTGCGCAAGGATCTTTGCAGCGTCGAGCTGCCGGTCATAGACGGCCGCATTCCATTGCCGACGGCACCCGGCCTCGGTATCACTCTCAACGAAGACGCACTCATCAGCTATCGCGTGAAGTAGGATCAAACCAAAAATGAAAATCGAAGCGGTCGACTTTTTCTATCTCTCCATGCCGGTGGTGACCGATGCCGGCGACGGCAGCCAGGACGCGCTGCTGGTGCGGGTACGTTCCGGTGATCTCGAGGCCTGGGGCGAATG
Source organism: Rhodospirillaceae bacterium (assembly GCA_016794165.1). Taxonomy (GTDB): domain Bacteria; phylum Pseudomonadota; class Alphaproteobacteria; order Dongiales; family Dongiaceae; genus Dongia. Next base: position 3,738 of record JAEUKV010000306.1, read on the forward strand.
CGAAGCCTCGCCGCTCACCTCCATTGCCTCCTTCGTCTGCCCGATGTCTCACGGCGCCTGCCGCCCGGTCGGTGCCTCCGTGCTTGGCGAAGACGTCTCCTCACCCGCTGATATTGCGCGCATCGCCGCCACCATCCAGTGGAACAGCATGGATCTGCTGCAGGCCGCCCATACCTGGTCCGGGGTCGAGATTGCGCTCTGGGATCTTCTGGGCAAGGCGCGCGGCGAACCGGTCTACAAGCTGCTGGGCTATCAGAAGGCATTTCCCAAGACGCCCTATGCCTCGCAATTGTTTGGCGACACGGCACAGGAGACGCTCGAATTCTGCCGCATCGCCCGGAACAATGGCTTCAAGGCGGTGAAGTGCGGCTGGGGCCCCTTCGGCCGCGGCTCGGTCAAGCAGGATGCCGATCATCTCCAGGCCGCGCGCGAGGGCATCGGCCCGGATGGCATCCTCCTCATCGATGCCGGCCAGATCTGGAATGAGGATGTCGAGGCTGCCGCCGCGCGCATCCCGATGCTGGAACAAGTGGGTGCCACCTGGCTCGAGGAACCCTTCAACGGCAGCGCCTATGAAGCCTATGGGGCCTTGGCCCCGCGCTCGGGCAAGGTCAAGCTTGCCGGGGGCGAAGCGGCGCACAACGTCTTCATGGCCCGCCACGTCATCGATATTGGCAAGGTCGGCTTCGTCCAGATCGATTGCGGCCGCATTGGCGGCATCGGCCCGGCCAAGATCGTGGCCGATTACGCGGCCGCAAAGGGGGTGACCTATGTCAACCACACCTTCACCTCGCACCTGGCCCTCTGTGCCTCGATCCAGCCTTATGCCGGCCTCAAGGACCACACCATCTGCGAATATCCGGTGAAGCCGCAAGCAATGGCCTGGGAGATGTGCGGCACCCACATCGCGCCCGATGCCAATGGCGAAATCCGCGTACCCGATGCGCCCGGCCTTGGCATCGCCATGAACTCGGCCGGCATCAAAAAGTACCTCATTGATGCTGAAATCCGTGTCGGCGACAAGACGTTGTATCAGACTCCGTCCCTGGATTGACCACCAACTACTGTGACTTTCTTGTGTCTAGTAAGAAAATGAGGCCGTGTGTCCCGACCCGTGCAATAGCAGGGAGCCCGTGAGACATCGTGCTTTCTGATTATAGGCGTGAAGGAAAGACCGGACTCGCGAGACATCTTTCGTAGAATCCCAGATCTGGGCACGGAGGATGGATCGATGGACCGGGATAGACAGGAAATTGCCAGAAAACTGAAGATCTTGCGCCATGCCGAAGCGACCGGCGAGGTCGCCAGGACGTGTCGCTATTTTGGTGTTGGGCGGGCCAGTTTCTACCGCTGGCTGACCGCCTATCGGGCCGGGGGCGAGGTGGCTCTGGTCAATGGCAGGCCGATCCCGAAGAACCCGCCTAACCAGACACCCCCGGAGATAGTGGAAATGGTTCTACATCTGCGCGAGACCTATCACCTCGGCCCGGTCCGCATCGTCTGGTATCTCGCCCGCTATCACGGCATCAAGATCTCTGACGCCAGCGTTTATCGCATTCTCAGGCGCCACAATCCAAACAGACTGCCGCCGCGGCACGCGCGTCCGGAAGATCCGTACCAAGCGCTACAACAAGCAGGTGCCTGGCCATCATATCCAGATGGATGTCAAATTCCTCATCTTAGAGGGCAAAGCCGGACAGACCGTGAGGCGGTTCCAAACGCCATCGACTTCGTCGACCATGTCATCAACAAATTTCCGTTCCGCATTCAGGAAATCAGGACTGACAATGGCCACGAGTGCCAGGCCAAATTCCACTGGCATGTCGAGGACAAGGGCATCCGCCATGCCTATTTCAAGCCACGATCACCACAGCTCAACGGCAAGATCGAGCGATCGCATCGATCCGATCAGCAAGAGTTCTATCAATTGCTGACCTACAAGGACGACGTCGACCTTGCAGCCAAACTCGATGAACGGGAACGCTTCTAGAACTTCTCAAGGCCGCATGGAGCCTTCAAAGGCAAAACACCGTACGAAGCGCTCCGTGAACGCCTATAATCCAAACGTACGATGTCTCGCGAGCCCCCGGTTATTACACCATTCTTTTGGGACCGTCAGGTTGTGGCAAGACGACGTTGCTGCGCATGCTGGCGGGCCTGGAGACGTGACGGAAGGGCAAATCGCAATCGATGGCCGCGTTGTCACGGATCTCCATGCCAGCGAGCGGAACATTGCGATGATGTTCCAGAGCTATGCGCTCTACCCGCACCTTGTTGTCTCTGGCAATATCGGCTTTCCGCTGGAGGTGCGCGGCCTGCCGAGATCCGAGATTGCAGCCAAGGTTCGGTCGGTTGCCGGCATGCTGGGGCTGCTCGAACTGTTGACACGAAAGCCCAAGCAATTGTCCGGCGGCCAGCGCCAGCGTGTTGCCCTTGGCCGCGCCATGGTGCGCGATCCGAAGGTCTTTCTGTTCGACGAACCACTATCCAATCTCGACGCCAACATGCGCGAGGAAATGCGCTCGGAACTGATCCGCTTTCACCGCGAAACCGGTAAATCGATTGTCTATGTTACGTATGATCAGGTCGAGGCCATGACTATGGCGCAGCGCATCATTGTCATGCGCCAGGGCTCGACCCAGCAGAACGGCACCCCGTTCGAGATCTATAAGCAGCCGAAGAACGTATTTGTCGCTCAGTTCGTCGGTAGCCCAGGCATGAACATTCTCGACATGGATTTTGCTGGCGGCTTGCGGTTGGGTGGAGCACCCCTGACGGTCCCGGCCGGATTTGACATATCAGACGGACAGGTCGCCAAGCTGGGTATCCGGCCAGAGGATATTCGCCTTGGGACCAGTGCGACGAAGGAGGCATGTCTGAGCTTTCCAGTCCGGCTGGTCGATGTGCAGCCTCTGGGCGCGACAATGGTGATTGACCTCAAAACCATCGGCGGGAATCTGCCCTGCATCGCCCTTACCGAATGGCGTGATCTAGGAATTGCGCCAAACAGTGAAATCGAGGTTGTGGTGCCCATCTCGGCCGTCCACAAATTTGCGGCGGACGGTGTGCGCATTTACTGAAGCAATGGTCGAAGGGGTGACTCAACCTATGGACGGTCTTGCGACTAGCATTTGATACAAATACCGAAAACCCGGGAACAGATGCGGCGCTGGAACGCAGCGCTTACTACGATGCAGGCGCCCAAAATCTTCGCTTCCCCGGGACACAAAGCTGTGACACATTCGCAGCCAGCGACGATATCTAGGCCTTCAATTTCAATTAGTTAAGGCTACTGTCCAAATCGGCTGCGATCCCTGGCGCCCCAGCCAGTTTGCCCTACCGGACAGGATTCATTCGCGGCGCAGAGCCGCTGCAATTTTCCAGCCGGTTGCCCAGCAAGAATCCGAGCGCATGGTCAGACCTGGCAGGCTGGAGTTCTCCGTCGGGTCACCGGCAAGCACAGGCTGCCGGCAGTGTAGCTCGACTTTCGCATCGGTCAGCTTGTCTCTATTCATAGCGAACCCAGCGGCAGCCATTCCACGCTTGCCGAAAACATCGACGGGGACCAGCAAT
>JAEUKV010000023.1 GCA_016794165.1 Rhodospirillaceae bacterium
GCGAGCTTCATGCCGCAGACCGGCGCGGCCTTCCCGGGGATCGGCGGGCATATCTGCCTGTCGCTCAAGGATCGCAAGACGGGCCGGAACCTGTTTGCCGACCGCGCCGATACCAACGGCCTCAGCGCCAGCGCCAAATCCTTCCTCGCCGGGATCATCGAACTGGCGCCGGAAGGCTTCCCCATGGTCGGCCATACGGTCAATGCCTATCGGCGTCTCGCGCCGGGAAGCTGGGCGCCAAAGACCGTGAGCTGGGCGCCCTACAACTACGCCGCCGCCGTGCGCACCGCCGCCGAAACCGAGGCGATGACGCGCCTCGAGCTGCGCCTGCCCGGCAGCGACCTCAACGTCTATCTCGGCCTCGCCCTGATGCTGGGTGCCGGTCTCGACGGACTCGAGCGGGGCCTTGCCCTCACCGACGCGCCGATCAGCAGCGGCGGGCCCAACGAAATTCCGGCCAATGCGCCGCGCCTGCCGGCCGATCTCCTGGAGGCGACACGGCGATTCCGCGCCAGCGCGGCGATCCGACGCCTGTTCGGCGAACCCTTCGTCGAACATTTCGCGATGCTGTGCGAGGCCGAGGACGCGGCCCTGCGCCGCGCGGTGAGTGCGGCCGAAGTGCAGCGCTATCTCGAAGCCGGTTGACCCGTCGCGAGACCGAACCGAGCGATTTCCCGAACAAGGCAGACATCATGGACCAGACCACGACCCTCGCCAGACCGACCTCCGCCAAGACTGCGGAAAACGATCTCGACCGTACCCGCCAGGCACCGGATCGCGTTGAGCTGGTGCGCAAGGTGCGCGCCAAGATCGACGAGTTGAAGGTCGACTACATCTACATCCAGTACATCTCGATCACTGGCCGGGTGATGGGCAAGGCCTGTCCGGCGCGGCATTGGGAGCAGATCGCCGAGAAGGGCGTGCAAACCTTCATGGGCGGGGTCACCAATGTGTTCCCCGACCGCCAGGGCCGGCTGATCGGTTTTCCAGCCAACGCCCATGAGGTGATCGCACTGCCGGATCCGGAGACCTTCTGCCAGCTGCCCTGGAACAAGCGCATGGCGCGGGTCTTCTCGACCCTGTTCTACATGGTGGAGGACCCGGTCAATCCCGGCGGCTTCTTCGACGTCGACTGCCGCGGCAACCTGAAGCGGATCGACGCGGCCTTTCGCGCCGCGCATGGCGGGCTGCATATGCGCGTGGGCTGCGAGCCCGAGATGCTGTGGCTGAAGAAGGGCACAACACCGGACACACCCTATGAAGGCACCACCAAGCCCTATGCCTATCACATCGAGCAGTTCGAGCAATTGGCCCCGGTCTGGCTGAAGGTCTATGAATATGCGATCGCCATGGGGCTCGACATCATCCAGGGCGATCACGAGGACGCGCCCGGCCAAGTCGAGCTCAATTTCGCCTATGACGATGCGCTTCGTACCTCGGACCGGCTGACAACCTATCGCCAGATCTGCGCCCAGGTGGCGCGCGAGTTCGGTCTCATCGCCTGTTTCATGACCAAGCCCTATATGGGCATGTCGGCCAATGGTTGCCATCATAACCTGTCACTCTGGCGCGGTGGCGCCGGCAAGGTGCAGGATCTGGTGCCGGGACCGCTGCCCGGCATGGACGAGGTCTTCACCTATTCCCAGGGTGGCAAGAACGAACTCCGGGACGAGCGCGAGGTCTGGCGCCCGGCCGAGATCGGCCGGCATGCCCTGGGCGGCATGCTGGAACATCTCTCCGGCATGACCGCCATCGCCTGCTCGACGGTCAATTCCTACCGCCGCCTCAACGATACCGGCCTCTGGGCACCGCTCGCCATCAATTGGGGCCTGCAGAACCGCTCCTGCGCCGTGCGCGTCTCCAGCCCCGACCGGTTCGAGTACCGGCCCTGCGATTCCATGGTCAATCCCTATCTGATGCAATCGGCGCTCTACCAGGCGATGGATGACGGCTTGAAGCGGCGCATCGATCCCGGCGAGCCGGAGGAGCGCAACCTGGTTGAGGTGATGCGGGCCGGCGAAGAGGTTCGTCGCATTCCGATGAACCTCGCCGACGCCCTCGCGGCACTCGCTGCCGATGACGTGATCCGCTCGGCATTGCCGGGACGGATGTACGAGGTTTACGATTGGTACAAGCGCGACGAATGGGACCGCTTCATCTGGCAGGCATCGGATTGGGATGTCGCCACCTACCTGGATTGCCTGCCCTGATCCGGCCGGCGACTGAGCAACGACCAGAACGACTGCGACAAGAACAACAAGCAAACGGAAACAGGAGAGGCATCATGACATTCAACAATCTCTATCGCAGCACCACCGCGATGGCACTGGCGCTGAGCTGCGTCGCCACGCCGGCCCTGGCCGAGGGCGAGGTCAACATCCTGACCTGGGAAGGATATGCCGATCAGAGCTTCGTGGCCCAGTTCGAGCAGGAATCCGGCTGCAAGGTGACGGCGACCTATGTCGGCTCCAATGACGACTTCGCGCCGAAGCTGGCGGCCGGCGGCGGGGTCTACGATCTCATCACGCCGTCGATCGACACGACCAAGACCATGATCGCCGCCGGATTTGTCGAGCCGATCGATACCTCGAAGATCACCGAGTGGAACAATATCTACGAGAAGTTCCGTACCGCCGAAGGTATCAATCACGACGGTGAGGTTTATGGCGTGCCCTATGCCTGGGGTGCCATTGCCTTCATGTACCGGGTCGACAAGTTCCCGGAGGCGCCAACCTCGATCGCCGATCTGTGGGACGAGAAGGTCAAGGGCAAGGTTTCGCTGTGGGACGACAAGAGCGCCATTTATGTGGCGGCGCGGCTCAACGGCGACAACGACATCTACAATCTTAACGACGAGCAGATCGAAAGGGCGAAACAGAAGCTCATCGAGCAGAAGCCGCTGGTGCGCAAATACTGGGCGACCGCCGGCGAGCTGGTCGATCTCTATGCTGCCGGCGAGGTGTGGATCTCCAACACCTGGGCGGGCTACCAGTCCAGCCTGATCATGGAAAAGGGCATCGAGGTCAAGGAGTTCATCCCCAAGGAAAATGCCGAGGGCTGGATGGATTCCTGGATGGTGGTGAAGGACACCCCCAATCTGGATTGCGCCTACAAGTTCCTCAACATGCAGAGCGACCAGGCCGGGCAATGCGGCGTCGCCAATGTCAACGGCTATTCGGCGGCCAATCCCGTGGCAGCCAAGAAGTGCATGACGCCGGAACAGTATGACGCCCTGCACCAGGACGATCCCGACTACCTCAACAGCCTGTTGCTGTGGGAAAATCTCGAGGCTCGGCTGGAGGCTTACACCAATGCCTGGAACGCGGTAAAGTCGGCCAACTGAGCATGTTGGGCGCCCATGCGCGGGGGGAACCGGGAGCGGTTCCCCCCGCATTCAACCCGGCCGCCGCGGACCGAACGGCCATGAGCAAGATCGTCGAGATCGACGCGGTGACCAAGATCTACGGCGGTTCGGTTCTCGCCGTGGACGATCTCAGTCTGGCGATCGAGGAGGGAGAATTCGTGACCCTTCTCGGTCCCTCCGGCTGCGGCAAGACCACTCTGCTGCGCATGCTGGCGGGGTTCGAATCGCCCGATCGCGGCCGCATCCGCCTTGCTGGCGAGGACGTCACCGACCGGCCGCCCTATCGGCGCGACGTCAACATGGTGTTCCAGGACTATGCGCTGTTTCCGCATCTGAGCGTCGCGAAGAACGTGGCCTTCGGTCTGGAGCGGCAGCGCCTTGACCGGGCCGAGATTGCCAGGCGCGTTGGAGATGCGCTCGCTCTGGTCGGGCTTGCCGACAAGGCGGAGCGTCGGCCGCACGAACTCTCAGGCGGCCAGCGCCAGCGCGTGGCCCTGGCCCGTGCCATCGTCCGCCGGCCCAAGGTCCTGCTCCTGGACGAGCCGCTGTCGGCGCTCGATGCCAATCTCCGCGAGGCAATGCAGGTCGAGTTGAAGCACCTCCACGAGAAGCTGGGTCTTACCTTCGTGATGGTGACCCATGACCAGACCGAGGCACTGGTCATGTCGGACCGCATCGTCCTGATGAAGGACGGTCGCATCGCCCAGGTAGGCGCCCCGGCCGAACTCTACAACAATCCCGCGACACCCTATGTCGCCAGCTTCATCGGCACCTCGAACCTCTTGCCGGCGCGGATCAGCGCCATCGCCGATGGTCGTGCTCTCATCGCTTTCAGCGGAACGCGCTGCCATGTGCCGGCGCCCACGGGCAGTGCCGCCGGCCAGAATCTGATGGTCGGATTGCGGCCGGAAAAACTTCGCCTCGCCACCGCGACCGATATGGCGGGGGAGGGGCGGCAGATCCTGGACGTCACGGTCGAGGAGAGTCTGTTCCATGGCAATTCGGTCCGCCTGCGCTGCGCAGCACCCGGCGGGGACATTCTCCTGGTCGACTGCCAGCTCACGCAATCCCAGGTGACGATACCGGCCGGCGGCGCCTCGGTACGACTGGCTTTCAACGAGGCAGACCTCAACGTGTTCGGCGCGGACGATCGCACATGACCCGCGACCGGGCACTGCGATCAGTCGTCCTGGCGACGCCCCTGGTTTGGGCCGTGGCCTTCATGTTCGTGCCCTACCTGATCATCTTTACCTACAGTTTCTGGCTGAAGCAGTATCCTACTTTCGTGCCGGCTTTCCAGTTCGGCAACTACCTCCAGCTTCTGGTCGATCCGCAGTATTATCAGGTGCTGCTGCGTACCGCGAAGATCGCCATCCTGGTGGCCCTCTCGGCCCTGGCGATCGCCTATCCCTTCGCCTACTATCTGGTGTTCAAGGTTACTTCCGCGCGGCTGCGGCTCACCCTCTACATGGCGGTGATCGCCCCACTCTGGGTTTCCTATCTGCTGCGCGCCTATATCTGGAAGACGATCCTCGGCAGCGAAGGTGTTATCAACTCCTTCCTGGTCTGGATCGGCATTCTCGATACGCCCACCGACATCTTCCTTTACAACCAGTTTTCGATGGTGGTGACCCTCACCTATATCTTCATTCCCTTCATGGTGATGCCAATCTATACCGCGCTGGAGAAAATCCCGCGCAACCTCATCGAGGCATCGAAGGATCTCGGCGTCGGTCCCTTCGGCACGCTCTTCAAGGTGATCTGGCCGCTGTCGCTGCCCGGCGTCTTTGCAGGCATGACCTTTGCCTTCTGCCTCACCTTCGGCGATTTCGTGGCGCCGTTCCTGGTGGGCGGACCGGACGGGGTCATGGTGGCCAATGTCATCACCTCGCAATACGGCGCCGCCCTCAATTGGCCGCTGGGCTCGGCATTGGCCATCGTCATGCTGATCATCGTGCTCGGCATCATCGAATTGTCGGACCGCTTCGAGCGTTCCGGCCGCATCAATCTTGCCTGAGACATCGGCATGAGTACCGCCCGCCTCACCCTGTTCGATCGTTTCGGCAACGGCACCTATGCCCTGATGATCCTCTGTGTGCTGGCTTTCCTCTACGTGCCGATCGTCATCCTGGTGATCTTCAGCTTCAACGATTCCAGCTCGCTCACCTTGCCGCTGTCGGGCTTCACCTGGCACTGGTACGACAAACTCTTCTCCAACCGCGACCTGCTGCGGGCAATCGGCAACAGCTTTTACGTGGCCAGCTTCGCCACCGTGCTGACGTTGTTGGTTGGGGTACCGGCGGCCTTCGCCCTCGACCGGCTCGACTTCATCGGCAAGCGGATGTTTCGTCGCCTGATCCTGCTGCCGCTGGTGCTGCCCGGCATCATCACCGGCATCTCGATGCTCAATCTGTTCAAGCTGGTCGGTATCGGCCTCAGCCTGGAAACGGTCATCCTGGGCCATGCCACGGCGCTGCTGGCGATCGTCGTGACCCAGGTCTTCGCCCGGCTGCAGCGGCTCAACCGCCGGCTGGAAGAGGCGGCCGCCGATCTCGGCGCCAGGCCTTGGGAGACGCTCTACTTCGTGGTCCTGCCCAACATCCGCTCAGCCCTGATCGGCAGCGGCCTGCTGTCCTTCACATTGTCGTTCGACGAGATTCCGGTAACCTTTTTCCTGACCGGTCGCGATAACACGCTGCCGATGTATATCTGGTCGACCATGCGGCGCGGCATCACGCCGGAAATCAATGCCGTGGGCACACTTATCGTGCTGGCGTCGCTGGTGCTGATCGTGGTCTCGGTCATTCTGCTGCGCGACGAACGGGAGCGCTAGGCCGTGCCGTGCGCAAAGCAGCCAGAGTCAAATCTGCAAACGGTGTCGATGTCATGACACGAGTCCAGATCCTGGCCGAGGGAGCCACCACCAGCATGCTCGACGGCGCGCCGGTGATGTTCGACCTCATCTCGGCCGATGGTCAGCTGATCTATGCCAACGAAACGCAGGAAGGAACCCTCGGCTTTGCGCCGGGCTCCCTCGCCGGCAGGAAGTTCGATCTGATCTATTCGCGCGAGTCGCGCGAGACCATCTGGCGCCTGTTCGAGGAAGGACCCAAGGTGCGGGCCGAACATCTGCGCCTCACCATGCGGCATCAGGACCGACGCCTGTTCGATGTCAGTGCCAGCGTCAACATGTTCCGCGACCCGGATCACGGGCTGTGCCTGCGCCTGGCGAAGTTCCGGCTCGACGAGACGTTGATCCGGCTGCAGCGCCTGGAGCAGGAAAACAAGGTCCTGAGCAGCATCGTCTCGACCGCCCGCGATGCCACCTATTGCGTCGAATTCATCGAGCCGGTTGACCTTACCGCGCCGGAGCATGAGGTGATCCGGCAGATCTTCACCAACAAATGCGTCTGGCGCTATTGCAACGAGGCGATGGGGCGGATCTATCGGCTGCCCATGGGCGAGGATCTCAACAAGCGCGATGTGCGCGAGGTGTTCTTTCGCAACCCCGAGAACGAAACCTTCGTCCGGCAGATGCTGGCCAACGGATTCCACATCGACGGCGCCCTGTCGCGGGATCATCGTTATGACGGCGTCGACGTGATGATCGAAAATGACGTACGCGCCAGGATCGAGGACGGCTATCTGATCCAGTTTTGGGGTGTGGTGCGCGACCTTGCCGAGCGTCAGCGGCGCGAGCGTGAGCTGGAGCAGCGGGCGAGCGCGGCGCTCAACCTGCTGGGCGCCATTCCCGACCCTTTGTTGGTGGTCGATTTCAATGGCCGGATCGAGGGCGCCAACACCGCGATCGAGCGGACCTTCGGGCGCGCCCTTGACGAGATCCTCGGCGCCAGCGTCGAGAGCATGGTGACGTTTCCGAGCCCGGTTGCGGGCTTGATCAAAAGCGCCCATACCGGACGGCGGGCGCGCACGCTCACCGGCACCGTTTCCTGTGCCGACGGTCGTCGGATCGATTGCGAGGCCACTATTGCGACAGTGGACGACGATGCGGCGCCGTCCCGCGCCGTAATCACCTTTCATCTGCCGCGACGCGCTGAAAGTGCGGCGGAAATCGAGCGTCCATGACCAGGCGGACGCCACCGGCGGGCTCGGACGCGGCGGCACTCGATGCGCTACCGGATGGAATCATGCTGCTGGATGAGGGCGGTCGGGTTCTGCTGATCAACGCGCCGGCCGCGGAAATGCTCGGCCTGTCGCGCGACGCGGCCACGGGCGAGAGCTTCGCCCGCCTCGCCGAGCGCAGTGCCGCCGACCTTGCCGAGATGCTGGAACTGGTGGAAAGCGGTCGCAAGGCAGAGGTCATCGTCACCACTGGCGATGGCCGCGCCCTGATGGCCTCCTTGCGCCAGATCGACGGCGATGGCGCCGGCGGCGCACGGATGCTGGTGCAGCTGCGCGACCTCGCCGTGCTGGATCACGAGCGCGATCGCGTCCGCGCCAAGGAATCGCGCCGTTCCTTCCGCTTTCTCTCGCAGCAGAAACTGCGGCCGGACATGTCGCATCAGCGGCGACTGTCGCCAGCGCTCGACCGATTGCTGACCCTGGGCGAGCGCAGCATGGCGCAGCAGGCCCGAGTGCTGCTCACCGGCGAATCCGGCGTCGGCAAGACCGAGATCGCGCGGCATCTGCACGTCTCTGTCAGCAATCCCAATGCCCCCTTCGTTCACGTCAATTGCGGCTCGATTCCCGAAACGCTGTTCGAATCCGAGATGTTCGGCTATGAGCGCGGCTCGTTTACAGGTGCGCTGCAAAGCGGTCGCAAGGGCATGATCGAAGCAGCCGACGGCGGTACCCTTTTCCTCGACGAAGTGGGCGAGATCCCCCTGGCTATGCAGGCAAAGCTGCTGAAGTTCCTGGAATCCTCGACCATCCAGCGGATCGGCGGGGTGAGCGAACATTCGGTCAAGGTGCGGGTCATCTCCGCCACCAATCGCGATCTCGAGGCGATGGTAAAGCGCGGCGAGTTCCGGCGCGATCTTTTCTATCGACTGGCGGTGGTGCCGCTGTTCGTGCGCCCACTCCGCGACTCGCCGGAGCTGTTCGACGACTTGGTTGACTATCTGGTCGCCGTCACCAACCAGCAGCGGGTGGCGCCAATGAGCATCGCCAAGGATTGCCGCGAGCGGCTGCGGCGCTATGCCTTTCCCGGCAATATCCGCGAGTTGCACAACATCATCCAGCAGCTTTCGGTGATCACCGATGGGGTGGCAGAGGTGCGGCACCTGCCCGAAGCGGTGGTGACCGCCGGCATGACGGCGGCCGCGGCCGGTGTCAGCGACGATCTTGCCGGTGTCGATCTCAAGGACATGGTGCGCGCCTATGAACGGCGCTTGATCGACAAGGCGATCGCAAAGCACGGCAGCAAGCGCAAGGCAGCCGAGGCGCTCGGCGTCGACATCGGCACCATCGTCCGCAAGACGCAGGTGCCGCAATAGCGCAGGCGGCGACGCATCGCAGGGTGCTGCTCATTCGACTGGCGCAAGCACGATCGAGCCCTCGCGCACAGGCGCGCCGCGGCGAAAGCGGTCGACGGCGAAGGGTTTCAGCCGCGCATCGAGATCGTCCCTGAGGATCGCCCGGGCGAGCAGATCGCCGGCGGCCGGTGCACCGGCAAAACCATAGGACCAGCCGGCGGAAAGCCACAGATTGGCGAGGTCCGGGTGGCGGCCGATCAACGGGCCCCAATCCTGGGTCGCGTGCAGCATGCCGGCCCATTGCCGCAGGATGCGCAGGGAGGCGAGGCAGGGAAACACCTCGGCATAGGCGCGGGCGGTGGCGGCGAGGGCGGCGATGTCGCTTCGCAGCGTCACCTGCGGCCGTTCCGCCACCTCGGCGCCGCCGACGATTTCGCCGCGCGCGGTCTGGTGCAGGTAGCAGAGCCTGTCCGGAAGGGCGATGGCCGAGCGCAGGATCGGCCGCACCGGTTCCAGCGCCATCGCCTCGATACGCATGGGAAAGCCGGGCACCTCGATGCCTGCGAGTGCGCCCACGTCGACGCTGTAGGCGCCGGCGGCGATCACCAGCGTCTCGCAGGCGATGCGTTCGTCGCCGGTCATGACCGCGCAGATGAGGCCGCCCACCTGCTCGATGGCCGTCACCGGGCGGCCATACTCGACCGTGACGCCGAGCCGCCGGCTGGCCGCAAGATAAGCCTTCATGGCGGCATGATGCGGGGCGACGCCGCCATCGCGGAGGTGAATGGCTCCGAGGATGCCCGCGGCGGCGATGGCGGGTTCCAGCGCCTTCACCTCGGCCGGCGTGAGCAGCACGGCATCCAGTCCATGGGCGCGATGCAGGCTCACCATGCCTTCCAGCCGCGCCATCATGGCGGGCGATTGCGCGATGATGAGATAACCACGCGGCGTGAACATGACGTTTTCGCCCAGCGTCGCCGAGAGGTCGGCCCAGAGCCGGTTGGAATGGGCGAACAGGCTGGTCCATTCCGGCGAGCCGAAGCCGCCGCGGATAAGGGTGCCATTGCGGCCCGAGGCGCCGCCCTGGAAATAGCCGGCATCGAGCACACGGATATTGCCGGCACCGAGCCTTGCGAGATTGAAGGCGATGGAGAGCCCCTGGATGCCGCCGCCGATGATGACGATGCCGCTCATCGCAGCGGCTCCACCACATCACTGAGGCCCGCCGCCTGTGCCACGGTGAGGGCGCGGCGGGGTCCCCTGTGCGAGGGGCGGTCGGCGGCGAGGTGCGGGCCGCCGACACCCGCGCGTACCGCGTTCATCAGCTCCCAGCAGGGAAAGCCCTGGCAGGGCCCCATGCCGCAGGCGCTCTGGCGCTTCAATTCCTCGACATGGGTGATGCCGCCGCGCACCAGATCGGCAATCTCGGCCGCGGTGACGTCCATGCAGGGACAAATATCGGTCGCTTCATCGGCGATGCCGGACCAGTGTACCGCCTCATCCGGCGCGGCGGCGAAGCCCGCCAGCGTCACCTGAGCGGCCGGTTCGCCAGCGGCCAGGCGCAGTTCGCCGGCGCTCCCGGCCTGAAAGGCAAGGTTGGGGTCGGTTCGCCACGGCCCGGCATGGACGATGCTGGCGCATGCGATCCTCTCACCGTTGCAATCGGCGCCGGTGACGCCCTTGCTGCCGCGCACGGCCTTGAGCTCGGCGACCGGCCGGCAGTCGACGAGGTCGACGCCCTGGGCGCGCAGCCGTGTCGCGACCCGGTCGCGGGCATCGGTGCCGACGACCAGGGTCGGACCGAGCGCTTTCGAGCCGCGCGCGGCAAGAGCGAGGGCAGTGGTGGCATCCATTACCCCCGGCAGGGCATTGCCCGGCACCAGGGGCGGCAGCGACCGCTTGCCGGTGGCGAGCGTCAGTTGCGCGCAGGCGATGACCGTCGCGGGGCCGTCATCATGGGGTGCCGCGACCGCCAGGGTGCCGCCGCGATAGAGGGCGCCGACCTCATGTGAAGTGAGCACCGTGACGCTCGGATCGATCGGCGTCACGATTTCGCCCATGGCCGTGGCGCCGCGGGCGAGTCTTTCCCCGCGCGTCGCCAGCACCACCGTTCTGCCGGTTTTTGCCGCGTGATTGGCGGCGGCGATGCCGGCCGGACCGCCACCCACGACCAGGAGGTCACAGGCATGATGGCGACCGGGCTGGATTGCGGACGGTGGTGGCGCCGGGTCGAGCCGACCCTCGCCGGCCAGGAAAGCGAGCAAACGCTCCCACCACAGAAAGCGCCGGGTGCCGCTGGGGAAAAGCCGGGTATGCTCGAATCCGCCGCGCACCCAACGCGCCGGTACCAGGCGGAAGAGTTTCAAGAGGTCGGCGCGTGGCGATGGCCAGCTATTCTGGCGTTCCGCTACCATGCCAGGTCGTGCCTGGCATTGATCCAGCCTGACATTGGGCACGCCATCGACGCGCGCCATCACGCCCTGGATGAAACTGCCCGACAATCCCAGCGGTCGATGGCGCTTGCGGGTGCAGGACAGTGCCCGCTCGCCGGCGCGGTGCAGCGCCATGGCAAGGCTGTCCCCGGGTTGCGCCGCAATGGCTCGACCGTTCCAGAGGAAGTAAAAACCAGCAGATGAGTCCGACAAGGCCGGATTGCCCCCGACAGCCCAGTGTTCGCTCACGCTAGGATGGCCGGAATCCGTTGTAAACGGGAGAGTTAGTGCCCGGTTCCGGGTGCTTCCCGTTGCGGGGGGCCCCGCCGGTCCGGCATCCTTTGTGGAGTGGCTTCCATCAAGCGCAAAGTTGTAGCACTCTGCCGACCGCCGCGGGAATCGGTCGTCGCGGATCAAGGACGATATCCATCATGAAAATCACCAAGCTCGAGAGCTTCTGCAACCAGTGGGTCGGCTTCCTGCGGGTAACCGACGAAAGCGGCGCCCAGGGTTGGGGCCAGTTCTCGACCTATCACAGCGACATCACCGCGCTGGTGTTTCATCGGCAGGTGGCACCCTATGTGCTGGGGCGCGACCATGAGGATCTTGAACTCTTGATTCCGCTGGTGCTGGAGCGCGAGCACAAGTTCCCCGGTTCCTATGTCAAGCGCGCCCTGGGTGGGCTCGACACGGCTATCTGGGATCTGCGCGGCAAGCTGGCGGGGAAGCCGGTGGTGACACTGCTGGGCGGTCAGCCGGGGCGGCTGCGCGCCTATGCTTCCTCGATGAAGCGGGACATCACGCCCGATGCCGAGGCCGAACGCTTCCTGCGCCTGCGCGACGCCTTTGGCTTCGACGCCTTCAAGTTTCGCGTCGCCGCCGAATGCGGCCACGACGTCGATGAATGGCCAGGCCGCACCGAGACGATCGTGCCGGCAATCCGCCGCGCGCTGGGGCCAGAGGCGGCGCTGCTGGTGGATGCCAATAGCGGCTTTTCACCGGCGCGCGCGATCGAGGTCGGCCGCATGCTGGAAAGCGAGGGAGTGGAACATTTCGAGGAACCGTGCCCGTATTGGGAACTGTCACAGACCAAGGCCGTTTCCGATGCGCTGGCCGTCAATGTTACCGGCGGCGAGCAGGACTGCGAGTTTCCGGTCTGGCGTCAGATGATCGACCAGCATGTGGTCGATATCCTGCAGCCGGACATTCTCTATCTGGGTGGCATCTGCCGCACGCTTGAGGTCTGCCGGATGGGCGCCGAGGCGGGCTTCAAGATCACGCCGCACGCCGCCAATCTCGGTCTGGTGACCCTATTCACCATGCATTTGCTGAAAGCGATTCCCAATGCCGGCAAGTATCTCGAATTCTCGATCGAGGGGCCGGATTACTACCCCTGGCAGGAAGGGCTGTTCCGCGCCTCGCCCTACGGGGTCAGCGACGGCCATGTCACCATCACCGACGCGCCGGGCTGGGGCATCGAGGTCGAACCGGAGTGGCTTGCCCGCTCGACCTATGAGATCAGCGCCAGCTGAGCGAAATTGGTCGGAGGTTCAGGCGCCAGGCAGCTTGAGGCCGAACAGGTCCATGGTGGTAATCCCGGTGCGCAGCTTTTCCATGGCTGCCGCTTCATTGGCGACACGCTTGTCGGCGGCAGCGATGGCCGCAGTGAGCTGATCGCGCGGTACCAGGACCAGGCCATCATCGTCGCCCAGCACAATGTCGCCCGGGTTGACCGTGACCCCGCCGCACCGGATCGTCTGGCCGATGGTGCCGGTCTGCTTCTTGACGGTGCCGCGGATGCACAGGCCGCGGGCAAAGACCGGAAAGCCGAGTACGTCGATCTCGGCGCTGTCGCGCACGCAGCCGTCGATCACCAGGCCGGCGATACCGCGGGCGCGGCAACTCGTGCTCATCACCTCGCCGAAGGGGCCGTCTTCCATCGAGGCTTCGTGATCCACCACCAGCAGGTCGCCCGGCTGCGCGCCGGCCATGGCGACATGGATCATCAGATTGTCGCCCTTGGGGCACTCCACCGTGAGGGCCGGCCCGCACACCTTCATGCCGCGCACGATGGGCTTGATCGCCGTGTGAAAAACCCCCGGCGCCGGCAGCGCCTCATGAACCGTGGCGGATGAATGCCGGGCGAGCGCCATGATCTCGGCGCTGCCGGGGCGCGGATAGTCGAAAGTGACCTTCATGCGATGATCGTCTCCATCAGCGGCGTCGGGTTTTCTTGCGCGTGTGACCGTACATGTCCCACAGCACCAGCAGCAGGGTGATGGCGACGATCAGCCAGAGGTCCGGACTCGGGACCTTCCAGGCCAGGATGCCCAGAAAAACAATGAGGGCGGCAACACTCGCAAGGGGAAGAAGGCGATCGATCATCCTAGGGCTCCTGCGTGGCGATGGAAGAAGCATGGCCAGCCAGCCAGCGCGCGGTGCGCAAGAGGCGCGCGTCGTCTCCGCGCCGGCCAACCAATTGTATGCCCATGGGCAGTCCGCTGTCAGCTTCGAGCAGCGGCACGGTGACCGCCGGGGTCCCGCACAGGGTCCACAAGCCGTTGAAGATGGCACTTCCCGTGCTGGCCAGTCCCGCGGGCGCCGGACCAGGCGCTGCCAGTGTCACGATCGCGTCGCAGCGTTCGAATATCTCGGCAAGGCCGGCGTAGAGGATATCGGGCCAATCCAGTGCCGCGATGTAGTCGCGCGCCAGGACCGCCTTGCCGGTATCCAGAGCGGCGCAGGTCGCTGCCGATAACTGATCGCGGCCACGTCTTTCAAACGCAAAGTAACACTTGGCCATCTCGGCGAAATTGATCCGCTCGCGGATGGTCGCCGCCTCGTCGAAGGCGTTGGGAAGTACCGCCTCGAAGCACTGCTCGCCCAGGGCATCGACCAGTTCCTGCAGGCCCAGCCGCATCTGCTCGTCGGCCGATTCCCAGCCGGGCGGGCGCACGAAGGCCAGGGTTGGCGTCACCGGCGGTGCCGACAGTGCCGTCTCCAGCAGGCGCGGTGCCGGGATTGGCTGAGTGGCGCGGTCATCGGCGGAATATCCGAACAGCGATTCCGCCAGCAATGCCGCGTCCTCGGGCGATCGAGCG
>JAEUKV010000093.1 GCA_016794165.1 Rhodospirillaceae bacterium
TTGGGCCGTGCGCTTGCCCGCGCCGAACAGGCGGGCGGCGAAGCCGCCCGGGCCGAACGACTGAGCAAGGACAACAGCGAGTTGCGCCAGATGGTGATGACGCTGCTGGAAATTATCGAAGGCCGCCAGAAATCGCCGCTCGCCGCCGTGATGCAGCAGTTGGAAGAAAATGTCAGCGCCCTGCTGGTGACACCGGCGGCGGAACCGCTGCCGGAGGAGCCAGAGCCGCCCACACAGGCGCCTCAGTCACCGGAAACGATGCCACAGGTCGCAGCGGAAGCGGCAGCGGCCGATTCAACCGAGGTCACGCCATCGCCAGAGGACCATGTCGCTGCAGCAGAAGCGGATCCGGCCGCACAAGTAGTGGGTGCGGCGGCCGACGAGGCCATCGCAGCGGAATCCGTCGTCCCATCGCCGGAGATCGACGACCTCAGCGAAATCGCCCTCTATGACGCTGCCGACGAAGTGGTCGAACCCGCCAAGGGCTGTGCGGCCGGGGGCTGAGCGGCTGGGGGCTGACCGCTAGCGACTGATCTGACAATAGGCCGCGCGCGCCTTCAGGGCGGCGCAGGCGCCCTCGAGCTGGGCTCGGTCGCCACCGGTGGCATAGAGCCTGACCACCGGCCCCTTGCCCGGCACGTCGAAATTCACATAGAGCGGCGACATCGGGTCGAGCACATCGAATTCGCCGAGCAGGATCTTCCAGCCGCGCTTGGCCGCGCTGATACCGGCATAACTGGCAAGATGGATGGCGCTGCCGGCGGCCGGCAGGGTGCCGCTCACCGCCGCCGTTGGTGCCGGCGCAGGCGCAGTGACGTTCTCGGTGGGGGTCGCCGCGACCGGCGGTTCCGGTGCCAGGATGAGCGGCGCCAACAGGGTCGGCTGTGCGGACGGCGATGGCGACGGCGCCGGGACCGGGGTCGTTTCCGCTATGGGCTGCGGTGGGGTCATGGTGCCCGGTTTTGCCGCCGGTGGTGTCGGCGCTGCCGCGTCCTCCATGGCTGGGACAGCCCGCAGGCTGGCCTGGCGCAGCAGAACCTGTTCGGCGCGTTCAAGTAGATAATGCGCTTCGGGCCTTGCCGCCAACAGGGCATGCGGTGCCTCAGCATCCGCCGCCGCGGCGTCAAGCTTGCGAGGAGGCAACAGGAGAAAGGTGGCGAACATCGATCCCTTGCAGTCGACACGCAAGCGCTCGAGAGAATCGAGCGCCACATTGCCCAGAGTCCCCGCCTCCGGACCGCTGCGGTCGGTGTGGAAATCCGGTGTCACGCAGCGCTGGCCATTGACGTCGCTGGCCTCGGTCGGGGTGATCACGAGGCTGACCCCGATATGCGGGTCGCCCTTCGCGGCGGCGCGCCCACCGGCCGGATAGACCGCGCTGACAAACCAGCGGCCGCCGAACGGTGCCGGTACCGCCGGCTGCTTCGTCATCGATGCGGTGTCCGGCGCGGGATCGGGTGGAGTCAGGCTGGCGAGCTCGGCGCTGCTGGTGGTGGCCGGCTGGGCGCAGCCGGCCAGCATCAGGCTGACAAGCAGCATAGAGACCGCCAATTGGCTCGAACGCGTGGAATGGGCGCGCATGGTCACCCCCTTCAAAACAGGTCAACGCCGATGCGACGCCCGGTATCCGGCTGGAGCGGCCGCGCATTCATGGGAAATTCGCGCGCAAAGATCCCGATCTGGCCGATACCGGCTTCGACCGGGTCACGCAGGACGATCCAACTCACAATCTCGCTGCAGGGCGGCGTGGTGAGCGATCCTTCATAGCGGTAGCTGGCAGCCGACAGCGGTAGACAGTGGGTAAGATCGATTGCCCTTCCGGCCGGCCGGGTCGCACCCGAGGGCGGCAGCGCGGCAAGGATCGTCGCCAGGGTGTCGTTGACGCGGCCGGGACGAAACATGATCCCGACCACCGCGAGCCTGCCATCGGCCGCCTGATGCACCGCATGCATCTCCAACGGCCAGCGCCGGTCTGCCAGGGCATGTTCGCTGGGGTGATGGAAATGGGCCTGACGAAAATCGAACCTGGCGCCCCCCAACAGGAGATAGTGAGATCCATCGGCCGATCGCGGCGTCACCTGCACGGTATGGCCGTTATGGACAATGTCGGCCGCAAAGCCTGGCCAGTGCAGGGAAAGCTGGCCCTCCTGGGCAGGACCCGCCGGGGCGAGGTCGATTGGCGATTGCCGCTGCCCGGCGCAGGCGGCAAACTCAGGCGACAAATGCGACCAGTTCCGTGGTCCTGCCGCGCCTTGATAGGACCACTGGCCGGATTCGCTGGCCAGAACAGGCCGACTGGCCAGGACCAACCCGGCACCCACCCCCGCCAGCGACATCTGACGGAGCAGAGCGCGGCGTGCAATCATTTGGCCAGTCATTCTTGGCGGCCTGTCATCTTTAACTTTTCCCCTTGCGGTGAGACTAGCCAATGCGGCCGATTCGACCAAGACCGGAAATGGCCAGAATACCGGTGTGGATTGTCGAGCTCCGGCCAGGGCTGACGACCCCATAGACGGCACAAACACACTTTTTTAACCGCTGGCACAGCATGTTGCCGATATGAAGAGACGCTGGAAAGGATTGAGCCTGAAGACGCGTGTGGTGCTGGCTTTGGCCATCGTCATTCTGGTCATTCAGGCGATTTATGTGCTGCTTGAGGATCGGCGCTTTGCCCAGCGGCTTCATGCCGACATGCAGGCTACGGCCGACAATCTGGCGCAGCTCTATGCCGGCGCGGTCGCCAATTCCGTCTGGGAGTACGATCGCGAAGCCGCCACCGCCCAGATCCAGGCCATGCGCGTCATCAAGGGCTTCGCCGCGGCGACGATCCGCGAGCCGAATGGCAACACGTTTGCGGCGATCGGTGTGGTCTCCGAAACCCTCACAGAAGATATGGCGGGCAGTCAACCCACCGTGGCGGGTCGCGCCGACATCAAGGTCGATGCCCGCGACATCGCGGAGATCACCGTCACGCTGTCGCTGGCACCGCTGGAAGATGAACGCGCCGCCTATCTGCGCACCCTGATCGTCACCAATGGCGCCATCGCGGCGGCGCTGCTCGGCCTGACCTTGCTGGCGCTGCATCTCGTCACCCGCCCGCTCGATCGCATGACCTCGCTGATGCAGCAGTTTTCCGGCGGCGATCTCAGTGCCGAAGTGCCGTTCACGGATCGCGACGACGAGATCGGCCGCATGGCGCGCGCGCTCGAGGTATTCCGCGACAACGCCGTCGAACGAAAGAACGCCGAGGAATCGCTACAACGGCGGAGCGCGGAGCTGGCGACGCTCAACGA
>JAEUKV010000112.1 GCA_016794165.1 Rhodospirillaceae bacterium
GCCAAGGTGGAATCGGGCCGCCTCGAATTGCGCCCGGAAAAAATTTCGCTGCGCGCTCTGGCGCATGAATGCGCGGCCTATCTGGAGCCTGCCACGCTGCCAAAGCAGATCGGCTTCAACGTCGATGTGGCGGGGCTCAGCTTCGAGACCGACCGGCGGCTGCTGAAGCAGCTTCTGCTCAACCTGCTGTCGAATGCTGTCAAGTTCAACCGCGAGGATGGCAGCGTCAACCTGCGTGCTCAGGTCAAGGACAGCATGGTGGTGATCAGCGTCGCCGATACCGGCATCGGCATGAGCGCCGAGGAGATCGAGCGGGCGCTGCAGCCCTTCCAGCAGATCGCCAACACCTACAGCCGCACCAGTGAGGGAACCGGGCTCGGCCTCACCCTGGTGCAGCGCTTCACCGCCATCATGGGCGGCAGCTTCGCGATCGAATCGACACCCGGCATCGGCACCACGGTCAGGGTCACCCTGCCGCTTCGTCTGCCCACGCCGTGAACCGCCTCACCCGCCGAATTTGTTGGCCTTGGGGAAGCCGGTCGGCGGCAGGCGCCCGGCCTGGGCACGTTCGCCGATCCAGTCCTTGAGATTGCCGTGGCTCTCGGTGCGGATCTTGTCGCCGAGGCGCCAGGTGAGACCATCCGCCCGGGTGTAGACCTTGGCGTCGGAAAGCCCGCCATCCTTGTATTTCTGCAGGATGACGCCGCGACCGCGCGTCATCTCCGGCACTTCCGCGAGCTTGAAAATGAGCAGTTTCCGGTTCTCGCCGATGACCGCCAGCATGTCGCCGTCGGCTGGCACGCAGACGCTGGCCTCGACCCCTTCGGGCACGGAGAGCACCTGCTTGCCGTTCTTGGTCTGCGCCACGACATCGTCCATCGGCACCACGAAGCCGCGGCCGTCATGGGCCGCCACGAGCAGCTTCGACCCCGGCTTGTGGATCATCATGGCAACGATGTCGTGTTCGTTGTCGAGGTCGATATAGAGGCGGACCGGCTCGCCATGGCCGCGCCCGCCCGGCAGCTTGTCGCAGGGGATCGTGTAGAACTTGCCGTTGGTGGTGAAGATCACCAGCTTGTCGGTGGTTTCGGCCTGCAGCTGGAACTTGCCCCAATCGCCTTCCTTGAACTTTATCTCCGTGCCCGGCTCGACATGACCCTTCATGGCCCGGATCCAGCCCTTGGAGGAGCAGACGATGGTGATCGGCTCGCGCTCGATCATGGCCTCGAGCGGAATCACCACCGCCGAGGGGGCGTCGCCGAGATCGGTGCGACGCCGGCCCAGGGGCGTCCTGAGTCCATACGCCTTCTTCAGCTCCTGCACCTCGGCGCCGATCGCGGCCCATTGCCGCTCGTCGGAACCCAGCAGGGTCTGCAATTCCTTGCGCTCGGCGGAGAGCGCCTTGTGCTCGCCCCGGATTTCCATCTCCTCGAGCTTGCGCAGGGCCTTCAAGCGCATGTTGAGGATGGCGTCGGCCTGCAGGTCGCTGAGCTTCCACTTCTTCATCATGACGGCCTTGGGCTCGTCCTCGAAGCGGATGACGCGGATCACTTCGTCGATGTTGAGATAGGCGATGAGATAGCCGTCGAGAATCTCCAGCCGTCGCTCGATCTCCGCGAGGCGATGCTTCGAGCGGCGCTGCAGCACCACGCGGCGATGGTCGAGATAGGCCTGCAGCACTTCGGGCAGACCCATGACCCGCGGCACCTGATCGGCGCCCAGCACGTTCATGTTGAGGCTGAAGCGGGATTCGAGATCGGTCAGGCGGAACATCTGTTCCATCAGATGCGCGGCCTCGACATTCCTGGATTTGGGCACCAGGACAAGCCGGATATCCGTGGTGGATTCATCGCGCACGTCGTCGAGGAAGGGCAGCTTGCGGTCGATCAGCAGCTCGGCGATCTTCTCGACCAGTTTCGATTTGGCCACCTGATAGGGAATTTCGGTGATGACGATTTGGTAGCCGCCGCCCTTGACCGGTTCGCTTTCCCAGCGCGCACGCACACGGAAGGAGCCGCGCCCGGTGCGATAGGCCTCGACGATGCTCTCGCGGGATTCGCACAGGATGCCGCCGGTCGGGAAGTCCGGGCCGCGCAGCCGGTTCTCGTTGACCAGCGTGTCGATGCGCGCATTCGGGAATTTGAGAAGATGCTGCAGGCACTCGCAGATCTCCGCCACATTGTGCGGCGGCACGCTGGTCGCCATGCCGACGGCGATGCCCTGCGCGCCGTTGGCGAGCAGGTTGGGGAATGCCGCCGGCAGAATCACCGGCTCCTGGTTCTCGCCATCGTAGGAGGGCCGGAAGTCGACCGTATCGTTGTCGAGGTCCTGCAGCATCAGGGATGCAGCCTCGGTCAGGCGCGCCTCGGTGTAGCGCATGGCGGCCGGGTTGTCGCCGTCGACCGAACCGAAATTGCCCTGGCCTTCCACCATCGGATAGCGCACCGCGAAATCCTGCGCCAGGCGCACCATGGCGTCGTAGATCGAGGCATCGCCATGGGGGTGGAACTTGCCCATCACGTCGCCCACGACGCGGGCCGATTTCTTGAAGCCGGAACCGGGGTCGAGGCGCAGCTGCCGCATCGAAAAGAGAATGCGGCGATGCACCGGCTTCAGGCCGTCGCGCACATCCGGGAGCGAGCGCGCCATGATGGTGGAAAGCGCATAGGAGAGATAACGCTCGCCCAGTGCCTCGGCGAGATTGGTGAGCTTGATCTCACCCTGCGGGGCCGGCGTGGGCGG
>JAEUKV010000055.1 GCA_016794165.1 Rhodospirillaceae bacterium
CATGGCACTCGATACCGTGGAGACCGGCGACGCCGGCGGGACCTCGATGCGCTTTCTCGACGAGACCCGCTTTGACGTCGGGCCCAACGCCATGGTCCGTCTGGACGAGTTCGTGTTCGACCCCGCCAGCGCCATTGGCGCGGGGCATATTTCCATGGCGGTCGGCGCCTTCCGCTATGTCGGCGGCAACATGAAAAGCGACGAGAACGTCAAGCTGGTGACGCCCACGGCCACGATGACCATTCGGGGAACCGAACTCATCATTTACGTGGGCCTCGACGGCACAACCGAAATCAACATTGTGGAGGGCGCTGTCGAAGTACAGCCCTGCGACAAGCCGGTAAGCACCCTGGCGACCGCCGGCCAGCGCGTGATCGTGCCGCTCACCTGCGCGGCGGTGACGACCACGATACGAACCGAATTTGCCGAACTCGACGTGCCGGCAGACCTCGCCGATTTTGCCACCGCGGCGGGTGGCGAGGACGAGGGCGGCGGGGACGAAGGCGGCGGTCCGCCCGACAAGGACGCGGGTCCCAATGATGGGACCGAGCCAAGCCCGGGACCTTCGCCCGAACCCGACCCGGAGCCTTCACCGGAGCCAGAGCCTGAGCCGGAGCCGGAGCCCGACAATGACAATGAAGGTGGCCTGTAAGGCGCCTTCGACGGCATCCCATGGCCGGTGACGCCAGTTTCGACAGACCCCTTCGGCCGCGCGGTTCCGTCACCGTCAACAGTTTTTCAACAAATGCACACTAACCTGACGCCGGTCCTCCTTTGTGGGGGCCGGCGTTTTGTTCATGGGTTGTGCGGCGCGTCACAGGCGATCGCCCAGTGCCGCGCCATCTTGACCTGTGCAGGTCCCGGTGACAGGTCGGTGACATTGTTTCGGATCTGCGATCCCGATGCTGGAACGAGAGATGTCATGACACGCATTCGGTTGCACTGGCTTGCCATTCCGCTCATCGGCTGCCTGTTGCTGCTCGATCACCTGCCGGCGGAAACGCCGCAGCTCGTGTTGGCGGCGCTGTCCGACGCGCCGGTCGCGGCCGACGCCAGCGACTGGAACGACCTGCCCATCATGTACGACTGAGTTTCCGCCAAGGGGTTGCGTGAACCGGCCGGTTCGCTGTGGCGACCAAGGCAGGACAGTCTACCGCGACAATACCTGGGACATCATGGTCAAAGACAAAAAGGTGCGATCTGGCCTCGTGGCTTTGCGCCGCACGGCCCGTGCCATCCACTCGAGTGCCTTGCTGGCTCTGCTCGCGCCCTTCGTCGTTCACACCGCACTGGCGGCCGACCACGTCGGCGCCGTCATCCAACCTGACTATTTGGGCGCCGTGGCGGTCGCCGTGGGCAGCGACAGCCATCATCCGATCCGGTACCGGGACGCCGTTTACGCGCTCGATACGGTGATCACCGATGACACGGCCACGACCGCAATCGAATTCCTCGACCGTACACGGCTGGATGTGGGGCCCGGCGCAAGCCTGCGTCTGGACAATTTCGTCTACGATCCGGCCAGCACGGAGGGTAGCGGCGAAATCTCGTTCGCGGTTGGTGCGTTCCGCTATATCGGCGGGCAGATGACGACGGAAGAAAATATCCGTCTCGTCACGCCCACCGCCACCATGGTCATAAGAGGTACGGAACTGGTGATTTTCGTCTGGCCGGACGGGCGCACGGAGGTCAATGTGGTTTCAGGGGCGGTCGAGGTGAGGGCGTGCGGCAGCGCGGGCGACACCCAATTGGCCATGTCGGGCATGCGTGTCACGGTTTTGCCGGACTGCGTCTTGACCCGGTCGGCCTTGCGGGCGCTTCCTGCCGGCATGGCCGCATTGTCCCTGCCATCGGCGACGCAGGGCGGCGATGATCCGGATCCTGACGATCCGGGCAAAGACCGCAGGGGTGACGGCTCCAGCCCAAAGGGTGGAGTCGACGGCGGCGGCAAGCCCGGACCGAGCAACAATGGTGGTACGAACAACGGGTTCGGCGGCTAGACTGTGTGCCGGATTTCGGACGCGGGACACTGAAAATGGGCACGCCAGAATCGATCGCCGGAAAATCGTTCCAGGTGGCCAATGAGGCCTTCTACCACGCCTTTTCCAACGCCGATGCTGCGGCCATGGGCAATCTCTGGGCGCAGGGCTTCCCGGTGTTCTGCTGCCATCCTGGCTGGCCGCCCATCCTGACGCGGGCAGAAATCGTCGCCAGTTGGAAAGAGATCTTCAGCCATGGCGCCAGGCTCGATATTTCCTTCGTGGCGCAGCAGACAGCCTTGATCGGCGCGGTCGGTGTGGTTTGCGGGGTGGAAATGGTCGGAAACAGCCAGTTTGCCTGCACAAACATCTTTGTCGTCGAGGCTGAAAGGTGGCGCATGGTGCATCACCACGCCGGTCCGCTGGCCCCGGGAACCATCGCAGCAATCGCGACGCCGGTGGATCCGGGACACGGCAGGCGCCACTAGACGGCCGATCCCGCAGGCGTCGCGTTGCGCCGCTCATCGGCGGGCGGCATATTATCCGGCATGAATTGGAGTCGTTGCCTATTCGGCTGGTTTTCCCCGTGCCCCGGGCATGGACGGTCCGCCCCGCCCCGCGTTCACGGGCGGGTTCCCATCGCCTGCCTTGCCGGGCTGCTGTTCCTGGTGGCCGGCGCGGCCGCGCCGCGTCCGGCCTTGGCTGATTACGGCCTCGGGCTGGATGCCTTCAACGCCGGCGCTTTCGAGCAAGCGTTCGCCGAATGGGAGAAGGCGGCCATGTCCGGCGACAAGCGGGCGCAGCATGGGCTCGGGCTTCTGCTGGAAAGCGGCCGCGGCACCAAGCTCGATTTGGCGGCCGCCCTCAAATGGTATGAGGCTTCGGCGGAACAGGGCTTTCCACCAGCGATGAACAATCTCGCCATGCTCTATGCCGAGGGGCGCGGCGTGGCGCAGGACAAGAACAAGGCCATCGCCTACTGGCAGCAGGCTGCCGAAGGCGGCAACGCCACCGCCCAGTTCAACCTCGGCGTCCAGTACATGCGTGGCGAAGGCGTACCGCTCGACCCGACCCAGACGGCCAAACTGTGGACCCAGGCCGCCGACGCCGGGAGCATCCAGGCACAATACAATCTGGGCCTGCTCTACGCCCAGGGTGTCGGCCTGGAGTCGGACGACAAGCAGGCCGCGTATTGGATCGCCAAGGCAGCCGAAGGCGGCCTGGCAGAGGCTCAATTGGATTTGGCGGAACTCTATCGCACCGGGCGTGGTGTCGCCCAGGATTCCGACCAGGCCTATCATTGGCTGGAAAGAGCCGCAGCGGCGGGCAATCTCAAGGCCAAGCAGAAGCTGACCGAACTGCCCAAACCCAAGGTTGCCGCCGCTCCGACGCCGGAACAGCCGGAGCAACCCCCGGAATCTGCGCCTGAACCGGCGCCGCCGGCCGCGACAGCTGTCGATGAAGAAGTGCCTGATACCGCGCCAGCGCAGCAGACGGCCGCTGCCAGCGACGAGACTGGCGACAGTGACGCGGACACGGAGCCGATTCCGGCCGAAGCCTCACAGGGTGAGTCCCCGCCAAGCGAGGCCCCGCCAGGCGAGTCCCAAATGGGCGAATCCCAGGCGGACGAGCTACCTGCGGCCGAAGCGGATCCGGCGGAAACTCACGCGCCGGAAGCGTCTCCCACGGCGCCCGAACCGCAGAGCGCGGCGGAGGAGGAAGTGCCGGGAACGCCAGAGGCGGCAGCGGTGGCGAGCGTGGCAACGGAACTGGACAGCGCCACGATCGACGTGCCCGAGAGCGAAGAGGATAGCGCCTCGGAAGATGATCACGCGACGGAAGCCACGGCAGAAAATCCACCGCCGGAGCAACCCCTGAATCCAGACTCCAGCCCGGACTCCAGCCTGGATTCCGCGACGGAAAGCGCACCGGAGACGCCAGAGGCTGATGTCGAAGGCGAAGGCGAATCGGTCGCCGCCGAGGAAACGCCGCCGGAGGTGGCGGAAGAGGAGGAGGAAGTAACGGTCGAAGGCGTCGTGCCGCGACTTCCCGCAGCCGAGATCCTGTCGCCCAGAGAGAAGGTTTTTCGCATCTGGATCGGCAGCCGCGACAGTGAAGCATCGGCGCGAACCGAGTACAACAAGCTCAGCCAGCAGTACCGACCGCTGCTCGATAAATTGTCGCTTGAGGTCAGGCCGTTCATCATTGGCGGACAGCCGGAGACGTATCGGATTTATGTGGGTCCGTTCCCGGCGCTGAAAGACGCACAGGCGATGTGCGACAACATCCGCGCCCGTTACAGCGAGGAATTCTGCCGCGCCGTGATCAACTGAGGCGCCGTGTCCGAGCGGAGAGATGAATGGCAAGCGAGCGCGCGGGACCAGCCCAGGGTGCGGACACTGACTTGGACCTGGTGCTGACCAGCAGCCAGATGCGGGCTGTCGAACAGGCACATTTCCAGCGGGGCCAGGACAGTTTCGCGCTGATGCGGATGGCGGGAGAGGCGGTCGCCGATGAGCTGCGCCGCAACTGGCCGAATACCGCGGTAACCGTGCTGTGCGGCCCCGGCAACAATGGCGGCGACGGCTTCATCGTCGCCCAATCCCTGCGCGAGTCCGGGGTCGACGTCGTTCTGCTGGCGATGGCACCGGCCGAGAGTTATCGCGGCGATGCCGCCAAGGCGGCCGGGAATTGGTCGGGTACAACACAGCCGATGACGGCGGCGACCCTCAACGCCGAGGTGCGGCCGGAACGCGTGCTGGTCGATGCCCTGTTCGGAATCGGGCTCGACCGCCCGCTGGAGGGCGTGGCGCGAGCCGCCATAGAGCGGGCGCGCCTGGTCAAAGCCCCGGTGATTGCCGTGGACATTCCCAGCGGCATATCTGCCGATACCGGCCTGGTCCTGGGGGATGCGTTCAAGGCGCAGACAACGGTCACCTTCGGCTGGCCCAAGGTCGGCCATCTGCTGCTCCCGGGGCGCCTTCACACCGGCCAGCTGATTGTGGCACCGCTCTGTTTCGATGCCGCCGGCGCCTCGGCTGCCGCACGGATGGGCGAGGATCCGGAGATTCGCGTCAACGGCGTCGAAGCCTGGCTGGCGGATCTGCCCCGGCCCGGGCCACTGGACCACAAATACAGCCGCGGGCACGCCTTGGTGTTCGGCAGCCAGGAGATGCCGGGGGCGGGCCGTCTCGCCGCGCGGGCGGCACGGCGCATCGGCGCCGGCATGTTGACGGTGGCGGCGCCGCCGGCGGTGCTGGGCCACTATCTGGCGGACCAGCCGGGAATCATCGCCAGGCCAGCGGCGCGGCCGGAAGACTACGTCGAAATCCTGATGGACAGCCGCATATCGGCGCTGCTGGTGGGGTCCGGGTTGCTGCCGGATGCTGCGACCCGGGATGCGGTCCTGAACGCCCTGGCCGCCGGCCGCCCGGCCGTGGTGGATGGCGGTGGCCTCACCGCCTTCGCCGACCGGCCGCAGGAGTTGTTCACCCTGGGGCGCGGCAACATTGTGCTTACCCCCCATGAAGGGGAATTCACCCGCCTGTTCCCCGATCTTGGCCCGGAACTGGGCAAGGTCGCCCGGGCACACCTGGCCGCCCTGCGGTCCGGCTGCGTCGTGATCCTGAAGGGCGCCGACACAGTGATTGCCGGACCTGGCTTGCCCGAGGATGGCGCGGCGCAGGTGCTGATCAACCGGGATGCCAGCCCGCATCTCGCGACCGCCGGGTCCGGGGACGTGCTGGCCGGCCTCGTTCTTGGCCTGCTGGGGCAGGGAATGCCGGCGCTCGAGGCCGCGGCGGCTGCGGTCTGGTTCCATAGCGAGGTGGGCTTTGCAGCAGGACCGGGGCTGATCGCGGAGGACCTCCCGGAACAAATTCCGGAGATTCTCCGCCTCTTGGAAAAGTAGTCTGTTCTAAATATATTGTAGAAACAATACTTTAATATAATTTGTTCATCTCGCAACGCAGGTTGAGCAGGTGAATGCCGGGTTTGGCTTCACCCTCGCGGGGAAGCTGTTCGCAGCATGGCGTCGGAATCGCCTCAAGGCTATTGGATGGGCGAGGCTTTTTCACTTGTGACAGGGGGCTATGTGGGCTACATCCCCGGCCCGGACCCGGTGTGACGCCGGGGCTGCGAGCTATGCCTTGGCGGCTCGAAACGACCTTCGCGGGCGTGGCGAAATTGGTAGACGCGCAGGATTTAGGTTCCTGTGACGCAAGTCGTGTGGGTTCAAATCCCTCCGCCCGCACCAATCTCGCTCGCGATCACGCGATTTGCGGGGTCGTTTCGTCTGGCGCCGGCGGCCGTCGCGGCTCCCGAGCCGGCCGGATTGTTGAACCCCAGTTTTGAAAGAGTGCAGTCATGCAGGTCACCGAAACCCTCAACCAGGGCCTGAAGCGGGAATTCAAGATCGCCATCCCGGCTTCGCAATTGCGCAGCAAGGTCGATGGCAAGCTGACCGAACTGGGCGAGAAGCTGCGCATTCCGGGTTTCCGTCCTGGCAAGGTGCCGATGTCGCTCCTCAAGCAGCGCTACGAGCAGTCGGTCATGGGCGAGGTCCTGGAAGAGAGCGTGCAGCAGGGCTCGCAGCAATTGATGACCGAGCGCAGCCTGCGTCCGGCCGGGCAGCCCAAGGTCGAACTGGTGGGCGAGTTCAAGCCCGACGCGGATCTGGAATTCTCCGTGGCGATGGAAGTCATTCCGGAAATCTCGCCGATGGACTTCACCACCGTCTCGCTGGAGCGCGTGAGCGTCGAAGTGCCGGAATCCGAAGTCGAGGAGAGCCTGAAGCGGATCGCCAAGCGCCAACGTGCCTCGGAACCCGCCGCCGATGACCATGCGGCCGAGAAGGGCGACATCGCCGTGATCGACTTCGTAGGTTCCGTGGGCGGTGTTGAGTTCGAGGGCGGCAAGGCCGAGGGGCATCACCTGGAAATCGGCTCGGGCATGTTCATCCCGGGCTTCGAGGACCAGCTGATCGGTGCCAAGAAGGGCGACAAGAAGACGGTGAAGGTCACCTTCCCGGCGGAATATGGCAATGCGGAGCTCGCCGGCAAGGATGCCGAGTTTGCCGTGACGGTGCAGGAAGTGCGCCAGCTGAAGGACGTGCCGATCGATGACGAATTGGCGAAATCGCTGGGCCTCGCCGACCTGGCGGATTTGAAGAAGCAGGCGCGCGAGCGGATCGAGCGTGAATATGGGGCGGTCGCCCGCGCCCGGGTGAAGCGCAAGCTGCTGGACGTCCTTGCCGACAATCACGACTTTACCCTGCCGGAAATCCTGGTGGAGGCCGAATTCGGCGCCATCTGGCAGCAGATCGAGGCCGACATGAAGGCCGATCGCCTGGACGAGGAAGACAAGGGCAAGAGCGAGGACGTGCTGAAGAAGGAGTACCGCGACATAGCCGCGCGCCGCGTGAAGCTCGGCCTGCTCCTCTCCGAAGTGGGCCGCATCAACAATATCCAGGTGCCGAACGAGGAATTGAGCCGCGCCCTCATCCAGGAGGCGCAGCGATATCCGGGTCAGCAGCAGCAGGTGATCGAGTACTATCAGCGCTCGCCGGAAGCGCTCAACCAGCTGCGCGCGCCGCTCTACGAGGAGAAGGTCGTCGATTTCATCCTCGAGCGGGCCAAGATCGACGAGCGCAAGGTTTCGCCCGAAAAGTTCGCTGAAGAGGGCGAGGCGGAACTGAAGGGCCGGCGCGACTGAGCGCTGTCGGATTCGGCCGGTCGTTCCCGGTTCAGGAATGACTGGTCAGAATCGCTCCGCTCGCTAAGATCGCGTCATGTGAATAGGCCGTCGCGGCTATCGCGACAAAAGTGGTCGCCCGCCGCGCCGCGTTGGGCCGCCCGCCAACATCTTTGAGAGTGGACGATGAGAGACAGAGATCCCGTCGAGATCTACAACAACTATCTGGTGCCGATGGTTGTCGAGCAGACCAACCGCGGCGAACGCTCCTACGACATTTATTCGCGCCTGCTCAAGGAACGCATCATCTTCCTCGTGGGCCAGGTGAATGACGGCATGGCCAGCGTGGTCTGCGCGCAGCTGCTGTTCCTGGAATCCGAGAATCCGAACAAGGAAATCTCGATCTACATCAATTCGCCGGGCGGCGTGGTTTCCTCCGGCCTCGCGATGTACGACACCATGCAGTACATCCGGCCAGAGATTTCGACCGTCTGCATCGGCCTGGCTGCCTCGGCCGGCTCGCTGCTGCTGACCGCCGGCTCCGCCGGCAAGCGATTCAGCCTGCCGCATTCCAACATCATGGTGCACCAGCCCTCGGGCGGCTATCAGGGCCAGGCGACGGATATCGAGATCCACGCCCGCGAGATCCTGCGCACCCGCGACCGACTGAACCGGATCTATGTGAAGCACACCGGCCAGGAGCTTGAGGCGATCGAAGAGGCGATGGAACGCGACCGCTACATGACGCCGGATGAGGCCAAGGCCTTCGGCCTCATCGACGAAGTGGTCAGCCAGCGCGAATTGCCGGAAGGCGCCAAGGACAAGAGCTGAGCCTGCGGGGGATTTCCGCAGGGTCGCTAAGGGTATGGCCCGGATCGGTTTTTTTGCGATCCGGGCCTTAACCATTTGGCGAGAAACGTTGTTTAAGATGAAACAAGTCCGGCCCCGGTCGATTTTAGACTGTGACGGCGAAAGCCCCGCAAAGGCGCAGAAACTCGTTGTGCTACCGGAAAGCGGGGGGCTAAATTGGCCCTTGACGGGCCGATTCAGTGAACTGAATCAATGTCGCCCGAAGTTCGAATGGATTGGCAATGAACAAATCCGCCAGCGGTGATTCCAAGAATACGCTCTATTGCTCCTTCTGCGGCAAGTCGCAGCATGAGGTGCGCAAGCTGATCGCCGGGCCGACGGTGTTCATCTGCGACGAATGCGTCGAACTGTGCATGGACATCATCCGCGAGGAGCACAAGACCACCCTGGTCAAGTCCCGGGACGGCGTCCCCAGCCCCAAGGACATCTGCAAGGTCCTGGACGACTATGTCATCGGCCAGCAGCATGCCAAGCGGATTCTCTCCGTCGCGGTGCACAACCACTACAAGCGCCTCGCGCATCTGGGGAAGAACAACGACGTCGAACTGGCGAAGTCCAACATCCTCCTGGTCGGTCCCACGGGCTGCGGCAAGACATTGCTGGCGCAGACCCTGGCGCGCATCATCGACGTGCCGTTCACCATGGCGGATGCCACGACGCTGACCGAAGCCGGCTATGTCGGCGAGGATGTTGAGAACATCATTCTCAAGCTGCTGCAATCGGCGGACTACAACGTCGAACGTGCCCAGCGCGGCATCGTCTATATCGACGAGGTCGACAAGATCAGCCGCAAGTCTGATAATCCCTCGATCACCCGCGACGTGTCGGGCGAGGGTGTGCAGCAGGCGCTCCTCAAGATCATGGAAGGCACCGTCGCCTCCGTGCCGCCCCAGGGCGGCCGCAAGCATCCGCAGCAGGAGTTCCTGCAGGTCGATACCACCAACATCCTCTTTATCTGCGGCGGCGCCTTTGCCGGGCTCGACCGCATCATCGGCCAGCGCGGCCGCTCTGGGTCTGCGATCGGCTTTGGCGCCGATGTGCGTGGTCCCGACGAACGCGGCACCGGCGAGATCCTGAAGGAAGTCGAGCCCGAGGATCTGCTGAAGTTCGGCCTCATCCCGGAATTCGTCGGCCGTCTGCCGGTGGTCGCGACGCTGGAAGATCTCGACGAGCCCGCGCTCATCAAGATCCTGACCGAGCCGAAGAACGCCTTGGTGAAGCAGTACCAGCGCCTGTTCGAGATGGAAGATGTGCGCCTCGAGTTCGCTGAGGACGCGCTTGGTGCCATCGCGCGGCGCGCCATCGCCCGCAAGACCGGCGCCCGCGGCCTGCGCTCGATCATGGAATCGATCCTGCTTGAGCCGATGTTCGACCTGCCAGGTCTCGATGGCGTCGAGGCCATTGTCATCAGCCGCGAAGTGGTTGAGGGCAAGGCCAAGCCGCTTTACATCTATACCGACCGGCGCGGCGACGTCTCGACCGGCGCCTGAACCTGCTGTTCCAGAGAACCCCCGCCCGGTGCTTGCCGGGCGGGGGTTTTCGATTCTAGAACCCGGCTCGCCCGAGGCGGATCTGCCTGGAAAAATCCGCGGCCTGATCGGCCGCCCGCGCAGCGTCGTTGATATGTGCCTGAAGCTTCAGTTCCGCGAAAGGCAGGTCGCCAGCCAGGCGTCCGTGCTCATAGGCGTATTCATCGCCCTTGCCGTTCAGGAGCAGGCGCCAGTCCCAGGCGGGCAATGCAGCCCGTTCCGCCGCCGCGGTGTGGATCCGGATGTTGGTCGTGCAGTTGCTGGTGATGGCATTGTAGAAGGCCGGCGCCTCATGGAGTGCATTCATGCTCTTCAGGTAGTCGAGGAAGACGCGCCTGGCTTCCGCCGCCGACGCCGTGGTCCGGTAGAGATAAACCTCCTCGCCCACCCGGTAATTGGTGCGCAGGCGAATGAGGTCGCGCTCGTCGGCCGCAATGTAGATGAGTTCGTACTGGCGAAAGAAGCCGCGCAGGGCGGAGTAGGTCTCGCCCACCTCCTTGCGGGTTTCGATGGAGAAGGCGACGTGCTGGCCGTCGTCAAAGGCGAAACTGATGATCGGGTGGGCGATCCAGGGCGAACCCCAGAACGTAATGAAGATGTCGGCCGCGACCAACCGATTGAGATCGAAGATCCGGGTTTCCCAGCGCTCGGTGAAGTCGGTCTCGGTCCGATAGTCGAAATTGCGGAAGTTTCTGATCGTCACGAAATCTCCGTCGACCGTCGCCGAGGCGGTACGCGCGACGTCGGGCTGCCAGGCGCGCTCATTGCTGGGCTGCAGGGTCAGCCACCAGATGATGACACAGACCGCGCCGAGAGTGGGCGCCAGCAGCTTGCGACCTCGCGGCAGCCAGTAAATGCCGGCACCGAGCAGCGCGAGATATGCGATCGCAGCCGGCATTCCGACGACTTGCATCGGAAGGTCGATCAGTAACGCCGCCACCGCCCAAAGCGATAAAGCAAGCGCGATCAACCACAGCAGGCCGATTCCAAATCCCCGAGCGAGCCGTCCTACCCAGCGTGACCTGAGTCGGTTGACGGAATCCGCCAGTCTCATTCAGGTGCGTACCCGGGCGGTGTCATCTGCCATGGAATACCATTGAGCGCCATCTCGCGACCAAAGTCGAACTGTCGGATCATCTCGGCCTCGACGAACTGTTCATGCGTCTTGGATTCGAATGCAGGCGGAATCGCAATGTATCGGAACTCGATTTTGTCATGCAGACTGGTGAGATAGAGCCGGTAGAGATCGTTAATGCCGGACATCTTCAGCATGGTTCCAATCGCCCTGAGCGTGATGCCGCTCAGCGAGCGTTCGACAGGTGTGGGTTCTGGCGTTACGCGCCCATTGCGGATGACATAGAGGCGCTGCACGACCTTGCCGGTGTAGTCGGGATGCGCCTCCCCGACGACTCGTTGCAGGTCGAGAATGTTTGCGATCGAGAAGGATTGAAGAAAGACGCCACCATCTGCATGCATTTCATCATACTGCTTCCCATCGATCTCGACATTGATCATGGCGGGGGGGAAAACGGCCGGTATGGCGGCCGAGGCAACCATGACGGTTCGGAAAAGTTCGAGGCGCTTGGGGTCCTTGCTGCTGGCAATCGCTCCCATATCCCAAATCACCGGCTGCTCGGCATCAAGATTGCTGGTGGCGACCAGCAGGCGACGTCCCTTGGCATGCTCTGCTGCCACGGCGGCAATAACTTTGTCGTCGATATATGACGCGACCATTGCCTTCAGCGGCTCGGTATCTGTCAACGACTCCGACCACAGGATGGCCAGCAGAGAGCGCACGGTGAATATCCGGCTGGCATCCACCGTGGTATATGACGACTTCAGGATATCGTCGTATTCGGGACCGAGAAAAGCGAAGGGGGCGATGAGGGCGCCCGTACTGACACCGGTCACGACCTTGAAATGCGGCCGCTGC
The DNA here is from genome assembly GCA_016794165.1 of Rhodospirillaceae bacterium. Lineage (GTDB taxonomy): Bacteria > Pseudomonadota > Alphaproteobacteria > Dongiales > Dongiaceae > Dongia. Next base: position 12,003 of record JAEUKV010000055.1, read on the forward strand.
CCGGTTTCAGTCCAGCCGTTCAGCAGTCCGGCACCGAAGGCACCATCCGACCCACCACCCGAAATGGAGAGATAACTGTAAACGCGGCTGCCGTCAGCCTGTACCTCGTAACTCTCCGGCGTCTCAGTGAGAAAGGCCGTCTCCAGCATGTGGCGCGCCGGCGCGGGATTGGTGAACGGGTAGAACCGGATGTCCGAGAAGCCGACCATCGAGGCTTTTTCGGCGAGCGCGATTGGTGCCGCTTGCCGCAGCGCCGCGCCGCACCCGGTCAGGAGCACGGCACAAATCATCGCCACGCCAGTCCCAGTGACTAGGCGTGCCCAGAGTTTGGTCGTCATTCAGGCCCCCACATGAACAAAACTAGGGGAGATAATCACATAACCCCCGCGGGCACCAAGCAGAATCCTGACGCCAATTGTGGGCATGGAATCCTTTGGGGCTTGATGTCAGCCGACTCGTGGAAATCGACTGAATTCCCGGAACCGGCCCGGCCATTGCGGCCGAACACAATCCGGCACCAGTTCCTCAGGTTTTAATCGTTGCAAACCAACAGGATGCCGAAAGCCGCGCAACGTACTTGAATGCGCGCGCCGGGACCCCCAAATTGTTAACGGAATAGTGCTACTACCCGAGAGTCCCGTCCCGCAGGGCCATTGGCTTGCCGCGTGTCGGGACGAGCGAGGCTAACGGCTTCGGTTGCAGCTTGTAGGTCCCAGGGATAGTCTGCCGCCATCAAGAAAGGCGCAAGAATCGTCATGTCTGAATCACCTGAAAAGACCCCGAACTATCCCGTCCTGCCCCTGCGCGACATCGTGGTTTTCCCCCACATGATCGTGCCGCTGTTCGTCGGTCGCGAGAAATCCGTGCGCGCCCTCGAAGATGTCATGAAGGACGATAAGCAGATTCTGCTCGCCACCCAGAAGAACGCCGCACAGGACGATCCCGGGGCGGGGGACATCTACGAGGTGGGCACGGTCGGCACGGTCCTGCAGCTCCTGAAGCTTCCCGATGGCACCGTCAAGGTTCTGGTCGAGGGCGGACAGCGCGCTCGCATCACCAAATTCGTCGACAATGACGCCTTCTTCGTGGCCGAAGCGGAGCTGATCGTCGATACGCCAACCGAGGGCAAGGAAGTCGAGGCGCTGGCGCGCTCGGTCGTCTCCCAGTTCGAGCAGTACATCAAGCTCAACAAGAAAATTCCGCCCGAGGTCCTGGTTTCCATCAACCAGATCGAGGATTCCGCCAAACTCGCCGACACGGTTGCCTCGCATTTGGCGCTCAAGATTCCCGAGAAGCAGGAAATCCTTGAATGCGCCACCGTGGCCGAGCGCCTGGAGAAGGTCTATGCCTTCATGGAAGGCGAGATCGGCGTGCTCCAGGTCGAGAAGCGCATCCGCAGCCGGGTCAAGCGTCAGATGGAGAAGACCCAGCGCGAGTACTATCTGAATGAGCAGATGAAGGCCATCCAGAAGGAACTCGGCGAGGGCGAGGAAGGCCGCGACGAGGTGGCCGAGATCGAAGAGCGCATCAAGAAGACCAAGCTCTCCAAGGAAGCCGCCGAAAAGGCCCAGGCCGAGGTGAAGAAGCTGCGTTCGATGAGTCCGATGTCGGCCGAATCCACGGTCGTGCGCAACTATCTCGACTGGCTGCTGTCGATTCCGTGGAACAAGCCCACCAAGGTCAAGCGCGACATCAAGCTCGCCGAGAAGGTGCTGAACGAGGATCACTATGGTCTTGAGAAGGTCAAGGAGCGCATCCTTGAGTATCTCGCCGTGCAGCAGCGCCAGAAGAAGATCAAGGGGCCGATCCTGTGCCTCGTCGGTCCGCCCGGCGTCGGCAAGACCTCGCTCGGCAAGTCGATCGCCCGCGCCACGGGCCGGACCTTCGCGCGCATCAGCCTCGGCGGCGTGCGCGACGAAGCGGAGATCCGCGGTCACCGGCGCACCTATATCGGCTCGATGCCCGGCAAGGTCATCCAGGCGATGAAGAAGGCGAAGTCGTCCAATCCGCTGTTCCTGCTCGACGAGATCGATAAGCTCGGCGCCGACTGGCGCGGCGATCCCTCATCGGCGTTGCTTGAGGTGCTGGATCCCGAGCAGAACGTAAATTTCAATGATCACTATCTCGAGGTCGATTACGATCTTTCGGATGTGATGTTCATCACGACCGCCAACAGCCTGCGCATGCCGCAACCGTTGATGGACCGCATGGAGATCATTCGCATCCCCGGTTACACCGAGGATGAGAAGGTCGAGATCGCCATGCGCCACCTGGTTCCGAAGCAGATCAAGGACCATGGCCTGAAGAAGGGCGAATGGCTGCTGTCGGAAGACGCCATCCGCGACCTCGTGCGGTACTATACGCGCGAAGCCGGCGTCCGCAGCCTGGAGCGCGAGATCGCCAATCTTGCCAGGAAGTCGATCAAAGAGATTCTGATGAAGAATCTCAAGAAGGTGACGATCACCCGCCGCAATCTCGGCAAGTATGCCGGCGTGCGCAAGTTCCGCTATGGCGAGGCGGAGCTGACCGACATGGTGGGTGTCACCACCGGCCTTGCCTGGACCGAGGTGGGCGGTGAAATTCTGACCATCGAGGCCGTGACCGTGCCCGGCAAGGGCCGCGTCATCGCCACCGGCAAGCTGGGCGACGTGATGAAGGAATCGGTGCAGGCCGCCGAATCCTTCGTGAAGTCCCGGGCGATCGAGTTCGGCATCAAGCCGACCCTGTTCAACCGCAAGGACATCCACGTGCACGTGCCGGAAGGTGCGACACCCAAGGACGGACCCTCGGCCGGCATCGCCATGGTCACCACCATCGTTTCGGTGCTGACCGGAGTGGCCGTCAGACGCGACGTTGCCATGACCGGCGAGGTCACCCTGCGCGGTCGCGTGCTGCCGATCGGCGGCCTGAAGGAAAAGTTGCTGGCGGCGCTCCGTGCCGGGATCAAGACGGTCCTCATTCCCGCCGACAATGAAAAGGATCTTGCCGAGATCCCGGACAATGTGAAGAAGGGGATGAAGATCATTCCGGTACAGGTTGTGGACGAGGTGCTGAAGAATGCCCTGGTCTCGCCGCTAACCCCGATCGAGTGGGTTGAGCCGCCGGAGGTGGATCACGCCGTCTCGAAAGACGGCGAGGAGGACGATCGCGGCATCGTCACACATTAACCTGTACTGATTTATATCGATAAAATCGCGGCATTCCGGGAAAAACCGGGGTGCCGCGATTGCTTTTTCAGGCAAGGCGGTTCTAATATCCGCCCGCCGCCGCGTGGGGATGGGCGAGCCGGCTTCCGCGATCCGCCAAGACATAAAGGGGTTATCCGTGAACAAGAACGATCTTATTGCCGAAGTCGCGCAGGACACCGGCCTCTCCAAGGCCGACGCCGCCAAGGCGGTCGATGCCGTGTTTGACTCCATCACCAAATCGCTGAAATCGGAACAGGAAGTGCGTCTCGTTGGATTCGGCAACTTCCATGTCGCCAAGCGCGAGGCCTCGGTCGGCCGCAATCCGCGCACCGGCGAGGAAATCCAGATCCCGGCCTCCAAGCAGCCCAAGTTCAAGGCCGGCAAGGGCCTCAAGGACGCGATCAACTAGGATCGATATCGCTGCCCTCGTGCAGCGCGGTTACTGGAGGGGCGATTAGCTCAGTTGGTAGAGCGTCTCGTTTACACCGAGAATGTCGGCGGTTCGAGTCCGTCATCGCCCACCAGTCGCAGCAATAAAAACGGCCAGGCAATGCCTGGCCGTTTTGCTTCTCAACGATTTTCGTTATCCCTCATGGCGGGGCTTGGCCCGGCCATCCACGCGTTTCCATGAGATTGAACAAAGTAGCTTGTGGATCCCCGGGACAGGCCCGGGGATGACGATGGAGCTTAGCTACGCCGCCAGCTTGCCGTTCAACCCGTTGACGAAGATCTGGCCCAGCTCCTTGGCGCCGACCTTGATCGGGTTGCCGCCGGCGGAGGGATCGGCCTCGGCCATCTTGGCCACTTCGTCGACGCGCTTGTCGTCGACGCCGATCTCCTTCAGCGTGTGCGGGATTTTGATCTCGGCGCGCAGGGCGAGGATCCATTTCTGCACCGCATCGAAGCCAGGATTGGCGAGGCCCAGGAAACGGGCGAGGCGCACCATGCGCTCCTCGATGGCCTTGCGGTTGAACTCCAGCACATAGGGCATGACGACCGCGTTGGTGAGGCCGTGATGGGTGTTGTAGAGGGCGCCCAGGGGATGGCTGATCGCATGCATGCCGCCGAGGCCCTTCTGGAAGGCCGTGGCTCCCATGGTGGCGGCGATCATCATGTTGGCGCGAGCGACGAGGTTCTTGCCGTCCTGCACCGCCGTCGGCAGGTTTTCCTGTACGAGGCGCATGCCTTCGAGCGCGATGCCGTCCGCCATCGGGTGGAAGCCCGGCGCGCAATAGGCTTCGAGGCAATGAGAGAGCGCGTCCATGCCGGTGGCGGCCGTTACATGGGGCGGCAGGCCGACGGTGAGCTCCGGATCGTCGATCACGATCGAGGGCATCATCTTGGGGTGGAAGATGATCTTCTTGGTATGCGTGCTCTCGTCGGTGATGACGCTGGCGCGGCCCACTTCGGAGCCCGTGCCAGAAGTGGTCGGCACAGCGATGATCGGCGCGATGCCGGCAGGATCGGCGCGGGTCCACCAATCGCCGATATCCTCGAAATCCCACATCGGCCGGGACTGGCCGGTCATGAAGGCGATGGTCTTTGCCGCATCGAGGGCCGAGCCGCCGCCGAAGGCAATGACGCCGTCATGCTTGCCGTCGCGATAGACCTTGAGCCCGTCCTCGACATTCTTGCCGACGGGATTGCCCTGGATGTCGGAAAAGAGGCCGGCGGGAATGCCCGCGGCCTGGAGGCCGGCCAGTGCCTCCTTGATCATCGGCAGATTGGCAAGGCCCGGATCGGTCACCAGCAGGGGCCGCTTGAGGCCCAGCGCCTTGCAATGGTCGGGCAGTTCGCGGATGCGGCCGCAGCCGAATTTGACCGAAGTCGGGTAGTTCCAATTGCCCTTCAGGGCGGCGGCGTCCTGGCTCATCTGGGTGATCCTTGCTGGGAGGGTCGGTGACGTTTCGGCGGCATTCTAGCGGCGATTCCCGCGAGGGAAAGGGGCATTTCAGCGCGCGCGGACGCCCTTTCGCGCCTGCGAAGGCATTCTTCTCTCGAGGGGAATGCACCGGTTGGCCGACCGGGCCTGGTCCTTCCCAAATCCGGCCTAACGCGGCAGCGGAAGCGTCTTCTTCCGCTCCGCCACCATGACGATGACGGCGGCCAATGCAATTAGGCCGGCGCCGATCACGCCGGGGAGGGTCGGCAGATCCTGCCAGACGACGTAACCCAGGATCACCGCCCAGACCAGGGCGGTGTATTCCGTGGGGGCGATGACCGAGGCGGGGGCGCGGCGGAAGCTTTCATAAAGCATGAACTGGCCGATGCCGCTGCCGATGCCGAGCGTCACCATCAGGAAAAGGTGGAACCAGTCGGCCGCCACCCAGGTCCAGGGCAGGGTGGCGCCGCAGACGATGACGAAGAGGCCGTTGCTGAACAGCATCTGGGTGAGGCTGCTTTCGTTGTGCATGGACCGCCGCATCAGGATGACGGCGCCACCCCAGAGCACGGCTGCCATCAGTACCAGCAGTGCCGGCCAGAACTCCGGCCGGCCGCTCGGGTTGGCGGCCACGACGACACCGGCGAAGCCGACGATCACCGACAGCCAGCGCATCGCCGTGACGTTCTCCTTCAGGAACACGATCGACATGACCGTGATGAAGATCGGCGCCGCGTAATAGAGCGTCACCAGGTCCGGGAGCGCCAGATGCCGCGCGGCGGTGTAATAGCACAGCCAGGCGGCGAGGATGAGACCGGCGCGCAGGGTGAGGCTGGCCTTGTTGGGGCTGCGCACCACGCCGGCGATCCCGCTGTGCCGTGCCAAAGCGAGGACCACGATGCTCACGGTGAGGCTGCGCACGAAGAGGATCTGCCAGATGGCATGATCCGCCACCAGCCATTTGACGATGGCATCCTGTCCGGAAAAGATGCCGTAACCGCCGATCGCCAGCAGAACGCCCAATTGCACGTTTTCGACGGGTCCGGGCTCCTGCCGGGCCCCTGGCGTAGTCATGTGACGATTCTTCCCCGACCCCGTTTCTGCGGCTAGGATGGCCCGACGCCGTTCCCTTGTCGAGGGCGCCGTGGCAAATGGGAAAATGGGGGGAGACGAGAATGGCCGAGGGTGGATGCGAATGCGGCGCGCTGCGCTACCGCGTGACCGGCGAAGCCTATGGCAGCGGCTATTGCCATTGCCGCATCTGCCAGCGGACCAGCGGCGCGCCCGCGCAGGCCTTTGCCCGAGTCCGCGCCGACCAGTTCACCTATATACAGGGCGAGCCCGCCATCTATCTTTCCAGCGAATGGGGCCAGCGGGAATTCTGCCCGCATTGCGGCAGCCAGCTGCTCTATCGCGGCCGCGAGGCACCGCATGACGTGGCCTTCAACACACCCACGCTCGACGATCCCGGCCTCTATCCACCGCGCCAGCATGTCTGGTACGGCAGCCATCTTTCCTGGTTCGAGGTGAAGGACGACCTGCCGCGCACGGACTGATCAGTTCCGGCCGCTGAGCAACCCCCGTGCCACGACCTGCGCCTGGATCTCGGCGGCTCCCTCGAAGATGTTCAGGATCCGCGCGTCGCACAGCACGCGGCTGATCTTGTATTCCTGGGCATAGCCGTTGCCGCCGTGGATCTGCAGGGCGTTGTCGGCGTTCGACCAGGCGACGCGCGCTCCCAGCAGCTTGGCCATGCCGGCCGGAATGTCGCAGCGCCGGTCGCCGTCCTTCTCGCGGGCGGCGAAATAGGTGAGCTGGCGCGCGATCATGGTCTCCACCGCCATCCAGGCGAGCTTGCCGTGGATACGTGGGAAGGCATAGATCGCCTGCCCGAACTGGACGCGTTCCTTCGCGTATTTGAGGCCGAGCTCCATGGCGCATTGCGCAACGCCGACGGCACGCGCCGCCGTCTGGATGCGGGCACTCTCGAACGTCGCCATCAACTGCTTGAAGCCTTCGCCCTCCTTGCCGCCCAGGAGATTCGCGGCTTTCACCACGAAACCGTCGAAACCCAGCTCGTATTCCTTCATGCCGCGATAGCCGAGGACGCCGATCTCGCCGCCGGTCATGCCAGCAGCGGGGAAGGGATCGGCCGCCGTGCCGCGCGGCTTCTCGGCGAGGAACATGGAGAGGCCGCGATAATCGCTCGTGTTGGGATCGGTGCGCGCCAGCAGCGTCATCACGTCGGTGCGGGCCGCATGGGTGATCCAGGTCTTGTTGCCGGTGACGCGATAGGTTTCGCCGTCCTTTGCCGCGCGGGTGCGCAAGGATCCCAGATCCGAGCCGGTATTGGGCTCGGTGAAGACGGCGGTGGGCAGGATCTCGCCGCTCGCGATCTTCGGCAGCCAGTATTGTTTCTGCTCTTCCGTGCCGCCGAGGCGGATGAGTTCCGCCGCGATCTCGGAGCGCGTACCGAGCGAGCCCAATCCGATATAGCCGCGCGAGAGCTCCTCGGTCACCACGCACATGGCGAGCTTGCCCATGCCCGACCCGCCGAACTCTTCCGGCACGGTAAGGCCGAAGACGCCCATCTCTGCCAGTTGCCCGATCACCTCCAGCGGAATGAGCTCGTCCTTGAGGTGCCATTGATGGGCATTCTCGACATGATCCTCGGCAAAGGCGTGGAACTGGTCGCGCACGATCGCCAGCGATTCGTCGTCAAGTGCGGCTTCCCCGAAATCGCCATCGACGATCAGGTCGGCCAATCGCGCTCGCGCCGCCGGCGAGTTGCCCAAAGTTACCAAGTCGTCGTGAAACTTGAAGGCGCCGCCATCGAGGCCGAAATCGCCGAGGCGCACGATCTCGCCCTGGCTCATCGGGAAGCCGCCCTTGATTTGCGCGAGGTATTCGCCGAAGGCGATCTGCAGGATCAGTTGCTCGCGCTCGCCCAGACGCCCGCTCCCGTCGAGGCGGCAGGCCCAGGCCAGCATCTGCTCGAGCCCCGCCACATAGGTGGCGAGCCAGGAGAAGCCATGGGCGACGAATTGCTGCGCATCGAGCGCCTTGGCATCGACCCGCCCGCCGGCGGTAACGCTGCCAATCAGGCGCCCGCGCACCTCCTGCAGCACGGCCTGGGCCGCGCTGAGGCCCGCCTGGCAGCGCGCCAGCAGATCCGGCAGCAGCGGCGATGCCGCCGCTCCCGGATCGCGCAACACGGCCGACATTACTCTTCGACGCAGTCTTCGAGGGTCCGGCGGCCGGGACGCTTGGCCTGTACCAGCACCGCCATGTTGCCGGGCTTGTGCTGGTTCTTCCACATCTTGGTATGGGCGGCCGGGATATCCTCCCAGGCGAAGACTTCCGACATGCAGGGATCGATGCGGCGCTCGACCACCAGATTGTTGGCCTGGCTGGCCTGCAGCAGATTGGCGAAATGGCTGCCCTGGATGCGCTTCTGCCGCATCCAGACGAAGCGCGCATCGAACGTGATGTTGTAGCCGGTGGTGCCGGCGCAGAATACGACCATGCCGCCGCGCTTCACCACGAAGCAGGAGACCGGGAAGGTCTGCTCGCCCGGATGCTCGAACACGAAATCGACGTCGTTCCCCTTGCCAGTGATGTCCCAGATCGCCTTGCCGAAGGCGCGGCATTTCTTCATGTACTCGGCATAGCCGGCGGCGTCGTCGACATCTGGCAGCTGGCCCCAGCAGTCGAAATCGTTGCGGTTGATGACGCCCTTGGCGCCCAGTGACATGACGAAGTCGCGCTTCGATTCATCCGAGATAATGCCGATCGCATTGGCGCCCGCCGTGGCGCAGAGCTGCACCGCCATCGAGCCGAGACCACCCGAGGCACCCCAGATCAGGACATTATGGCCCGGGCGCAGGATATGCGGACGGTGGCCGAACAGCATCCGATAGGCAGTGGCCAGAGTGAGGGTGTAGCTGGCGCTTTCTTCCCAGGTCAGGTGTTTCGGGCGCTGCATCAGCTGGCGGCCCTGCACCTTGCAGAACTGGGCGAAGGAGCCGTCCGGCGTCTCGTAACCCCAGATGCGCTGGCTGGGCGAGAACATCGGATCGCCGCCGTTGCATTCCTCATCGTCGCCGTCGTCCTGGTTGCAATGGACCACGACTTCGTCGCCGACCTTCCAGCGCTTTACCTTGGAACCCACGGCCCAGACGATGCCCGAGGCATCCGATCCGGCGATGTGATACTCGGCCTTGTGCACGTCGAAGGGTGAGATCGGCTTGCCGAGCCCCGCCCAGACGCCGTTGTAGTTCACGCCAGCCGCCATCACCATGACGATGACCTCGTCCTGGTCGGGCTGCGGCGTCTCGACGGCTTCCACCAGCATCGCCGTTTCAGGCGGGCCGTGGCGCTCGCGCCGGATCGCCCAGGCATACATCTGCGGCGGCAGGTAGCCCAGGGGCGGGATCTCGCCGATTTCATAAATGTTCTTGCCGGTGACCGGCGCCGCCTTGGGGGCGGCTGCGTCCTTGTCCGCGCCCTTGGTCTCGCCAGCCTTGGGTTCAATGGCCACAACCTTCGCCGTCTCGCTCATGTTCGTATTTCCATCCTTGCCAGGGCTCGTCGGCGCAAAATCACCTCTTGGCGGGCGTTAGCCGATGCAGCATCGGCAGCATCCTGCCTTCGCGTATGCAGCATCGTCAAGAGATTGGTGGCAGAAAAATTCGCTAATGCCATCACAATCGGCATTAATGTAGTTAACGGCAGCGTGATGTTGAAATAATATTACGAAATGTCTTAGGCGCTGCAGCAGAAGCATGGCCCCTTTGGAGCCGGCTCGCTACTTCGGCTTGCAGATCGCCCGGACCTGTTCCCACTCGGAGTCGCTCATGGCCGTGGCGCCGCTGGCGTCGACGGCGGCATACTCGGCGCGGGTCGAGAGGCCGGGATGGGTGGAGAGCCAGTCCGGCATGATGCTCTCGCCGTCGCCCTCGGTCTTTTCCGCCATCACCTTGAAGAATTCGGCAAGCCCGTCGGCACGAAGACCGGCCTCCCGCAGCAATTCGATGCCGCGATGATCGGCCTCGGTCTCCATGGCGCGGGAATAGGAGAGCACCGTGGCGAGATAGGCGATGTCGCCCGCACCCGACCCGCCCAGGATGATGCTGACCGTGGCCGCGACGCCGAGATTGCCGATCATGCTCTGGGTCGGATGGCGGAGTTCGAGATGCGCGATCTCGTGCGCCAACACGCCCGCGACCATGTCGGGCGAGGTCGCCATGTCGATGAGGCCGCTGCTGATCACCACATGATCGCCGGGAATGGCAACGGCGTTCGCCATCTTGAGATCGACCACGTCGAGGCTGATCTCGAGGCCCTCCGGCAACAGCTTGTCGGCAAGGGCGCGCAGCGCCTTGGTCCCGTCTTCGCCCTTGCAGACAGCGAGATTGTCGGTGAGGGCCGCGTAGATATGGGCGCCGAGGCGCTGTTCCCATTCCTTGGGCACGAACTGCGCCAGCGCCGCGGCGCCATGGCGCCAGCCGAAAAAGGCGATGGCCGCGATGGCAAGCCCGCCAATCGTCCAGGCGGCACCGACCGCCAGTCCCCGCTTCGCCTCCCGCGCCTTCCAGGTGGCAAGCTGCGGCTGTGTACTGAGCAGGGCCTGCCGCGCCGGCGAATCCAACAGAAGAAGTCGCGGGCCGGGATCGCTCAGGCGGCCGAAGCTCATGCCGCCGGTGACCTTATTGACGTCGATCACGCGGATATCGGCAAAGGCCCAGCGATCGAGCTCCGGCGTATCCGTGGAGCCGATCACCAACTCTTCGCCTTCGATGCGAATGACCGGCCGGTGTGCCTTCGCCGTCCTGCCGTCGTAGTA
>JAEUKV010000157.1 GCA_016794165.1 Rhodospirillaceae bacterium
GACAGCGTGATGAGCCGGACCTGCGACCGGCCGATCCCGAAGGGCTATGTGGCGCCGGAACAGGCGCTGGCCTTCGGTCTCACGCTCTCCGCCTTCGCGATCATGGTGATGGGCCTCGCCGTCAACGCCGTGGCGGCGGCGCTGCTGGCCTTCACGATCTTCTTCTACGTCGTCGTCTACACCATCTGGCTGAAGCGCCGCACGCCGCAGAACATCGTCATCGGCGGCGCCGCCGGCGCCTTCCCGCCGATGATCGGCTGGGCCGCCGTCACCGGCAGCGTGGACCTCGCCTCGATCGCTCTCTTCGCCCTCATCTTCATGTGGACACCACCACATTTCTGGGCGCTCGCCCTGTGGCGTAACCCGGATTACACCCGGGCCGGCGTGCCGATGATGCCGGTGGTGGCGGGCATGCAATCGACCAAGCGGCAGATGCTGCTCTATACCCTTGCCCTGGTTCCGGTGGCGCTCGCGCCGGTTTTCCTGGGCGTTGCCGGTTGGGTGTACGGATCGGTGTCGATCGCCCTCAACCTCGGCTTCATCTACCACGCCTGGCGGGTGCTGCGCGCCGATGAGCGCGCCGGCGATCCGATGGCCTGGCCGAAGCGCATGTTCGCCTTCTCGCTGCTCTACCTTTTTCTGCACTTCCTGGTCCTGATGATCGATCGCGCGCCAGGGGTCCTTTCCGTGCTTGGGCTGATGCCATGACGACCCGCGAGGACAGGCCCGACCGCGCGCCGAAACCGGAATTTGATGTCGAGCGGCAGAAGCGCCTGCGGCAGCGCAACTGGGCGCTCGCCGGCGCGCTGGTGCTGTTCGTGGTGCTGGTCTACATCGTCTCGATCGTGAAGATGGGTGGTGCCTGATGACCCGGCCTCAGTCAGCTCGCCCCGATCTCAGGCAGCGCAACCGCAACGTCATGATGTTGCTGGTCGGCCTGGTGACCGGCATGATCGGCCTCGCCTATGCCTCGGTGCCGCTTTATGAACTGTTCTGCCGGGTGACCGGTTTCGGCGGTACGCCGATGCGCGCCGAGGAAGCCAGCGTCGTGACCGGTACCCGCGACATGGTGGTGACCTTCAACGGCGATCTCGCCGCCGGCATGCCGTGGCATTTCCGACCCGCCCAGAACAAGATGACGGTGCGGACCGGAATCACCTATACCGCCACCTATGTGGCCGAGAACCCGACCGATCATGTCGTTACCGGGTCGTCGACCTTCAACGTCTCGCCGGATATCTTCGGCCAGTATTTCGTCAAGGTGCAGTGCTTCTGCTTCGAGCGCCAGGTCTTGCAGCCCGGCGAGCGGGTGGAGATGCCCGTGGTCTTTTACCTCGATCCCAAGCTCGAGGAAGACCCCTATCTCAGGAAGCTCACCGACGTGACCCTCTCCTATACTTTTTTCCAGGTGGAGAACGACGCGGCCGACGCCATCGGGGCGGAAACCGCGATCCTGCGGACGGCGGAAGCTGGCCAAGGGGACGGGAGTTGAGTAGATTTGCCCAGGTTGCCTGGACTTGCCCGGGCTGAATAACCCGGGTTGCGTAGTCTGACACCCAATTCGGCCGGCCTTTCGGGGGTACCAGGGGTCGGCCCGTTGAGAAGAAAGAGTTGATGCCATGAGCAACGCCGCCGCGCACAAGCCGAATCATCCCTACCATCTGGTCAATCCCAGCCCGTGGCCGCTGGTCGGCGCCATCGCCGGCGGCGTGTTCTTCATGGGCATGGTGCTCTACATGCACGGCAAGGT
>JAEUKV010000177.1 GCA_016794165.1 Rhodospirillaceae bacterium
TCCACCGGCAATGTCGACACGCCGCAGCTCCACTTCGAGATTCGCAAGGGGGAAGAGGCGGTCGATCCGATGAAATATCTCGACGGGGCCTGAAGCGATCCCATTGGGACGAAGGTCAGAGTTCGATCTTCTTGCCGAGGCGGCCGGCCAGGTCCTGGATGAACTGCCAGGCAACGCGGCCCGAGCGGGCGCCCCGCGTTACCGACCACTCGATCGCCTGGGCATGTACGTCCTCCGCCGGCAGATCGAGGCCGAAGCTGCGGCAATAGCCGTCGATAATGGCGAAGAAGGTGTCCTGGTCGCAGTTGTGAAAGCCGAGCCAGAGCCCGAAGCGGTCGGACAGTGAGACCTTCTCCTCGACCGCCTCCGAGGGGTTGATCGCGGTCGATCGCTCGTTCTCGATCATGTCACGCGGCATCAGGTGCCGCCGGTTCGAGGTGGCATAGAAGATCACGTTCCCCGGCCGCCCCTCGATGCCGCCTTCCAGCACCGCCTTCAGGGATTTGTAGCTGGCGTCCGCGCCGTCGAAGGAAAGGTCGTCGCAGAAGATCACGCTCCGCTGGGCGGCCGCGCGCAGGATCCCGAGCAGGCGGGGCAGGGTGACGAGGTCCTCACGGTGGATCTCGATCAGCTTCAATGCCGATTCGCCCTCCAGATTGACAGCGGCATGCACCGCCTTGACCAGCGAGCTCTTGCCGGTCCCGCGGGCACCCCAGAGCAGCGCGTTGTTGGCAGGCAGGCCCTGGGCAAAGCGTCGCGTGTTGTCGAGCAGGATATCCTTGTTGCGATCGATCCCCTGCAGCAGGTTGATATGGACTCTGGAAACCGCGGCAATCGGCTCCAGCCACCCGTTTTCGGGGTGCCAGACGAAAGCATCGGCGGCTGTGAAATCCGCAGGCCGTTGTTGCGGTGGAGCCAGCCGATCGAGCGAATCGGCGATCCGCGCGAGCAGGGGAAGCATGGGATCGTCGGTCATCTGCCTATCCTCTTGGATCAGCAGATTTCTAGCGAGTCCGCGGCGACGACGCCAGTCCAACCTTGCCGGGCCGCGGGTACCTCATCCGCTGATCCGGAACGACCAAGGGCGCTGCAGATCGTCCATGCAGTAGTGGATATAGCCGAACAGGGACTCGATGGCATCGCCGTGACGTCGCAGCGGCAGCAGCAGGATGACATAGTCGACATGGTCGCGGCTGCCGTCGCGGCTCCAGCGCAGGGTGTCGTGGCGCAACGCAATCCGGCCGGCAGCGGCGTCGAGATGATGGTTCCAGATATGCCGGAAATCGTCGGTGCTGGGTACCATGTCGCTGAGCCGCGAGCCGGTATAATCCACCCCGTCAATCGCCACGATCGTGGTGCCGAGCAGCCGATAGTGAAAGTCATAGGCCGGCTGGCCGACCACATCGATCATCAGCACGTTGGGCAGTAAGTGGGGGATGTCAACCGGGTCGATATCGCCGCGCCTCGGGATACCGACGCCGACCTGCTTTGATTGCCAATAGGCAAGGAACGCGCGCAAATCCCCGTAATCTGGGTTTGCCAGGACGCGGTTGAATTCTGCGCTGCCGATGGCGGGCTGGGCTCTACCCGATAGACCAGCCACTGGCTGCGATGCCGGATGATGCACAGTCTGACCCCTTGGCGATGCCGTCGAACCCGACGCGGCCGCATTTTCGGGGCGCAGCGGAAAGACGGTCCTGGCACGGGCTCGGTAATCTTGCGTTAACTATAGGCGGTCGTGCGCCAATGTCCAATGTACTCGGGCAGCTACCTCGGCAGCGGGTCCCGCGGCTGGTCGATTCTGCGTCAATGGGGTGCGTCGGCTTGGGGCCGGAGAGGAGAAATGGTGCCGCCGAATAGAATTGAACTATCGACCCCGTCCTTACCAAGGACGTGCTCTACCACTGAGCTACGGCGGCGCCGGGACGGGTTCTCGCAAGAGCCCGATTGAAGCGGCGCGGAACATGCCAGAAGGTGTTTAGGATGGCAAGGCCTGAAAACCCGGCTTGACACGGGCCGCAATAGGCCTTGGCCAGGCCCCATTTTGGCCGTAATTAAATGGTGTAAATTCAGCGTGTTGCAGCTAGGCACGCAGGTGCGTTTTCGGGGGATCTTCGCGATGCAGGAAGAGGACGGGAAGGGCGGTACCGGTGGTGGGGAATCGGGCCCGTCCCTGAGCGAGGCCGGGCGCCGCGCCGCGGCCTTGCGTCAGCAGCGCCAGGCCGCAGCCCTGCGCGCCAATCTCGGCCGGCGCAAGGCCCAGCAGCGGGGCCGGGCGGCGCCGCGCCCGGAAAAGGAGCCGACCGATCAGGGCTGAAGGCATGCTAGTTCTTGAGGCTGCGGGGGCCTTCCGATACAAACGGCGCGATTGCCCGGGTGCATCGGATTCTCGTATCCGACCGGTCCTTTGTTAACTTCCCGTGAGATCTTTCGAGCCTGAGAGGATTAGCCGTCCCATGTCGATCATGCCAGATACCTGGATCCGCGAAATGTCGCAAAAGCACGGCATGATCGAGCCGTTCGTCGAGAGCCAGCGGCGCGACGGCGTGATCTCCTACGGCGTATCGTCCTACGGCTACGATGCGCGCGTGGCGCCGGAGTTCAAGATTTTCACCAATGTGGATTCCGCGGTGGTCGACCCGAAGCAGTTCAACCCGCAAAGCTTCGTCGACCGCGAGACCGAGGTCTGCATCATCCCGCCCAATTCCTTCGCGCTCGCGCGGACGGTCGAGTTCTTTCGCGTACCGCGCGATGTGCTGGTGATCTGCCTCGGCAAGTCGACCTATGCGCGCTGTGGCATCATCGTCAACGTGACGCCGCTGGAGCCGGAATGGGAAGGGCATGTGACGCTGGAATTCTCCAACACGACACCGCTTCCCGCCAAGATCTATGCCAATGAGGGCGCCTGCCAGTTCCTGTTTCTCAAGGGCGCGTCACCCTGCGAGACCTCCTACAAGGATCGCGCCGGCAAATATATGGGCCAGCGCGGCGTGACGCTGCCGCGGCTCTGACGGATCGGAACAGTCAAGATGGATCGCATCCGCATTCGAGGTGGGCGCCCGCTCACCGGCCAGATCA
>JAEUKV010000181.1 GCA_016794165.1 Rhodospirillaceae bacterium
AGATCGTCGTCATTGCTGGCTATCTGTACCTTGGCCGCCATTGTCCGCCCAAATCCCCCAGCACTTCCGCCCATCGGCGTCCGCCCGTTTGCGGGCGCTGATATGGGGTGGGTAAGCCCCGGGAGCAAATGTCTTTTTGCAAAATTACTGTAGCAAGTCCCACCAGTGATGAGAAATGCAAAGCATGCCGGGCGCGCCCGCGCCGCCATCTCTCCGATGCCGGCCGAGCCCAGATTCCCGGACAGGACAGCTAATTCCCGGACAGGACAGCTAAGCCACAGGAAAATAAGGGTTGAAGCCATCCCCTTCGGCACTACCTAATGAGCCAAAGCGCGGCGGAATCGGACTTGGCTCCCGCCGGTGCGGTTCCCCGTTTCCCCTGTGGAGTTCCGACATGTTCATCCAGACCGAAGAGACGCCGAATCCGGCAACCCTGAAATTCCTGCCCGGCCGGGCGGTCATGGGCGAGGGCACCGCGGATTTCGCGCGGGCGGAGGGTGCCGAGCGCTCGCCGCTTGCCCTGCGCCTCTTCGCCGTCGAGGGGGTGCGCCGGGTCTTCCTCGGTGGCGATTTCGTCACCGTGACCAAGGCCGACGAAAAGGACTGGTCGCTGCTGAAGCCGGCGCTCCTCGGCGTCATCATGGAACATTTCACCACCAACCAGCCGGTCATGCTGCCGGAGACGGCCGGCGCCGGTGCCGAGGCAGGCGCGGCCGCCACCGAGGATGACGACGAGATCGTCGTCCAGATCAAGGAATTGCTGGAAACCCGGGTGCGCCCGGCCGTGGCCCAGGACGGCGGCGACATCGTGTTCCATTCCTTCGAGGACGGTGTCGTCTATCTCCACATGCAGGGCTCCTGCTCCGGCTGCCCCAGTTCCACCGCCACGCTGAAGATGGGCATCGAGAACATGCTGCGGCACTACGTGCCGGAAGTGCTTGAGGTGCGGCCCGTCTGATTCGTCAGTTGCGGAGGCATTCGAGGACATCCAAGGGGGCGCCCGCGCGGGCGCCCCTTTTCGCGTTCAGTCACACCTGCCGCTCAAGGGAAATGCCGCGATGACGCCACTTGCGACCAGCCTCGCTGACGATACCGCCCTCGATCTTATCTTCCGCACGGCACGGACCTATTCCCATTTCCTCGACCGGCCGGTCGAGGAGGCGACCCTGCGGACGGCCTATGAGCTAGCCCGCCTGGGGCCGACCAGCGCCAATTGCCAGCCCCTGCGCATCCTCTTCGTGCGCTCACGGGAAGCCAAGGCGAAGTTCGAGCCGGCTCTCTCCGCAGGCAATCGCGCCAAGTCCATGGCGGCGCCGGTGACCGCGATCTTCGCGCAGGACATGGCATTCTACGACCAGCTCAAGACCCAGTTTCACGATCCGGAAGCCCGTACCTGGTTCGCGGGCAAGCCCCAGGCGATCGCCGAGACGGCGATGCGCAACGCGACCCTGCAGGCCGCCTATTTCATGCTTGCCTGCCGTGCCCTTGGCCTCGATTGCGGGCCCATGTCGGGCTTCGACAAGGAGATGGTCGATGCGGCCTTCTTTGCCGGCACGAACTGGAAGTCGAACTTCATCTGCAATATCGGTTACGGCAATCCCGCGAAACTGCATCCCCGCAATCCGCGCCTCGATTTCGATTTCGCCTGCCGGATTGCCTAGGCCGCGCGGCCTACATCATCGGCTTGGGCAGCGCCGCGTTCTCGACCAGCGGGAAGTCCCGGGCATTGAACATTTGATAGTGCCACCACTCGTTCTTGTAGTTGTCCCAGCCGGCGGCCATCATGATGCCGAGGAGAATGAAGCGGTTGCGCTGGGCCTCGACGCCGATCTCGGTCGAGGCGTGATGCGAGGCCGGCACGGTCTCGTCGAAGCCGGTGCCCATGTCGAGTTCGCGCCCGTCGCTCCCCACCAAAGTGAGGTCGATGGCGACGCCCCGGCTGTGCGGCGAGCCGCGCCGTGGATCGGCGATGAATTCCGGATCCGGCAGAACGTTCCACAGCTTCCACTGCGCCTCGCTCGG
>JAEUKV010000201.1 GCA_016794165.1 Rhodospirillaceae bacterium
CCGGCTGCCCGAGGGCGACGTGCTGGTGCGCGTCCACAATTCGACGCTCAACTACAAGGACGGGCTGGTGCTCAACGGCCTCGGCCGCCGGGTGAAGACCTATCCGCAGTAGGGCGGCGTCGATTTCTCGGGCACCGTGCGGGAAAGCCATCACGCCGACTACAAGGCCGGCGACCAGTTTATCCTCACCGGCTGGCGGGTGGGCGAGATTCACTGGGGCGGCTATGCCGAGAAGGCGCGAGTGAAGGGCGACTGGCTGGTGCCGCTGCCGCAGGGCCTCTCGACCGAGCGCGCCATGGCGATCGGCACCGCGGGCTTCACCGCGATGCTCTGCGTCATGGCGCTGGAGGAGCATGGCGTGCGGCCCGATCAGGGCGACGTGCTGGTAACCGGGGCTGCGGGCGGTGTCGGCAGTGTCGCAACCGCGATCCTGGCGCGCCTCGGCTACCGCGTGGTGGCCTCAACCGGCCGCGCCGAGACCCACGACTATCTCAGGAGCCTGGGCGCCGCCGAGATCATCGAGCGCGCCAGCATCGCCACCCCCAGCGGCAAGCCGCTGGAAAGCGAGCGCTGGGCGGCGGCGGTGGATTCGGTGGGCGGCGCAACCCTGGCTGCGATCCTGCCGCAGATGAAATACAAGGGTGCCGTGGCCGCCTGCGGCCTTGCCGGCGGCACCAAGCTCGAGACCACCGTCATCCCCTTCATCATCCGCGGCGTCTCGCTGCTCGGTGTCGATTCCGTCGCCTGCCCGCTGCTGCGGCGCAAGGTCGCCTGGGCGCGCCTCACCAAGGACCTGCCGATGGAGAAGCTCGATTCCATGATCGAGCGCGCGACGCTGGAAGACCTGCCGCGCCTCGGCAAGGCGATCCTCGACGGCCAGGTCAAGGGCCGCGTGGTGGTGGATCTGGGGGTTTAGGGGGCTACAGGACGCGCTCGTAGCGCGTGATCTCGCGGGCGATTTCCGCCTCGATCTCCGGATGCTCGGCATAGATCCGGTCGATGATCTCGGTCTTGATCCCGGCCGCGGCGCGCGCGATCGCCAGGGCGAGCGGCCGATATTCGGCCTCGCCGCACGCGGCCTTCAATAGCGGCACCAATGCGGTGATCTCTTCTCCGGCCCGGAAGGCCTGTGTCACGACATGCCTGGCAAGTGCGCGTTCCATTTCACTGCCTCATTTGCTTTGGGGTTGCGCTCGGCAATCGACATCACGATCGAACCGGTCGCTCGATCTAGGTACGTGACTGCTTCATCAAGTTCAGCAAATATGCGCGGTTGAGCGCTGGCACATTCGGTATCCAGCTGATCGCGCCGTCGTCGTCTTCGATGGCATCAAGGTCGTTTCGCGCCAGCGCAAGGTTGCCGTTGCGGACATGGATGTAGGCGCGGGCGAGATAGCCGCAATCCAGGTAGCCCTTGTCGCCCTCGGCAAGGGATTTCGCGATCGCGCGCGAAAGATAGTCGAACGCCTTGTCGAGGCGCTGCAACTCCAGGGAAAACTCTCCCGCGAAATAGAAATCCTCGATCCGGACATGGGGCGAACCCAGTGCCGATTCCAGCAGCGACAGGGCACCTTCGGTCGAACCGCGGCCACGCTGCGAGAGGGCCAGCAAGCGGATGCGTTCTTGTTCGTCCGCGCCGGTGAGCGGCGGCAGAGCTTCCAATGCCGCGCGCACGGCTTCGGTCTTCCTTTGCGCGATCAGTTTGCGAATTGAGGCGAGCGAACTTGCCATACGACTTATTGTTGTATATTCGCTAGTATAGCGCGACTCATTTCTACCATCGCAGTTCACGCCGCCGCGGCCAGGCTCCGCAGCGGGGGCGGGGTGGCGGCGAGGAGG
Organism: Rhodospirillaceae bacterium; assembly: GCA_016794165.1. Lineage (GTDB taxonomy): Bacteria > Pseudomonadota > Alphaproteobacteria > Dongiales > Dongiaceae > Dongia. Next base: position 1,840 of record JAEUKV010000201.1, read on the forward strand.
GCGAGGCGGGGGGCGCCCGTTTCCGGCAGCTGGATGACCGCCAGCTGGGCGAGGCCGACGGCGCCGGGGGTCAGCAGGTTGACCGTGATCTGGTCGCCGGGGCGCAGCACGTCCCTGGCGGCGGCGAAATAGGCGCCGCCATGGCCATCGCCCTCGCCGCGGGCGCCGAGAAGCTGGTCGAGGTCGTCCCTTGTCCGGTAATGCCAATGGGTGAAGCCGTTGGCATAGGCCAGCACGCTGAGTTCCTGGGCGTCGAAGCTCATCAATCCGCCTCCCTCCTGTCGACGATAACGGAACCTATAGCGAACATGCGTAGAAATGTCAACGTAAAAAACGTTAACATTCTCCGTATGTCGCGGCAGGCCCGCTAAAGCGTGCGGTGAAGGGGGGTAGGTAAGGGAGGCGGGCGGGGGCCCGCCCTAGCCCGCCTCGCCGGCGCCGGTGATGCGGTAGATGCGCTTCACCGCGTCGGATTTGAGGACCAGGTCGCGGGCGGGGTTGAACTGGTGCAGCACCACCTCGTCGTCGCTGCGGCGCAGGAACTGCTTGATCAGGCCCTGGCCGTCATTGAGTTCCACCGCGACGAAGCAGTTCTTGGTGATCGGGCGGTTGGGGTTGACGTAGAGCAGCTCGCCGGCGAAGTAGCGCGGCTCCATGGAATCGCCGTCGACATAGAGGGCGAAGGCGTTGAAGGCGCCCTTGAGGTTGGCCGGCCGCTCGACGAATTCCTTGGCCTCGCCGTCGTTGAAGTAGAACCCCTCGCTGCCGCCCTTGACCGCGCCGATCACGGGGAGGTCGCGCTGGCTCTGGCCCATGCCGGCGCTGCTGGGGCGCGCCGGCACCGGTTCGCGCCGATGCGTCACGTTCTGGCCCTGCTCGATGCCGGCCAGCTGCAGCACGGCGCCGGGTTCGGTGCCGTGCTGGCTGAACAGCGCGTCGAGTTCGCGGGCGAGTTCGAAGGGGAGGAAGCGGCGCTTGTAGCGGTCCTCGTAATGCTGATAGCGCGTGAGGCTCCAGCCCAGCGCCTCCGAGACGGCGCGCATGGTGAGGCCGGCCTGTTCGCGGAACTCCTTCAAGCGGCGGGCGGCTTCGGAAATCTCTGTCATGCGGGGGGTGTCTCCTTTCGCGTCGCGTCGTGCCCATGACCGGGGCCGATCGGGAACCGGATCCGACCGGCGGTCGGATCGGCGGTATGGCCGGGCCGGTCGGGGCACGGGGTCCGGGCGCGCGCTGCCCCGGTCCCGGATAGATGTAGCCGCAGAATACGTTTTTAAAGCTTGACAGCGTAACAAAAATATGCGTATAATCGCCTAATGATACAACGCAATGTGCCTTAAGGGCGTTGTTCCGCCGCCGATGGGGAGGCTATCATGGAACAAAACATAAACAAATCCACCAATGTCCGCCGCCTGGCCTGCCTCGGCTGCGGCCGGCGATTCCGTTCCGAGGGACCGTTCCAGCGCATCTGCCCATCCTGCAAGGAAGGCGAGGAATGGCAGAGCGGCGACAGCGATGTGGTGCTGCACCCGCCGCAGACCCCCGCCAACGACAATGACGAAGCCTGAGACCCGCAACCACAAGACAAGGGGGAGTGACGCATGGGTGAGATCGTGGAGTTTCCGCCGAGCGCGAATATGCGGCCGGACCAGGCGGTGGGGACCTGCCAGAAGACGCGCTGGAGCCAGTTCCTCGGCATCGGCATCACGGAAGAGGGCGAGTTCGAAGTGGTCAACAGCGACATGACCGCCGAGCGCGCCCTGTGGCTGGTGAAATGGGCCGAGCGCTGGGCGATGGGGCTCGACGAGGTGGAGAGCGAGTGATGCGGGCCTTCGGCTGTGTCCGGCGCGGGCGGCCGAAACAGGCGGCCGCCAATGACAATGTGCGCAAGGAGGGGGTGCGCAAGGAGGGGGCGCGCAAGGAGGAACGCGACTGCGGCACCGCCGAATTGCAGATGAAGCGGGCGCAACTGGCACGCGGGCTCGATCCCGCGGCGGCGGCGCATCCCCTCGATCTCCTGCTGGCCAAGGGCTGGGTGAGCGAGGCCGCGCATCGCGCCGGCTGGCGTTACGCCGCCCTCTACCGCCAGGCGATCGGTCGTACCGCGGTGAGCTATGGCCGCTTCTATGACGGCCTCGTCGGGACCAGCGGCCGTTCTGCCTCGGGTGTTGCGTCGGACGAGGCCGACCGCGCCCGGAACGAAAGCCGCTTCCGTCGCGCCAAGCGGGATCTGCTGCGGACCGGCGCCGCGACGGCGGCGGCGACCGAGCGGCTGGTGGTGTTCGGCTGCTGGCCCGACTGGCTGCTGCTGCCGGACGGCATCGCGCGGCCGGACGGCCGGCGCGTGCTGGCGGGCCTCGCGGCCTTGCTCGCCAGTTTCTCCGGGCACAAAGCATGAGCGAATCCGAAGCCCCCGCCCTCGCCCTCGAGGACCTCGCGCGCACCCATGCCGTCGCGGCGCTGGCGACGCTGTCCGGGATCATGATGGACGAGACGGCGGCACCCGCCGCCCGCATCTCCGCCGCCAATGCCCTGTTGCAATGGGGCTTCGGCCGTCCCGCCGCGAGGTCCCGCAGCGGCAGTGCCGGCGGCGCGCAGCTGGTACGCCTGTCCTGGGCGGAGACGAAAGGTGAGGCGGATGCGGAAAATGGCTTGACAGACTAGGAATATTTTGCTAATCTGAAAATATAGACTGGGAAATGTGACCCCGCGGCCGGCAACGGCGTCGCGGGGTCATCCATTTGGGCGGGATTGCATCGGGTTGGCACGGGAGGGCGCGCGGGAATGACTCTGCCCCGCCCGCATCAGTCTCGCCTTGCCCGTGCCGAGGACTGGTCGGTGCTGGACGTGACGCTCTATGCGCCGCGCCCGCTGCAGGCCGATCTCCATGCCCGGTTGAAACGCTTCAACGTGCTGGTGGCGCATCGGCGCTTCGGCAAGACGGTGTTCTGCATCAACGAACTGATCGCACGGGCGGCGGCCAATCCGAAGGCGGCACCCCGTTACGGCTATGTGGCGCCGCAGCTGGTCCAGGCCAAGGACGTGGCCTGGAGTTATCTCAAGGCGTTCACCGCGCCCATTCCCGGCGTGATCCGCAGCGAGACCGAATTGTGGGTCGAACTGCCCAACGGCGCCCGCATCCGCCTCTACGGCGCCGACAATGCGATGCGCATGCGCGGCCTCTATTTCGACGGCGTGGTGATGGACGAATACGCCCAGATGAGCCCCGCCGTCTGGCCCGAGATCGTGCGCCCGACGCTGGCCGACCGCGCCGGCTGGGCGCTCTTCATCGGCACGCCGATGGGCCGCAATCATTTCTGCTCGCTCTATGAGCGGGCGCAGTGCGACGCGGCCTGGCTGGCGGCGCGCTTTCCGGCGAGCGAGACCGGTATCCTGGCGGAGGTCGAATTGAACGCAGCGAGGCAGGCGATGTCGCCCCAGCAATTCGCCCAGGAATTCGAATGCAGCTTCGCCGCCGGCGTGCCCGGTGCCTATTACGCGACGCTCCTCGAAACCGCCGAGCAGGAAGGTCGCCTCACCCGCGTGCCGTGGGAGCCGCGCCTGCCGGTGATCACCGCCTGGGATCTCGGCATCGGCGATGCGACCGCGATCTGGTTCGCCCAGGAAGTGGGGCGGGAATTGAGGCTGATCGACTTCTACACCGCCAGCAATGTGGGTCTCGCCCATTACGCCAAGCACCTCAACGCGCTGCCCTATGTCTTTGCGCAGCATCTGCTGCCCCACGATGTCGCGGTGCGCGAGCTGGGCACCGGCCATTCCCGGTTGGAGACCCTGCGCAGCCTCGGCATCAAGGCGAAGGTGCTGAAACCGCTCGGCGTGGCGGACGGCATCGAGGCGGCGCGCGCCCTGCTGCCGCGCTGCTGGTTCGACGCCGGGAAATGCGCCCGGGGGCTGGATGCGCTCAAGCTGCACCGGCCCGGCTTCGATGCCGCGACCGATACCTTTTCCGCCCGCCCGCTGCATGACTGGACCAGCCACGCGGCGGACGCCTTCCGCTATCTCGCCCAGGGCCTGCCGGCGCCGCGCAAGCCCTGGACGGAGGCAGGGGCCACCGGCACGGTGCCGGAATTCGACCCGCTGACCTGGTAGGTGCATGACAAGGCGCCCGCTCAACGGCGACGACCTGCTTGTGGTCGCGCAGGCGATGCGGGAATGCGACCGGCGCGAGATCTTTGCCACCCGCTTCGACAACGATGCGGTGGCCCTGGTCGACGATCTGCTGGCGAGCGACCCCCTGGGCGCCATCCTGTGCGCCGCCGACGGCGCGCCCGTGGCGGCAATGGGCGCCAGCGAAATGTGGCCCGGCAATTGGGCGCCCTGGATGTTCGCCACCGTGCGCTGGCCGGAGGTGGCGCTGGCCGCGACGCGCTTTGCCCGCACGGTCCTGGCGCCGGCGCTGCGTGCGCTTGGCTGCCGCCGCGCGGAATGCCGCTCAATCTTCGATCACCAAATCGCCCATCGCTGGCTGCTGCATCTCGGCGCCCGCCACGAGGCGACCTATCCGGCCTTCGGCCGCAACGGCGAAACCTTCCTCGGCTTCGTCTTTCAGGGAGAATATCTCATGTGTGGATTGCCCAAATCGCCCCGGCGTCGGCCCGGCGCCGCCAACCGCAATGCCGCGACGCCAACACCCGCCGCGGATGCTCCCGACAGCGCCGCCGAACAGGAGTTGCGTCGCCTGCGGGCACTCTATGGCCGCCGCGCCACCATCCTCACGCCGGAACCCGCCAAGCTCGGCACGGCACCCACCGGCGGCGGCAAGCTGCTGGGTTCATAAGACTCCGAGGGCCAGATGACGCAGCAGCGAAACGAGCTTGCCCGGGACCTGATCCGGCGCCAGGAGGGCCTCGCCGCCCAGCGCACAACACTCGATCATCTGTGGCAGGAGATCGCCGAGCTGATGAAGCCGATGCGCGCCGATTTCACCTTCACCCGGCAGCCGGGCGAGAAGCGCGCGCAGAAGATCTTCGACGGCACCGCGGGCCAGGCGGCTGAAAATCTCGCCGCTGGCCTTTGGGGCCTGATCACCAACGCCGCCAATGACTGGTTCACCCTGCGCGCCGACCTCGCCGAGGACGAAGAGGCGCAGGAGACCAGGGTCTGGCTCGACGAGGTGACGCGGCGCATGCGGGCGAGCTTTGCCGGCAACGGCCAGCGCTTCTATGCCAGGGTGATGGAGCTCTATGCCGATTTGGTCACCTTCGGCACCGGCGTCTTTTATGTCGAGGAGGATACGGCCAGCGGCCGGGTCCATTATTCCTGCCGGCACCTCGCCGAATGTTTCGTCGCTGAGAATGCCCGCGACGAGGTCGACACCGTGTTCCGCCGCTTCGCCTTCACGGCGAGACAGGCCGAGGCGCGCTGGGGCGATGCCTGCCACGCCGCGATCCGCCGCGCCGCCGCCGCCGAGCCCGACCGGCGCTTCACCTTCCTCCACGCGGTGCTGCCGCGCGACGAGATGGGTGCAGGACGGGGCGCCGCGGCGGAGATGGCATTTGCCAGCTTCTATGTCGATGTCGAGCACGGATCGCTGCTCTCCGAGGGCGGCTATCACGAGTTTCCCTATCAGGTGCCGCGCTGGTCGACCGGCTCGCGCGGCGTCTATGGCGACAGCCCGGCGATGCTGGCGCTGCCCGACGTCAAGATGCTCAATGCGATGTCGAAGACCACCATCATCGCCGCACAGAAGGCGGTCGATCCGCCGCTGCTTGCCATCGACGAACTGGCGGTGCGGGGCCTGCGCACCCATCCCGGCGGCATCATCTATGGCGGCCTCGATGAGAACGGGCGGCGGCGCTACGAACCGCTGCAAAGCGGCGGCAATGTCGGCCTTGGCCTCGAGCTCGAGGAACAGCGCCGCGAGGCCGTGCGGCAGGCATTCTATTTCTCGCTGCTTCTCATGGTGCAGCAGCCCAACCAGACCGCGACCGAGGTGCTGGCCAGGCAGGAGGAGAAGCTGCGCCTGATGGGTCCGCATCTCGGGCGCATCCAGGCCGAGTTTCTCGACCCGCTCATCCGCCGCCAGTTCGGCATCATGCGCCGCGCCGGCCTGCTGCCGCCGCCACCCAAACAGCTGCGGGCAAGCGGCATCCGCATCGGCTATGTCTCGCCGCTGGCCCGCGCCCAGCGCGCCGGGGAAGGGGCGGCGATCGTCCGGGTGCTGGAATCCCTCGCCCCGCTGGGCGCCATCCGGCCGGAGATCTACGACAATCTCGATGCCGATCTGGCGGCGCGACTGCTGGCGCAATCCTTCGGCGTCCCCAACCAGCTGCTGCGCACCAGGGAAGCGGTCGCGGCACAGCGCGCAGCGGCGCAGAGTCCGGAGGCTGCGGGGGCAATGGGCGGCATGCTGGACGGGCTCGGCGCCTTGCTCGGCGGCGGTGCGGCATGAAGGCCGGCATCGGCTGGCTGCTCCGTCTCCATGGCCGGGCGCGGGCACAGCGCGTGGCGCAAGCCTATCGTCGGCAGCTCGGCGCGGGTGATGCGGCGTCGCGCCTCATCCTCTCCGATCTCGCCCATTACTGCCGGGTGGGCCAGAGCAGTTTCGTCGCCGGCGATCCCCACCAGACCGCGTTCAACGAGGGGGCGCGCGACGTCTTCCTGCATGTGGCCGAGATGATCGGCCTCGCGCCCGGCGATTTTGCCACCCTGATCGACGAGGTAATCGATGACCGTTGAGCACAATGTCGGCCCGGGCGACGGCGCGACGACGGAGACAATCCTGCCCGCCGGCCCGATCGAGATGGATTGGCAGTCGACGCTCGAACCGGAGCTGGGCCAACTGGTGGAGCAGAAGGGCTGGCGCTCGCCCAGCGACGTGCTTAGCTCCTACCGGCATCTCGAACGCCTGGTGGGGGCCGAGCGCATCGTCCTGCCGGCGCCCGATGCCGAGCCTG
>JAEUKV010000230.1 GCA_016794165.1 Rhodospirillaceae bacterium
ACACCACTGGCCTATCACCGCGACCTGCGGCTGGATCAGGCCCGTCGCCTGCTGTCGCAGACGACCTTGCCGGTGATCGAGATTGCGATTTCCTGCGGGTTTGGCTCCGCCTCCCACTTCGCCCGGCTCTACCGACACCGGTTCGGGCAGCTGCCGAACCTGGATCGCGGTTAGGCAACACACGCAAGCCGCACTTAACACGATCTTTACAGGCGGCCTGCTAGGGTCGCCGGGAATCAACCGGCACGTCGCAACGCAACCCCGTGACTAGCATTGAATTCCCATAGAATATGAATTCCAAAGCGCGCCTTCACCTGATCTTTAAGATTACCGTCGCATATGCGACAGGGGCCAGTCTTTGGATTGTCGCCTCCGACAGCCTGATCGGCACATTCATGGATGCCGAAGCTGCAACCCGCTTCAGCATCATCAAGGGCCTTGCCTTTGTCGGCATCACCACATCGCTGCTGTTTCTCACCCTGCTTTTCCTGCCGGGGCCACGCGAGCGCGAAGAACCGATCAACCAGCGGCGCATGGGGCTTCCGCTCCTGATTGCCGTTGCCGCGCTGGTTGTCGCCATCGGGCTCATCTCGTTCGTCAGCTACCGGAGCCAGCTCGACTCCTCCAAACAGGACGAACTTGAGAACCTGCAGGCCGTCGCCAGACTAAAGGTCGTGGGGATATCACAATGGCTGAATGAGCGGCGCAAGGATGCCGAAGCCATCGCCCGCGACATACCGTTGCACAGCTCGTGGCAGCAATGGCAGGGCACGGATTCCAGCGAAGCACGTGACGAACTGCTTCGGACCATGCGCCAGTCAAGAGCGTCGCACGGTTTCGCGCGGATCACGCTCATCGACGGTTCCGGAAAAATCCGCATGGCGACCAATCCGGACCGTCATGTTTCGATCGATCTTGCGGGGATCGCGCGTTTGGCGAAGTCCGAAGGCCGAACCATCTTCGTCGACCTTTATCGCGAAGCCCGCGACAGTATAGTCCACCTCGCATTTGCAGTGCCGCTACGCGAGAAGGGACAGGCCGCGAGCTCTGATGCCCACGTCATGGTGTTCGATCTGCGCGCGAACGATTTTCTCAATCCCTATCTTGCGATCTGGCCGATGCCGGGGCGCCAGGGCGAGCTTGTTCTGTGGCGAGTGGAGAATGGCATGGCCGTCATGCTGAACGTCCAGCCAAACCAGCCGGATACCGCATTGACGGTATCTGTCCCGTCCAGCGAGATCGATACGCCCATTTTCCGCTACCATCTCAAGGGCGAGCATCTGATCGACGGCGTCGACTATCGCGGCGAGCCGGTTTTGGCAGCAGGGCTTTCCATCCCTCGAACCGATTGGGTGCTGATCGCCAAGATGAAGCGGGACGTGGCCCTGGGTGGCGTCAGGAGCCGAACCATGGTTGTCAGCCTGGCAATCGTGTCGGGCTTGATCGCCCTCATCGCTTTCATCGCCTATCTGTGGCAAAGCAGGCGTCTGCATGCAGCGCTGTCGGCAATGTCGAATCGGCAGGCCAGTGAGATTGCGGCGGCAAAGTTCCGTGACACCTTCGAACAGGCTGCCATCGGCATCGCCCATCTCAGTCTCGACGGCAAGGTACTTCAATGCAACGCAGAGTACCGTCGCATTCTTGGCCAGCCGGAGGGCACCCTTGAGAACGGCGGGATCGCCGCCATTGCCCTGCCGGAAAACCTGGCAGAGGATCTGGCCATTCTGGGCAAGTTCGCGCGGGGCGAGATCAACCTTTTCAACGGCGAGCGGCGATATCTGCGCACCGATAGTGACGAAGTCTGGGTAGATATCTCGACATCGCTGGTAAGAAATCGGGACGGGGAACCCGACTACCTGATCGACGTCATAACAGACATTACCGGGCGCAAGCACGCCGAAGCTCATATGCAGCAGGCCGACGCTGTCTTCCGCAACGCGCAGGAAGGCATCGTTATCACCAGGCCGGACGGTAGGATCGTGCGGGTCAATCCGGCCTTCTGCCGGATCACCGGTTACGAACGAGAAGAACTCATCGACCAGAACATGCGAATCTTGCAATCAGGGCAGTATAGTCGTGAATTCTATCACAGGATGTGGAGCAGCATCGCCGAAAACGGGTACTGGCAGGGAGAAATCTGGAACCGGCGCAAGAACGGCGAACCCTATCCCGAGTTCCTCACGATAAGCTCGATCAAAAATGACCATGGTGAGATCGTGAACTATGTCGGCACCTTTGCCGACATCACGTCGATCAAGCAATCTGAATCGCAGCTGATTCACCTCGCCCACCACGATCCGCTTACCAATCTGCCTAACCGACTGCTCTTGTCCTCCAGACTGTCGCATGCCGTCGCGCGCGCCCATCGTACCGGCGCCATTGGTGCCGTGCTGTTTCTCGACCTCGACCGATTCAAGAACGTCAACGACAGTCTGGGCCACCCAGCCGGCGACGAACTCCTGCTGGCGGTGGCGAAGCGGCTGGGCAGTCGCATTCGCGAAAGCGACACGCTGGCACGACTGGGCGGCGACGAGTTTGTCGTCCTGGCGGAGGACATTGCCGAACCCGCCCAGGTTGCCTCGCTGGCACAATCGCTAATCGATCAGTTTGAACGGCCCTTTCATCTGACCGGCGGCCACGAAGTCTATATCGGCACCAGTATCGGCATCAGCCTATTTCCCGAGGACGGTGCCCACGCCGACGAGATCATCAAGCATGCCGACGCAGCACTCTACCGGGCCAAGGAGGAAGGCCGCGGCATCTATCGCTTCTACACCACCGCGCTTACCGACAAGGCTAATGCCCGCCTCGACCTCGAGCGCCGCCTGCGACGGGCCCTGGAACGCGATGAGTTCGAGTTGCATTATCAGCCGCTGATCGAGGTTGATACGCTGCGCGTGGTCGGGGTCGAAGCCCTGCTGCGCTGGCGGGAACCCGGGAACGGCATGATCTCTCCTGCCACATTCATTTCGTTGACCGAGGAAACCGGCATCATCCTGCCGCTCGGCGAGCGCATCATGCGCCTCGCATGCCGCCAGATGAAAACCTGGCTCGACGAAGGCCGTCAATTGACGACGATGGCCGTCAACCTGTCGCCGCGCCAGTTCCACCTGCCGGATCTGCCGGAATTGATAGCAGCGATCCTCGCGGAAACAGGTCTGCCTGCGGAACACCTTGAACTCGAACTTACCGAAGGCGCCTTGATCGATTTCGGCGTCGGCGCCGAGGTCAAGTTGACCGCGCTGCGCGAGCTTGGCGTGCGCGTCTCGATCGACGATTTCGGCACCGGCTATTCTTCGCTGGCCTACCTGAAGCGATTCCCGATCAACGCCCTCAAGGTTGATGGCAGCTTCGTGCGCGACATTCCGGACGACCCAGCCGATATGGAGATCACCGCCGCCATCATCGGCCTGGCGCGCACTCTGCGGCTGCATGTGGTTGCGGAATGCGTGGAGACCGAGGCGCAGCTTTCCTTCCTGCGCGAACAGGGATGCCAACTGGCGCAGGGCTACCTCTTCAGTCGGCCGCTGCCGGCGGCGGAACTGGGGCGCTTCCTGGACAGGACGACCAACGGCATTCGCCCGCTCGCTACATCAGGTTCATTTCAGACAGCACGATAACACCGACGACAACGGCTGCCGGCAGGGCGCAGGCGAGGAAAGGTTTTCCCGCCGGCGCGTTCCTGGACAGAGCAACGATCAGCAGAATGGCATTGACCAGGAAGAAGACCGCCGAAACCAGCGCCCAGAGCATGATTCCCGCCATGACACCACCGCCGGCGTCGGGCCCCTGGGGTCCGGAGGCTTCCAGGGCCAGGGCGAAGGGGACCAGCAGCACGACGAAAACGATATAGGCAACGTTGCGCCGGCCGAACCTGGCGAGCCAGGAAACTGGCACGTCGGCCTTGGGCGGGGCGGAGAGTTCCTGTTGCGACATGGCACTTCCCCTTCCAACGGAATGTCGAATTCATGGCATCAGATGTCGATTTCGTGGCAGCCACGATACAGCTCGCGGCAGGATAGTCGATTTCTTCATCGCCTTGCCAGACCGAGGCTTTCGGCCCGGCGTTCACGGAGACTGACCCATGGCCCTTCCCGCTCACGTCAAATACGTCATCATAGGCGCCGGCATTCACGGCCTCTCTTCGGCCTGGCACCTGGCCGAGAATCTGCGCAAGACCGGCAAGGGATCCGGCAAGGACATCCTGGTGATCGACAAAACCGCCATCGCCGCCGGCGCCTCCGGCATTGCCTGCGGCGTCGTGCGCAACAACTACTTCCAGCCCGCCATGCGGCGCCTGATGGCCCATTCGGTGAGCGTCTGGGAAAGCGATCCGGCGGCGTTCTCCTATCACTCGGTCGGCTACATGCAGATCAGCCCCGAAGTCATGCACCAGGACGTGGCCTCGATCCACGCCCAGCAGAAGGAGATCGGCTATCCGTCCACCTTCATCGAGGGCGAGAAGGACTGCATGAGCTACATGCAGGGCATCTTCCACGACTGGCAGGCCAAGGGCATAACCTCGGTACTGCATGAGAAGAAGGGTGGCTATGCCAACAACACCGCGGCGATCTATGGCCTTGCCAAGAAGGCAGAGGCCGAGGACGTGCGCATCGTGACCGGCGTCAAGGTGACTGGGCTCGCCCGCGATAACAAGGGCGCCGTCACCGCGGTGGAGACCGACCAGGGCACGATCAAGTGCGACTATGTCGTCGCCGGCCTCGGTCCCTGGGTGCGCTCGGTGTGGAAGATGCTGGACCTGCCCGATGCGATCTCGATCAAGGGCAAGGACGGCAAGATGCACGACAACGTGCCGATGTGGGTCTACTGGTCGCTGCAGGAAGGCACCCTTGGCGTCGACCCGGACCATCAGAAAACCAATGACGGCAAGATGCCGCCGGTCATCCACGTCGACACCGACGCCCCGCTCTATTCCGACGAGGACGGCTCGCTCATCACCGACAAGCTGTGGGGCATCTATTACAAGCCCGACTTCCATTTCGGCGGCATCCAGGGCGGCGCCATGCCGTTCAAGGTGCCCACGGCCCTCGACAAGGTACGCGTCGACCCCTATGGCCCGGAAAGCCCGGAATTCATCGTCGGCGACGACTTCGCCCATATGTGGGTCTCGGCCCTGGCCTTCTGCCAGAAGCGCTTTATGGGCACGATGCCGAAATACAAGAAGGAACCCTCGGGCGGCATCGGCTGCTTCACGGCGGACAGCTTCCCGGTTTTCGACAAATTCGCCGAGAACGTCTACATCATCGCGGACTCGAATCACGGCTACAAAATGATCGGCGTCGGCAAGCTGGTGGCGGACGACATCTGCGGCATGGGCGATGAACTGCTGCGGCCGTTCCGCTTCTCGCGCTTTGCCGAGGGAAAGCTGCACCCGACCTCGAATTCGCCCTTCCCCTGGAGCTGACGGCGCAAGCGCGCTTTAGGGTTTCCCGCAAGCCGGTGCGACGACCTCGCACCGGCTTTCTTATGCGTCCTCGATTCCCATCAACTGGCGGCGTGCAAAGTGGAGATGGCTGGTGACCATGGCCGCGGCACCTTCGACATCGCGGCTGGCGATGGCGCCGAGGAGCGCCCGGTGCTGGCGGTTGTATTCGGCGATTCGGGCCGGGGTCAGCACCTTGTCGCGCATTGAGGCCCATTGATCGTGGGACCGGATCTCGTTGATGTGCTGATAGAGCCAGAGAATGAGTCGGTTGTGCGCGGCTTCCGCCAGCAGCAGGTGGAACTGGGTATCCCAATCCGTCCACACCGTGGAATCGTCGCTGGCCAATTCGGCCCTCTCGATCACCTCGGTCATCTTCTCGATGTCGCGGTTGCTGGCGTTGAGGACGGCGAGGCGCGTCATATGCGGCTCGATCCCCAGCCGCGCCTCGATCAGCTCCAGCGGCGAGGTCGAATCGGCAATATTGTCGAGCTCGCTGACGGCACGGTGATTGACAAAGGTGCCGCTGCCGACGCGGCGCGTCACCAACCGTTCCTGTTCCAATTGATCGAGCGCCAGCCGGACCGTGGTCCGTGAGGCATTGAAGGCATCGGCCAGATGCCGCTCGGCCGGCAGCTTCTCGCCATGGCGATAGGTGCCGGCGATGATGGCCTGACGCAGCTGGCCGGCGATCCAGACCGAGCCGCGATTGGCGTCGACCGGCAGCGCAGCGGCATCGGCATTCGCCGCGCCATCCTGCATCGTGTCGGGACGATGCGCGCGGGCCTTGCCGGATCCACGGACGGGTGTACCAATTCGGCCCAATGCTGTTCCTTTATAAAAAAGTGGTTGGCAGCCGCGAACGGCCATGCAAGACTGGATTATGCGAGCGGGGTAGCAGAGCGGTCAACCATTCAAGCTCTCGTGTTGCGAGCTTCCGGCCGGCCGAATGCCAATTTCTTCCCGCCGCCCGCAAGGGGTCGCTGAGCCGGCGCGCAAAGATCGGCCAGCAAACGAAGAAGTGTTGTTGCAGCAACTGACTGGTTCGCCGGGAATGTCCCGGCGGCGGTCGACGGCGGCTGTAGCGCCGCCGCTTTGGGGAGGGTTACATGACTGACCTTGAGGCTCACGTCGCACAAAAGGGACGCAAAGAACTCGTCAAGCAGGTGCGCGCCCAGATCAATGCTCTGGGTATCAAATACATCTATTATCAGTTTGTTTCGGTCACCGGCCGCATCGTCGGCAAGGGTGTGCCGGCCGATCACTGGGAGACCGTCGCCGAAAAGGGCTTTCAGCTAGTCTACGGCTCGACCGCCAATCTTTTCGTCGATCGCCGCAAGAACTACATCGGCTACGGCCCTGAGGCCTCGGAACTGGTCGGCATTCCCGATCCCGAGACTTTCGTGCAGTTGCCCTGGGACAAGCGAGTCGCCCGCGTCTTCTGCACCTGCTTCCGCAATCGCGAGGAGCGCGAGAATCCCGGCGGCCACCTGACCTCGGATTGCCGTGGCAATTTGCGCATCATCCACGACGAATTTAAGAAGAAGCACAAGGGCCTGCATCTCAGGCACGGCTGCGAACCGGAGATGATGTGGTTGAAGAAGGGCGAGGACGGCCTGCCCCATGGCGGCTTCTCAAAACCCAACTGCTACCATATCGACCAGTTCGAGAGCCTGCGCCCGGTCTTCATGAAGGTGATCGAATACGCCCAGGCCATGGGCCTCGACATGATCCAGGGCGATCACGAGGACGCACCCGGCCAGCTTGAACTCAACTGGATGTATGACGATTGCCTGCGCACCGCGGATCGTCTCACCACCTACCGGCAGATCTGTGCCCAGGTGGCGCGCGAGAACAATCTCATCGCCTGCTTCATGCCCAAGCCCTTCATGGGCGTCTCGGCATCGGGCTGCCATCACAACCTGTCGCTCTGGACCGGTGGCGAAGACCAGGTCAACACGCTCCACAACGACAAGCTGCCAGGGCAGAAGGACGTGTTCTCGTATCGCAAGGGCGGCGTCAACACCTTCATGCCCGGAAAGCAGGGCGGCAAGCCGGGTCCGATCGGGCTCTATTCGATCGGCGGCGTGATCAAGCATCTCAACGCGCTCACCGCGATCGGCTCCTCCACCGTCAACTCCTACCGTCGGCTGTGGGATACCGGTTTCTGGGCGCCGGTGTTCGCCGATTGGGGCTACCAGAACCGGACCTGCGCGCTTCGCATCTCGGCGCCGGGACGGTTCGAATACCGCTCGGTCGATTCGGCGGTGAACCCCTATCTGATGGCCGCGGCGCTGCTGAAGGCGTTTGACGACGGCATCACCAACAAGCTCGATCCGGGCGAGCCGGAAGAGCGCAACATGTACGAGGCGATCGCCGCCGGGAAGAAGGTCAAGAAGCTGCCGATGAGCCTGGGCGACGCCCTCGACCACCTCGAGAAGGACACCGTCATCAACAGCGCCCTGCCGGGCGACATGATGCGGGTCTACATGCACTACAAGCGTGACGAACATGAAAAATTCATGGCCACCGTCACCGATTGGGATCTGGAGCAGTACTGGGACATCCTGCCCTAACGGGCAGGTATCCCCTGCTTCTTCAGCGGATTAACGAAGGAGAAACGACGCATGTGTGGAATCGCAGGATTGATCCACCGCGGCACGACCGGCGATATCGGCACGGAAATGACCGCGATGCTGCAAAGCCTGAAGCATCGCGGGCCGGATTCGACCGGTTTCGCCCTCTATGGCAGCCCCAAGGGTAACGCC
>JAEUKV010000303.1 GCA_016794165.1 Rhodospirillaceae bacterium
GGCGCCAGGGAATATTCCGTGCGCGATCCCGGCGGGCATCTCTGGTCCTTCGGCACCTATGATCCCTTTGCCCCGCAGGAGTAGAAGCGATGGTTACGTTGCCCGACGGCGTGGTGCTGTGGCCCGGCGGCGGCGGTCGCCCCTATGCGCTGGGTTCGATGCACGCCGATTTCAAGATCGATGCCGAGAGCGGCGGCCGCTACAGCGTTTCCGAATGGCTGCTGGAACCGGGCTGCCCCGGCGTCGGTGCCCATGCACACGACGCCAATGACGACGCCTTTTATGTCCTCGAGGGAAGGCTGGAATTTCTAATCGACGCGGAATGGCTGCCGGTCGAAAAGGGCGCCTTCATCCGAATCCCCGCCGGTGTGACCCACGATTACCGCAATGTCAGCGACCGGCCTGCGCGCCTGCTCAATTTTTACATCCCGGGCGATTTCGAAAAGGACATGCCGGCGATCGTGCGCTGGTTCGCGGAGAACGGCTAGCTACTGCAGCCAGACGGCATTCTTCAATTTGGCGACAAACGCCGCGTGGGCTTCCAGTTCTTCCGCGCTGGGCGGGAAGGCACGCGGCGGGCGGGCGGGGCGGTCGCCTGCCGCGGCATTCCGTTTGGCAAAACTCATCTCGGCCGTGCCGGCATCCTCCGCCGCCAAAGTGAGGCCGGTCTGGCGGCCGCCCAGCAATTCCAGATAGACGTCGGCCAGCAGCTGCGCATCGAGGAGCGCGCCGTGGAGCGTGCGGTTGGAATTGTCGATGTTGAAGCGCTTGCACAGGGCATCGAGCGAGGCGGGGGCGCCGGGGAATTTCTTGCGCGCCATGATCACGGTGTCGATGGCGCGGCTCATCGGCAGGGCGCGCTGGCCCACCTTTTCCAGTTCCCAGTTGATGAACTTCAGGTCGAATTCGGCATTGTGGATTACCAGCGGCGCATCCTCGATGAAGGCGAGGAAGTCGCCGGCGAGCTCGGCGAATTTCGGCTTGTCGGCCAGGAAGTCGGTGGAGAGGCCGTGGATGCGGAAGGCCGCTTCCGGCATCTCGCGCTCGGGGTTGAGATAGCGGTGGAAATTCCTGCCCGTCGGGATGTGGTTCATGAGCTCGAGGCAGCCGATCTCCACCAGCCGGTCGCCGGTCAGCGGATCGAAGCCGGTGGTCTCGGTGTCGAGGACGATCTCACGCATGCTGGCGCACCTGATGGGTGTGGGGGAGGGCCTGAAAGGCAAGATGCCCGGCCAGGACCGAGTCGGCCAGGAAATTCCTGGCGGCCAGCGTCACCCGTTCTGGATCGCCGGTGGTATAGGCGCGCACCAGCCCCGGTTGTGCGCCGAAGCGCTTCATCTCCGGATGCCGGAAGAGATAGGCCGTCAACGCCTCGGCGGTGCGCTGCGGCTGGGAAAGCAGGCGCGTCCCCGCCGGCAGGGCGGCGCGGAAATGATGTTCCACCAGCGGATAGTGGGTGCAACCCAGCACCACGGAATCGAGCGCGGTACCTCTCAGCTGCGCCTGCATGTCGCCGACATGGCGGTCGATGGCGGCGCGCAGCGTCGCAGCGTCCGCACCGGCCTCGATCAAACCGGCAAGATCCGGGCAGGCTTGCTGAAACACGGTGAGGCGCGGCGCGCGCTTGGCCACTTCATGCAGATAGGCACCGCTCGCCACCGTGGCGGGGGTGGCAAAGACGCCCAGCGTTTCCGGCACCCGCCCCCATTCATCGGGCCCCGCCACCGCGTGCCAGGGATTCTGCGCCACCGCCTCGATCATCGGCACCAGCACGCCGAGGCAGCGATGGTTGGGAAAGGCGTCGGGCAGCCAGTCCTGCTGCAACCTACGGAGTGCCACGGCCGCCGCCGTGTTGCAGGCGAGGATCACCAGGGTGCAGCCGAGACCGAAGAGCGTGGCGACACCCGATCTGGTCAGCTCGACGATCTCACCCGGCGCCCGCGAGCCATAGGGGGCGTGAGCGTGGTCGCCGAGATAGATGAAGCCCTGGCGCGGCAGGCGCTGGCAGAGGGCGGAGAGTACGGTGAGGCCGCCATGGCCGGAATCGAACACGCCGATCATGGCGCGCCCGTCCGCCCGTCCCGCAGGCGCCGCACCGCCCGGCGCAGGGCCACCAGGGTCGCCCGGCGCCCCAGCCCGGTCGGCACCACGACATCGGCCCGGCGCCGCTTCTCGGCATCGGGCATCTGCTGGGCGAGGATCTGCTGGAATCGGGCGCGGGTCATGTTGGGCCTGATCAATACCCGCTGTTCTTGGAGAAATTGTGGCGCACTCACCACCAGGACGACGTCGCAGCGCGTCTCGCCCCCGGTCTCGAACAGCAGCGGGATGTCGAGCACCACCAGCCTTTCCCGCCGCGCCCGGCAGCGGCGCAGGAAATCCGCCTCCGCCTGGCGCACCAGCGGGTGCAGGATCGCCTCCAAGCGCCGCATTTCCAGGGGCTTGCCGAAGACAAGCGCACCCAAGGCTTTGCGGTCAATGGCGTTCCCGGTCCGGGTCCCGGGAAAGGCTGCCGCCACCGCTGCTACCGCCCGCCCACCCGGGCCCAGCAGCCTGTGGACCGCGGCATCGGCGTCGTGGACCGGCAGGCCGAGGCGGGTCAGCATCGCCGCCGCGGTCGATTTCCCCATGCCGATGGAACCGGTGAGACCCAGAATGCGCATCCCCACCGATTGCGGCCCCCGCCGATTCTTGTCAAGCGATGCCGTGCCCGGTGCCCCGGGCGTCATGTGATCCACCTGTTGTGCCCCCCGTCACCCGGAGCCGCCTTCGGCTTTGGACCCGGCCCCGCTTCCTGGGCTATAAGGACGCAAGGGCAGGCCCGGTGCCGCCGCCAGAGGGTATTCCGCTTTCATGACCACGATCGGTTTCGTCGTCTTCGGGCTGGTCAGCCTGCTCGGCCTGATGAGCCTGCTGCCGCCGCTGGCGGCGCGGCTGCGGCTTCCCTATTCGGTCCTTCTCGCGGTGGTGGGTCTTGGCCTGGGGCTGGTGGTCTCGCTGCGCCCGGATCTTGCCATCCAATCCCGCATGCTCCACGAGCTGATCGCCGCGCTGGCCAGCGTCGAGATCTCGCCCGAGGCGTTCATCCTCATCTTCCTCCCCGTCCTGCTGTTCGAAACCGCGATCAGCATCGACGTGCGGCGCATGCTGGACGATCTGGCGCCGGTGCTCACCCTCGCCGTGGTGGCGGTCGTCATCTGCGCGCTCATGGTGGGTTTCGTGCTGGCCGCCGTTTCGCCCTTCGGCCTCATTGCCTGCCTGCTGCTGGGCGCCATCGTCTCCACCACCGATCCGGCCGCCGTGATCGGCATCTTCCGCGAGGTGGGTGTCCCGAAGCGCCTCACCACCCTCGTTGAGGGCGAGAGCCTGCTCAACGATGCCGCCGCGATCGCGCTCTTTGGCCTGATGCTGCCGCTGGTGCTGGGCGTTGGCGGCGAGAGCATCGCCGGGACCGTGATCGGCTTCCTGTTCAGTTTCCTCGGCGGCGGCCTTGCCGGGTTCATCATGGCGCGGGCCGCCTGCGCGCTGTTTCCGCTGCTGGTGGGCTGGCCCAAGGCCGAGATCACCCTCACCATCGCTTTGGCCTATCTCAGCTTCGTGGTGCCGGAGCATTATTTCCACGTCTCTGGCGTGGTTTCCTGCGTGGTGGCCGGGCTGGTGCTGGGCTCGACCGGCAAGACCCGCCTTTCCAGCCACACCTTCGAGCAGATGGAAGGGGTCTGGGGCCAGCTCGGCTTCTGGGCCAATTCGCTGATCTTCCTGCTGGCCGCGATGTTCGTGCCGCGCATCATGGAGGAGACCACCCTGGCGGAACTCGGCTTCATCCTTGCCGTCTATCTCGCCACCCTGGCGGCGCGGGCGTTCGCGGTCTACGGGCTGATGCCGATTCTCACCGGCGCCGGGCTGATGAGCCGCATCAACAACCGCATCAAAACGGTGATCGTCTGGGGCGGCATGCGCGGTGCCATCTCCCTGGCGCTTGCTCTCGCCGTGATCGAGAATCCGGCGCTGCCGGCCCCCTTGCGCGATTTCATCGGCACCGCGGTCGCCGGATTCGTGCTGCTCACATTGGTGGTGAACGGCATCACGCTCAGGCCGATGGTCAATTTCTTCCGTCTCAACCGCCTCAATCCGGTGGCGCGCGGCGTGCGCGACCGCGCCAAGCTGATGACGCTCGCCGATGTGGCCGGGCAGTTGGGCGAGATCGCGCGCCAGGAAGGGATCGACCGCGAGGTGGCGGACGGCGCCTGCGCCGATCTCGATTCCCGACTCGCCGTGGCACGCGCCCGCGCCGAGCGCGCCGGCGGCCTGCTCGCAACCGAGATGGTCAAGGTCGGGCTGATGGTGGTGACTGCCCATGAAAGCGAGCGCGGCTTCGATCTCCTCAATGCCCGCATCGTCGACCGGCGCATCGCCGAATGGCTGCTGCGCGAGGCCCAGCGCAGCCGCGAGGCGGTCCGTGCCCAGGGCCGGCGGGGTTACGTCGCCGCGGCGGAACGCAGCCTGGAGTTCGGTCGCTCGTTCCGCTGGGCGCTCGCCCTGCAGCGGCGCCTCGGGATCGACTGGCCGCTGGCGGCGGCACTGGCCGACCGCTTCGAATTTCTGATGATGCAGCGCCAGGTGCTGGCGGGGCTGGTCCCGTTCTGCCGCGACCGCCTGCTGCCCCTGATCGGCGAGGCGCCCACGGCCGAGATCGTCGAACTGGTGGCGGCCCGCGCCGCCGCCGTGGATGGGGCCCTGCTGGCGCTCAAGCTGCAATACCCGGCCTATGCCGCGGCGCTGCAGCGGCAGTATCTCGGCCGCATCGCCCGTCAGCGGGAAAGTGCCGCCTATCAGGCGCTGGCGGACAATCTGGTGGTGAGCGGCGAGGTCGCGCGGGAACTGCGCGCCGAGCTGGAAGGACACTGGACCGGGCTCGACCGTCGTCCGCAACTCGATACCGAACTGGGCGCGCTCGACCTGGTCCAGCGCGTGCCGATCTTTCGCGACCTCGACATCGCGCGCCAGCAGGCGATCGCCCGGCTGCTGCGGCCGCAGCTGGCGCTGCCGGACAGCGCCATCGTGCGGCGCGGCGAAAAGGGGGATTCGATGTACTTCATCGCCTCGGGTGCCGTGCGCGTGGTGCTGGATTCGGGACAGGTCGAATTGGGCACCGGCGAATTCTTCGGCGAGCTGGCCCTGCTCACCGGACAGCCGCGCAATGCCGATGTCGTGGCCTTGGGCTATGGCAAGCTGCTGGCCCTGCGGGCGCGCGATTTCGACCTGCTGCTCGTCCAGGACGCGGGGCTGAAGAGCCGCATCGAACAGGTGGCGCGCGAGCGGCTCAACCGTGACTGACCCCGTCCCGCCATCGGTTGTGCCGCCCGTCATTGTGGCGCGCCCGATGACCGCTGGCGAGCGGCAGATCGCCGCCGACCGGCCGCTTTACGGCATCCTCTGCCTGGTGGGGGCGGGGGCGGTGTTCTCGGTCTTCAACGCCATCGTCAAGCATCTCGCCCAGGAACTTCCGGTGATGGAGGTGGCCTGGGGGCGCTATGTCTTTCACCTGCTCTTCGCCCTGGTCTATGCCGCGGTGGCGACCCGGTTTGCCCAGCAGGCGGGCCCGGTCCAGCATTCCTGGGCCCAACGCTGGCGCCATGCGCTGGGCTCGCGCCGGCCGGGATTGCAGTTCCTGCGCTCGCTGCTGATGCTGGCCACCACGCTGCTGTTCTTCCTCGCCGTTGCGCATATCGATCTTGCCACCGCCACCACCATCGCCTTCGTCGAGCCGCTGGTGATCACGATCCTCTCCTTCCTGGTGCTCAAGGAACAGGTCGGCGTGCGGCGCTGGGCGGCGGTGGCGGTGGGTTTCCTCGGCGTCCTCATCGTCATCCGCCCGGGCTTCGGCATGGCCCATGCGGCCCTGATGCTGCCGGTTCTCTCGGCCAGCACCGGTGCCTGCTACAATGTGCTCACGCGCATCGTCGCCCGCCATGACGGCAACGCCACCTCGCTTTTCTATTCGGCGCTGGTGGGCTGTATCGGCCTCTCGCTCGCCATGCCGTTTCTCTGGCAGGCGCCGCGCTGGGACCAATGGCTGCTGCTGGCAGCCCTCGGGCTCACCGGCGGCTTTGCCCATGTGCTGGTGATCCGTGCCTTCACCTATGCCTCCGCCTCGATCATCGCCCCCTTCATCTATCTGCAACTGCTCTGGGCCATGGTGATCGGCTTCCTGTGGTTCGGGAACTGGCCGGTGCTCACCACCTGGATCGGTGCCGCGATCATCATCGCCACCGGCATCTATACCGCCCATCGCGAGCGCATCCGGGCACGCGAGAGACTGGCCGCCAAGGGGGCGCAAACCGCCGGGTGAAGACCCCCGGCCGGCGTGACATTTTGCCGCTTGGTTAGCTCGCTGGCTGCAGTGTCACCATCCTCTAGTCAGCGCCAGAATGTGCTGCAGATCGGCAGCGCATGATGCGCGTTTCGGCAGCGACTAGCGGGCAGATTCGGCCCGGTGCTATAACTCGTGCCGAGCCAGTGGCTGGCCGGAACCGGCAGCAAGCCGATAGCCAATTCAGGATCCGGATGAAGCCGGGCCGCAATGGAGGAGTCGACCATCATGAATCTCGAACAAGCCAGGAAATTGGACAAGAAGTCCTTCCGCAAATACGCCGACAAGCTGAAATTCGAAACCCGCAACTTCATCGACGGCAAGTACGTCGATGCGAAGAAGGGCCGGAAGTTCGAAACCATCAACCCCGCGACGGGTGAGGTCATTGCCTCCGTGGCGCGTTCGGACGCCGCCGATGTCGATCTGGCCGTGAAGGCCGCGCGGAAGGCGTTCAAATCCGGCATCTGGTCCAGGATGGCGCCCCGGGATCGCATGACGGTTATCTACAAATTTGGCCAGCTCATCGAGGAGAACGCGCTGCAGTTCGCCCTCCTCGATTCCACCGACATGGGAAAGCCGATCAGCGAAATGCTGAACATCGACATCCCGGGTGCTGCGATGACCTTCCAGTATTTCGGCGAGACGATCGACAAGATCGAGGGCACGGTGACCGCGACCGCGGCCACGGAGTTCCATTATATCCTCAGGCAGCCTTTGGGCGTGGTGGGCTGCATCGTGCCGTGGAACTATCCCCTCATGATGGCAGCCTGGAAGATCGCCCCGGCGCTCGCCGCCGGCAATTCGGTCATCCTGAAGCCGGCCGAACAATCGCCGCTTTCCGGCAATCTGCTGGCGAAACTCTTTATGGAAGCGGGGGGACCTGCCGGTGTCCTGAATGTCGTCCAGGGTCTCGGCGAGGAAGCCGGCAAGGCGCTGGCACTCCACATGGACGTGGACAAGATCGGCTTCACCGGCTCCACGGAAGTCGGCAAGCTGATGATGATCTATGCCGGCCAGTCGAACATGAAGCGGGTCACCACCGAATGCGGCGGCAAGACCCCGCAGATCATCACGGCGGACGCGCCGGATCTTGACATGGCAGCGCAGTATGCGGTGAACGGCATTTACGGCAATCAGGGCGAGGTCTGCAATGCGGGCTCGCGCATCCTGGTCGATGCCAAGATTCATGACGAGTTCGTGGCGAAGTTCCTGGAAAAGGCCAAGGCCAGCTTCAGCCCCGGCGATCCGCTCGATCCCGCCACCACCATGGGTCCGCTGGTGACGAAGGAGCAGCAGAAGCGGGTGCTGGGCTATATCGGCATCGCCAAGAAGGAAGGTGCCAAGCTCACCCTGGGCGGCGACGTGCCGAAGGGCCTGGAGAAGGGCTGCTATGTGGCCCCCACCCTGTTCACCGGCGTCAACAACAAGATGCGCATTGCCCAGGAAGAGGTGTTCGGCCCGGTCGGCACCATCCTGCCGTTCAAGAAGGTCGACCAGGCGATCGAGATCGCCAATGATTCGATCTATGGCCTTGCCGCCAGCATCTGGACCTCCGACGTGGCCGTCGCTCACAAGGCCGCGCGCGACATCGAGGCCGGCATCGTCTGGGTCAACTGCTTCGACCACGGCGACATGACCTCGATCTGGGGCGGGTTCAAGCAATCCGGCATGGGCCGCGACAAGTGCCTGGAGACGCTCACCACCGTCACCCAGACGAAGTCGGTCTGGATGCATCTCGGCTGAGGCCGAACGCATCATGCGACATCGGGGCGGCGGGGCGACCCGCCGCCCTTTTTCCAGCGGCTTTTTTCCTCAACCCGCGCTCAGGCGGTGCCGGATACGACGGCGATTGGCTGCGCTTCAGAATGAGGCGGCTGGCTGCGCGCAGCGGGAAAGATGAGGTCGACCCGCGTTCCGGCGCCGACGACGCTCTCGATGGCAAAGCGACCGCCGTGCAACTCAATCAGCTTGCGCGTGATGGAGAGACCGATTCCGGTGCCGCCCTTGCTCTTGATATAGACGTCCTTGTCGTTGGCGAAGGGCTCGCTCACGATCTGCAGGCGCTCGGGGGGAATTCCCACGCCGGTATCGCTGACGCCGATGACCAGCTCGCCGGAACCGCCAAGCGACGCGGCAATCTGGATCTGCCCGGTGGCGGGTGTGAACTTGATGGCGTTCGACACGAGGTTGATGAGCATCTGCTTGACCGCGCGCCGGTCGGCCCGCAGCCGAAGGCCGGGATCGACGGCAGCGTGAAGCTCGACCGCGGAATCCTCAATCAGGGGTGCCAGCATCGCCCGCAATTCCGCTACCACGTCGGCGGGCGCGAAGATCTCGTCGTCGAGGCGGTACTGATCGGCATCGATCCGGGAGAGATCGAGCACGTCGTTGACGATTTCCAGCAGATGGTGGCCGCTTTCCCGAATGACGGTGCCGTACTCCTTGTAGGCGGGATGCACATGGGGCCCATGAATTTCATGGGCGATCAGGTCGGCAAAGCCGATGATCCCGTTGAGTGGAGTCCTGAGTTCATGGCTCATATTGGCGAGGAAGGTGCGCTTCGCCGCGGCGGCGGACTTGGCCGTCGCAAGTGCCTGGCGCAAGGCCGTTTCCTGCGCCACCCGATGCGCGACGTCCTTGAAGAACCCAACCAGGTGCTGGGTGCCGTCGATCTCGACCGGTGAAGCCGAGATCTCCACCGGCACGACCTCGCCATTGGCTTTTTTTACCAGCCCGTCCGGTACCAGCACGCGGCCCTCCTCGATGTGTTCGCGAAAGGTTTGTGCGAATTTCTCGTGTGTCTCTTCTGGATGCAGCGCCGTCTGATGCAGGCCGATCAGATCCTTCCGGCTGCAGCCGAACAGCCGCGCGGCTGCCGCGTTGACATCGGACAGCCGGCCGGTGACCGCATTAGCGATCAGGATCGGTTCGGGTGAACCTTCCAGGATCGCCCGATATTTTTGCTCCGATGCCTTGAGCGCGGCCTCGCGCAGCTTCTGCTCGGTGATGTCGCGCAGGATGGCGTAGAACACCGGTCGCTCGGGGGACCGGCCGCGCACGATCGTGGCCTCGGCCTGGAAGGTGGAGCCGTTGCTGCGCTGGCCGGCGATTTCGGTCCGTTCGTGCATCACCAGGGCATGGGTCTCCGATTCCTGGAACCGGGCAACGTGTTGCTGGTGTCGCGCCCGGTAGGCGCGCGGGATCAGGATATCGAGCTTCTGACCGATGATGTCGGTTGCTGCATAGCCGAAAATGCGCTCGGCGCTGCGGTTGAAGTAGACGATGCGCTGGCCGGCATCGATGCCCACGACTGCCTCCGGCATGAACTCGAGCAGATCGTCGACCGCGTCGCTCACGCCGGGACGGCCGCTCAGAGACTGCGCACGGTGTGCAGGAAACCCTCGACCTCCTTTTTCAGACGGTCGCCGTTCCGCGCCAATTCGCTGGCGGCGGACAGCACTTGAGTGGAACCGGCGCTGGTCTGCTGCGAGGCCTGCGTGACGCCGACAATGTTGGAGGTGACCTCCGAAGTCCCCGCCGACGCCTGCTGCACATTGCGCGAGATCTCCTGCGTGGCGGCTCCCTGTTCCTCGACCGCCGATGCGATCGTGGTCGAGATTTCGTTGACGCGGTTGATGGTCTGGCTGATGTCCTCGATCGCCTTGGCCGAGGATTCGGTCGACTCCTGGATGGAGCGGACCTGGGCGGCGATCTCGTCGGTCGCCTTGGCGGTCTGGGTGGCGAGATTTTTCACTTCCGAGGCCACTACCGCGAAACCCTTGCCAGCTTCGCCCGCCCGCGCTGCCTCGATGGTGGCGTTGAGAGCGAGAAGATTGGTTTGGCTAGCAATCTCGTTGATCAGGGTGACGACGTCGCCGATCTTCTGGGCGGCATCGGCGAGCAGTTTCACCTTGCCGTTGGTATCCTCGGCCTGGGCGACGGCGCCGCCGACGATGCGGGTGGATTCGGTCACCTGGTTGCCGATCTCGCGGATCGAGGCGGCAAGCTCCTCGGTGGCCGAGGCGACCGTTTGCACGTTCTGGGTCATCTGCTCCGAGGCGGCCGCCACCGCGTTGGATTGCTGCGAGGTTTCCTCGGCCGTGGCGGAAAGCGACTGCGCAGTCGACTGCAACTGCGTCGCTGCCGCGCTCACGGACCCCACGACCTCGGTGATCATCTTGTCGAAATCGGCGACGGCTACTTCCATCTTGCGGCCACGCTCGATCTGGCGTGCCTGCTCGACCTGCTGCTCGGTGCGCAAGCGGTCGGCCTCGACCAGACCATCCTTGAAGACGCCCACCGCCCTGGCAACACTGCCCACCTCGTCGCGGCGGTCCTGCCCGGCCACAGCTACCGCGAGATTGCCGTTGGTCAACTCGCCCATGACACCGATGATCTGCCCCAGGGGTGCCGTGATCGAACGGGCGATCAGCCAGGCAAGGAAGGCGCCCAGAACCATCGCGCCAAGCACCACGGCGATGAGCAGATAGACCTCCAGTTCGAAGGTTCGGCTCGCCTCGGCGTATTCTTCGCTGGCGATGCGCGCTTGCAGATCGGCCAGCTTGTTGATTTCCGTCGCGACAGCGGTGAAGGCGGGGCCACCCTGGCTGCGCGCCAGTTCCTGCGCGCCGGCCTTGTCGCCGGCCAGTGATTTACCGAGCACCTGCGGCCAGACAGCGTCGTAACTCTCCCTGGCCGTGGCAGTCACCTTGGCCAGTTCAGCTTCCTCTGGCGTCATGTAGGTGGCCATGTAGGCATCCCACACCTTGTCCACCTCGGCTTTCACGCCTTCCGCGTCTGCGATCTTCTGGGCGATCAGGCCTGTGTCACTGGCGCCCAATCCCGCCAGCACCGCAAGGCGAATCTCGTAGTAGCCCTGCAGGATCGTTTTCATCTGGCCGAGCGGAATCGTGCGGTCCTCATAGACCGTGCGCAGTCCATCGCGGATTGAGGACATACCATAATAGCCGAGCCCGCCCAGAATCCCCATCAAACCGACGTTGATGAGCAACAGGATGGCAAGGCGCTGGATGATTTTGGTATGTTTGAGCACGGCTATGCCCCCCTATCTGTATCGGCGTTGGCCACGTCGCGGCGTGGCGGACGGTCGCATTGGGTTAAGAACCCTCTAAGATGCGATTTTGGTAAGAGTCGTTCGAATTTCTTAATCAATCGTGAAATTGCGACAACGTTTACTCAAATTAAGACAAACTTATGTTTGTCTTTCAAAGATAGTCGAGGAAATTCGCCGTATTGATACGCCCGTCAAGTTAAGCCCGAAGTACAGTCGGCCCTGATCGTCCGCACCAGATCGCCATGGCGTCCGCGGGATTGTCCGCAGCAGCAGGATAAGCAATAGAATGGGTTCTGTACGTGGCTGGCGGGGATGGGTGGATCGTGCGTCGTCGTCGAGCGATGTCAACTGGCAGTAGTTTGCTGCGAAGTCTTGCATGCCTTGTGGCACTGCTCGTGGCGCCCAGCCTTGTGGCGCTGGCCGATACCGACGATCAGTGCAACCGATCCCTCAGCCTGGAGGGACAACTGGTCGACGGCGCCGACCCGGACCAGGTGGCGGAGGTCTGCCTCGCCGCGGCGGAGAAAGGCAATGCCCCCATCGCGCAATACATGGCGGGTCTGATCTACGAACAGGGGATCGGCCATCCGCGGGACGCCGGCAAGGCCAAGACCTGGTATCGCCGTGCCGCCCACAAGGGCGAGGCCCGCGCCCAGTTCGCCATGGGCCGGCTGGCCGAGGCAGAGGGCGCCTTCGACTGGGCGCTGGCTTGGTATGCCGCCGCGGCACGCAACCGGCTCGGTGAAGGGGAATCCGCCTGGCTGCGACTCAAGGTGGTGGCGCCGGACGCGACCTGGCGCGCCACGGTGCATGCCACTTCCCTGTCCGACAGCATTGGCGGCCTCGACGATATTGTCGGCTCCGGATCCGGCATCGTGGTCGCCGACCGCTATGTCGTCACCAACGAACATGTCGTGGCGGGCTGCGACCGCATGAGCATCGCGCCCGGAATCCCCGCCAGGATCGTCGCCAGCGACGCCGACAGGGACCTTGCCATCCTGAAGACCGAAATCGCGATCGGCGCCGTCGCCGATCTGGCAGGCGCCAACGAGGTTGCGCCGGGGGAAACGTTGCTGACCGGCGGTTATCCAGGCATCGGCGATGCCGATCCGACTTTCGTGATGACCGAAGGAAGGCTTTCCACCCGCAGCGTTGGCAAGGACGCCGATGAATTCTGGCTGCTCACCAATACCATCGACCCTGGCAATAGTGGCGGCCCGCTGCTGGACGAGCGGGGTCTGGTGCGCGGCGTGGTCTTTGCTTCTTTGCCGATAACCGGAATCGTCAAGAAATCGGCGCCGAAGGGCGGCCGGGAAGGCATGGCGATCCGGCTCGACCAGGTGAAGGCCTTCCTCGATGAGCACACCATCGCCTATCGCACGGCGCCAATCGGGCCGGTGAAGCAGGCGGCCGAGCTCAAAGGCCATGTCGCCGCGATCACCGTGCTGGTCGCCTGCTTCGAGAAGTGATCTCCACCGGCGGAATGGGTCGGTGTCAGCGGCGCGCCAGTTCCGGCGCCGGTGGGCCCGCCAGCATTGGCTGGGCGCCGAGCGCTGGCGCCAAGTTGCCGGCGACTGGCATGGCCTCGCCTGGCTGGGTTCCGTCGGCGCGACGGATCGTGCCCGCGACCCGGCCCAGCACGCCGGCTTTCAAGGGTGCCACCTGCAACCGTTCGGGCCGCGCCTCGGCCGGCATGACGAAGCCGTGCGGCGTCGCCGGCACGAAGCCGAAGCGCTTGTAGTAATCGACATCGCCCACCAGCAGCACCAGATCGTGACCCATTTCGGCGGCCAGCTCCAGGGTGCGGAAGGTGAGGGTGCGACCGATCCCCTTGCCGGCCAGGCGCGGCGTGATGCCGAGTGGCCCCAACAGCAGCGCCGAATGGCCACTGTCGCCGATCTGGATCGGCCAATAGCGGATGGTGCCGACGATCTCTTCC
>JAEUKV010000305.1 GCA_016794165.1 Rhodospirillaceae bacterium
ACGCGGATGCGGCACCGGGCGGCGCTGGAGCGGTGCCTGGGGGCGCTGAACCGGGGCCTCGGCGCGCCGGTGGTGGAGCTGAAGGCAGAGGACCTGCGCCTCGCGGTGCAGGCCCTGGGGCGCATCACCGGGCGGGTGGAAGTCGATGATGTTCTTGATTTGATCTTTCGCGAATTCTGCATCGGCAAGTGATCAACTGGTTGACATATAACAGTAATATAGAAATGTTTCACGTGGAACATGAGCGCTGAGCCGACATTCGACGTCCCATCCTTCGACGTCATCGTGGTGGGGGGTGGCCATGCCGGGACGGAGGCCGCCGCGGCCGCCGCGCGCGCCGGCGCCCGGACCTGCCTCCTGACCCACGACCCGGCGAAGATCGGCGAGATGTCCTGCAACCCGGCCATCGGCGGCCTCGCCAAGGGGCATCTGGTGCGGGAGATCGACGCCCTCGACGGGATCATGGCGCGCGCCATCGACCGGGGCGGCATCCAGTTCCGCATGCTCAACCAGTCGAAGGGCCCGGCCGTCCGGGGCCCCCGCGCCCAGGCCGACCGCCGGCTCTACCGGGAGGCGGTTCAGGCATTGCTCGCCGAACAGGCGAATCTGACCATTCTCGCCGGGGCGGCCGGCGATCTGGAGATCGGCCCGGACGGGCGGGTGGCGGCGGTGATCACCGAGGACGGCAGGCGCCTGGGCTGCGGCGCCGTGGTCGTCACCACCGGGACCTTCCTCAACGGCCTCATTCATTGCGGCGAAGAGCGCATCGCGGCCGGGCGCGTGGACGAGGCGCCGTCGCGCCAGCTCGCGGCGACCCTCTATCGTCTGGGCCTGCCCATGGGGCGCCTCAAGACCGGTACGCCGCCGCGCCTCGACGGGCGCACGATCGACTGGAAATCCCTGGAATCGCAGCCCGGCGACAACCCGCCGGTGCCGATGTCCTATCTCACGCAAGCGATTGCGACGCCCCAGATCGCCTGCGGCATCACCTATACCTCCGCCGTCGGCCATGCGCTGATCCGCGAAAACCTGCACCGGGCGCCGATCTATTCCGGCCAGATCGAGGGGACGGGGCCGCGCTATTGCCCCTCGATCGAGGACAAGGTGGTGCGGTTCGCCGAGAAGGACCGGCACCAAATCTTTTTGGAGCCGGAAGGGCTCGACGACGACACGGTTTATCCCAACGGCATTTCCACCTCCTTGCCGGCCGAGGTGCAGCGGGCGCTGCTCAAGACCATTTCGGGCCTCGAACAGGCTGTCATGCTGCGGCCGGGCTATGCCATCGAATACGATTTCGTGGACCCGCGGGCGCTCAGGCCCAGCCTGGAGCTGCGGGCGCTGCCGGGCCTGTTCCTCGCTGGGCAGATCAATGGCACGACGGGCTATGAGGAGGCGGCGGCGCAGGGGCTGATGGCGGGCCTGAATGCTGCCCGTTTGGCCGGAGGATCGGGCGAGGGAGTCACCCTGGACCGGGCCAGCGCCTATATCGGCGTCATGATCGACGATCTTGTTTCACGTGGAACATCCGAGCCTTACCGCATGTTCACCAGCCGCGCCGAATACCGGCTGCAGCTCCGCCAGGACAATGCCGACCAGCGCCTGACCGGTCTGGGGCTAAGCTGGGGCATCGTCGGGCCCGCCCGCGAGAAGGTCTTTCTGGCCAAGATGGCGGCGCTGGAAGCGGCAAGGGCGCGGATGCGGGACCTCTCGGCCACACCCACCGAACTCAGGAACTTGGGTCTCGCCGTCAATCAGGACGGCCAGCGCCGCACGGCCATGGGCCTGCTCGGTTATCCCGAGATCGATCTGCCGCGCCTGGCCGGAATCTGGCCGGAAATAGCAGGATTCGGCCCGGAAATCGCCGAGCAGATCGAGGTCGAGGGGCGCTATGCCGGCTATCTCAAGCGCCAGGACGCCGATATCGTGGCCTTCCGCAAGGACGAGGCGCTGCGCCTGCCCGACGATCTCGATTACGACGCCATTCCCTCGCTCTCGACCGAGGTGCGGGAAAAACTCAAGGCCGCGCGTCCGGCCTCCCTCGGCGCGGCCCAGCGCATTTCCGGCGTGACCCCCGCCGCCCTCACGATCCTGCTGCGCCAT
The DNA here is from genome assembly GCA_016794165.1 of Rhodospirillaceae bacterium. Classification (GTDB taxonomy): domain Bacteria; phylum Pseudomonadota; class Alphaproteobacteria; order Dongiales; family Dongiaceae; genus Dongia. Next base: position 2,101 of record JAEUKV010000305.1, read on the forward strand.
GTGCGGCGCCGGAAGGACGGCCGCCAGAAGGACAGCAGCCAGAAGGATAGCGGCCGGGGCGCGGAGCGGCAGAGCGCGTGACTCCCGCCGGGTTCGCCGCCGCGCTCAAGGAGATAGGCGTCGATGTTTCACGTGAAACATTGGCGGCGCTGGAAATCCATGCCGGGCTGCTCAGAAAATGGCAGGCGAAAATCAATCTGGTGGCGAAGGACAGCCTGCAGGACCTCTGGCGGCGGCATTTCCTCGATTCCGCCCAGCTGCTGCCCCTGCTGCCGCCCGGGAATGACCCGATCACCGACCTCGGTTCCGGGGCGGGCTTTCCGGGCCTCGTCCTGGCGATCATGAGTGGGCGCGCGGTGCATCTTGTCGATTCCGACCAGCGCAAGGGCGCCTTCCTGCTGGAGGTGGCGCGCCAGACCGGGGTGCTCGACCGGGTGCGGATCCATACCGCGCGGATCGAAGCCGCCGCCTGGCCGGCACCGATCGTCACCGCGCGGGCGCTCGCCTCCCTCGATCAGCTGCTGGCATGGGCCGAGCCCTACCTCACTCCCGGCACCACCTGCCTGTTTCTCAAGGGCGCCCGGGCGGAAGATGAATTGACCGCGGCGGAGCGGTCTTGGACAATGGCCATCGAGCGGCACCGGAGCCTCACCGATGCCGGCGGGACGATCCTCAAACTTCACAACATCAAGCGGCGGGGTTCTGCGTGACGGGCGACCAAAACGGACGGCATCCGCGCATCATGGCGGTCGTCAATCAGAAGGGCGGGGTCGGCAAGACGACCACGGCGGTCAATCTGGCGACGGCGCTGGCGGCCTGCGGCAAGCAGGTCCTGATCATCGACCTCGATCCGCAGGGGAACGCCTCGACCGGGCTCGGCCTCGAGCCGGCGCAGCGCAAGACCGGGTCCTATGAGGTCCTCGTCGACGGCGCGAGCATCGCAGAGGCGACGCAACCGACGGTTGTGCCCAACATGGCGATCGTGCCGACGACGCCGGATCTCGCCGGCGCCGAAATCGAGCTGATCGATCTCGCGCGCCGCGAATACCGGTTGAAGGACGCGCTGGCCGCCGCACCCTTGCGCTACGACTTCATCCTGATCGATTGTCCGCCATCGCTCTCGCTGCTCACCTTGAATGCGATGGTGGCGGCGGATTGCGTGCTGGTGCCGCTGCAATGCGAGTTCTACGCGCTGGAAGGCCTTTCGCAGCTGATCAAGACGGTGGAGCGCGTGCGCCAGCATCTCAACCCGGTGCTGGAGATTCAGGGCGTGGTGCTCACCATGTACGACAAGCGCTCGAGCCTCAATGAACAGGTGGCGGCCGATGTGCGTGCGCATTTCGGCGCCAAGGTCTATGAGACCGTGATCCCGCGCAATGTCCGCATCGCCGAGGCGCCGAGCTACGGCAAGCCCGCCCTGCTCTACGACATCCGCTGCGCGGGTTCCCAGGCCTATATCCATCTCGCCAGCGAGCTGCTGCGCCGCGAACAGGGACTGGCGGGCCGCTCGCTGAAGGTGGCGTAAGCGCTCCCTCTCCCCAACCCTCTCCCACAAGGGGAGAGGGGATCAGATCAAGCTCCATCCTCTTCCTCCCTCCCCACCGTGGGGGAGGGTCGGGCAGAGGGGGAGAAAGCGAAGAGCGAAGAAGACGATCATGGCAAAGAAACATCTGGGACGCGGGCTATCGGCCCTGCTGGGGAATGACGCGGCGGCGGCGGTGACGGGCGAGGGTGGGGCGACACCGGTTGCTGGCCAGCGCAGCGTCTCCATCGAGCTGCTGCATCCCGGCAAGTACCAGCCGCGCGGCAGCTTCAACCCGCAGGCGCTGGAAGACCTCGCGCAATCGATCCGCAGCAACGGCGTGCTGCAGCCGATCCTGGTGCGGCCGCATCCGACGCGCCCCAGGGGCGAGTTCGAGATCATCGCCGGTGAGCGCCGCTGGCGCGCGGCGCAGATGGCGCAGCTTCACGACGTGCCGGTGATCGAGAAGGAGCTTTCCGACCGCGACGCCCTCGAGATCGCCCTCATCGAGAACATCCAGCGCCAGGATTTGAACCCGCTGGAGGAGGCGGAGGGCTATGCGCGGCTGATGGAGGAGTTCCACTATACCCAGGAGGAACTCTCGGGCCGCATGGGCAAGAGCCGCTCGGGCATCGCCAACACGCTGCGCCTGCGCGAGCTTCCAGCGCCGGTGCGCGCCATGCTGGCCGATGGGCGCCTGAGCGCCGGCCATGCCCGCGCACTGCTCACCTGTCCCGATCCGGTGGCGCTTGCCCAGGAGGTGGTGGCGCAGGAACTCAATGTGCGCCAGACCGAAAAGCTCGCCCGCGATTTCAAGCCGGCGCATCTCTTGAAAACCCTCAAGGGCAGGAAGGCGCCGAAGGAGAAGGACGCAGATACCAAGGCCCTGGAGCGGGATCTGGCCGTAAAGCTCGGCCTCAAGGTCGAGATCGATTTCGACGGCAAGGGCGGCAAGGTGATTCTGCACTACAAGTCGCTGGCGCAGCTCGACGGGATCATCTCGAAGCTGGGGTAAGCGGCCGTTGCCTTTTCCAGCCTATTTCTTTCCAGCGAGGGTCGCCACTTCCATCAGCCCGCGGCGGGTAAGGGTGTCGGCGAATTGGTGATGGCGCATGGCCTCGGCCTCCAGTTCGGCCAAGCGCAGCAGGGCGGCCGCCACCGAGTCCACCGACCAGCGCCGGCATTGCAGCTTGAAGCCCTCAAGCGCCTTCCAGAACACGCGCGGCTGCAGGCTGTTCATGGCGGCATCCAGCGCCTCGCCGCGCTTCACGCGCGCGATCACCTGATGCAGGCGCAGGAAATGCTTCGCCACGACCTTGATCAGCATGATCGCGTTCGTCTCGGCGAGATTGCGCTCCAATTGCCGCTCCAGTGCCCTGAGGTCGCCCACGCCCACGGCCTGGCAGAGATCGTCGAGACCGATCGCTGCCTGGTCGACCACGCAGGCCATGGCGTCGGCAAGGCCGATGCGCCGTTCCTCGCCCATATAGAGGATGAGCTTTTCGATCTCGGCGCGGGTGACGCCGCGATCGCCGCCGAGATTGGCGGCGAGATAGGCCACCGCGTCGCGCTCGGCCTCCATCCCGGCCGCCTTGAGCTGGGCGGTGATGAGCGCGGGGAGCGCCGCCCCTTCGTCGCGATAGCAGGCGATGGCGGCGGCATGGGGTACGCTTTCGAACAGCCTCTTGAGGCTCGACTTGCCGCCGAGATCGCCGGCCTCGACCACTACCAGGCAGTTGGTGCTGTCGCGATGCTCGTCGAGCAGGGCGGCGAGCACGGGCTGCAGCGCGTCGCCGGCGCGGCCCACCCGGACCACGCGGCGCCCGCCCATCATCGAGATGGCGCGCGCCTCGTCGCTGAGCCGCGCCGGGTCCGCCTTCAACTCGTCGGCGCCGAGTTCGGTGAGGCGGAAGGGATCGTCGCCCCCGCCGAGCACGGCCTGGGTGATCGCATTGGCGCGCTCATGCACCATGCCTTCGTCGGGACCGAAGATGAAGACGGCGGCGATGGTCTCGGCCGGGTCTTTCAGGAATCGCTCGAGGGCCTGCTTTTCGAGCTTCATGGCAGCCGCGCGCGCCGGATCAGCCGCTGCGCGCGAAATAGGCGGAAATGCGCAGCTTGATGAGATCGGCGAGCAGCCTGGCTGCGCGTTCGCGCGCGTCGTTGCGCGCGATGAGATCCTGATAGGGTTCCTGCAGCACGGCATAGGCGAGGCGCGCCTGCTGGTCTTCCAGCAGCAACTCGTTGCCGGCGGCATCGAGCAGGGTGAAATGGGCGTTGAGGGTGAGATCCTCGCGCTCGGCATCGCCGCTGTCGGCGGTGAGGGTTTCGGTGATCTGTTCGGAAAGCTCGATGCCGAGCTCATAGGCCGGCGTCTGTGGCTGGCCATAGGGGTTGAAGCCGTCGCGCAGGGCGTTGTGCAGGACCTGGGACACGCGGGCGTCGAACTTGGCCCTGCCGGCATCGGCGAAGGGGCTGGGCGAGCGTTCCCAGACCGGCGACTTCACCCGAACCGCGGCGAGATGCGCATCCACCGTGGCGCCGCTGCTGGTCGTGCTGGCCTGGCCGTAGAGCGGGCGGAACCCGCAGGCGGCGAGCAGCCCGCCGGCGCCGGCAAGGGCGGTGGCGGCCAGGGTGGCGCGTATCAGCTTGCGTCTAGACCACGACATTGACGATCCTGTTCGGTACCACCACGACCTTTTTCGGCGCCTTGCCGTCCATGGCACGGATGACGGCTTCCTCGGCCAGCGCCCGGGTTTCCGCCACCTGCCGGTCGCAGTCGCGCGGCAACTGGATGGTCGCGCGCAGCTTGCCGTTGACCTGGATGGCGACGGTCGCCTGATCGTCGATGATAAGCACGGGATCGGCTTCCGGCCAAGCGGTCTCGGCGAGCAGGGTCCGGTGCCCCAGGGACGCCCACATTTCCTCGGCGAGATGCGGCATCATCGGGCCGATGAGCTGGGCGAGGGTGGTGAGCGCTTCCCGGCGGGCAAAGAGGCCGGCCGGGTCGGCGAGATCGCCCTCCGCCACCTCGCCGAGCGCATTGGCGAATTCATAGATCCGGGCCACGGCGCGGTTGAAGCGGAACTTCTCGATATCGTCGGATACGCCGGCGATGGCCTTGTGGCTGGCGCGCCGCAGCGCGGTGGCCGCGTCGCTCATGGTATCGGGCAGGGTCGCCGCGACGATGCCGGGATGGGCTTCCAGCCAGAGGAAGCAGAGACGCCACAGGCGCTGGGCAAAGCGCCAGGCGCCCTCGACACCGGCGGCGGTCCATTCCATGTCCCGCTCCGGCGGGCTGTCGGAGAGCACGAACCAGCGCGCGGTGTCGGCGCCGTAGCCGTCGATGATCACATCCGGCGCCACCACGTTCTTCTTCGATTTCGACATCTTCTCGGAGCGGCCGGTCTCGATGGCACCGCCGGTATCGGCGCGGACCATCTGTGTCCCTCGGCGCTCGACCTGTTCCGGCAGCAACCAGTCGCCCGTCGCTGGGTCGCGATAGGTCTCGTGGCAGACCATGCCTTGCGTGAAGAGGCCGGCGAAGGGTTCGTCGAGGGAAAGATGCCCCACCTTCTTCATGGCGCGGGCGAAGAAGCGGGAATAGAGCAGGTGCAGGATGGCGTGCTCGACGCCGCCGATATACTGGTCGACGGGAAGCCAGTAATCGACCGCCGCCCTATCCACCGGCTGCTCGTCGCGGGGCGAACAGAACCGGGCGAAGTACCAGGAGGAATCGACGAAGGTGTCGAAGGTGTCGGTCTCGCGCCGGGCCGCCTTGCCGCAGGTGGGGCAGGCGACATGCTTCCAGCTCGGGTGATGGTCGAGCGGGTTGCCGGGTTTTTCGAAGGTGACGTCGTCGGGCAGGCGGACCGGCAGATCCTTCGCCGGCACCGCCACGGGGCCGCAGGCCTCGCAATGGATGATCGGGATCGGGCAGCCCCAATAGCGCTGGCGGCTGACCAGCCAGTCCCTGAGACGGAAGATCGTGGTGGGCGCGCCGTCGCCCTGTTCCTTGAGTTTCGCGCCAGCCTTTTTCTTGGCGCTTTCGCTGTCGAGACCGTCGAGGAAACCGGAATTGTAGATCGTGCCGTCATCGGTATAGGCGACATCAGCCACCGCAAAGGTCTGCGCGTCCTCGCCATGCGGCAGCACGACCGGCGTTACGGTGAGATCGTATTTGCGGGCGAAATCGAGGTCGCGCTGGTCATGGGCCGGGCAGCCGAAGATGGCGCCGGTGCCGTATTCGATGAGCACGAAATTGGCGATATAGACCGGAAGGGTCTTGCCCGGCATGAGCGGATGCTCGGCCTCGATGGCGAGTTTGTGTCCGCGCTTCTCCTGCGCCTCGACGGCTGCCTCGGAGGTTCCGGCGGCGCGGCATTCGGCGATGAAGGCCGCTGCCCGGGGGTCGGCCTTCGCGGCTTCCTCGGCGATGGCGTGATCCGGCGAGACGGCGATGAAGGAAGCGCCGAACAGGGTATCCGGCCGCGTCGTGAAGACTTCGATGCGGTCGTCTCGCCCGACCAGCTTGAAACGCACATGGGCGCCGGTCGACTTGCCGATCCAGTTCTCCTGCATCAGCCGGACCTTCTCCGGCCAGCGGTCGAGCCCACCCAGAGCCTGCAGCAGGTCCTCGGCATAATCGGTGATCTTGAGGAACCACTGGCTGAGCTTGCGCTTCTCCACGGGGGCGCCGGAGCGCCAACCCCTGCCATCGATCACCTGCTCGTTGGCGAGCACGGTCTGGTCGATCGGATCCCAGTTGACGAAGGCCTCCTTGCGATAGGCGAGGCCCGCCTGGAAGAAGTCGAGGAAGATGCGCTGCTGGTGTTCGTAATAGCCGGGATGGCAGGTCGCCAGTTCCTTCGACCAGTCGAGCGCCAGGCCCATGCGCTTCAGCTCGGCGCGCATGTTGGCGATGTTGTCGTAGGTCCAGCTGGCCGGGTGGATCTTCTGGTCGCGGGCGGCGTTCTCGGCGGGCAGGCCGAAGGCGTCCCAGCCCATGGGATGAAGGACGTTGAAGCCCTTGGCGCGCTTGTAGCGTGCCACCACGTCGCCCATGGTGTAGTTGCGCACATGGCCCATATGGATGCGCCCCGACGGATAGGGGAACATCTCCAGGACGTAGTATTTCGGGCGGGTGGGATCGACGGTGCTGGCAAAGCAGTTGCGGGCGGACCATGCCGCCTGCCACTTGGCCTCTGCTTCCAGGAAATTATAGCGTGACATTGTTGACCGATTTCTTTCGCTGTCATGGCCCGCTTCAGGCGGGCCATCCACGAGTTTCTCGGCAACCGCTTGATTGGTCATGAATGGCCCGCCTGAAGCGGGCCATGACAAGATCTATTTATATGGTCCGCGCTCCCAGCGAGAAGCGCCCTATTCCTGCAGGCCGGACTGGCGCAGCTGCCGGGCGCGGGTGAGGATCGCGTTCTCAAGGTCGGTGGCGGTGTTGAGGGCCACCGGCGCGTCGACCCACTGACCACCGACGTCCTGCTGGCGGAACACCGAGGCGCGGATGCCGTCGGCGCGGAGCGCGCGACCCAGAATATAGACATTGACCTTGAAGCGTTCGCCCGGTGTGGCCGGCGGCGTGTACCAATCGGTGATGATGACGCCGCCGAAGGGATCGGCCGAGACCAGCGGCATGAAGGAGACCGTGTCCAGGCTGGCGCGCCAGAGCAGGGAATTGACGCCGACACCGCCGCCGCCGCCGGAGCCGTCGTCCTTCTGGGCGCTGCCAAAGATGCCGCCGGGGCCGAAGATTGTCTCCGGCTCCTCATAAACCGGCATGTTCTGGCCCGGCTGGCGGTTCTGGGGATAGCGTTCCTCGCCGCCGAAATCGGGGTTGCAGGCGGTGAGCGCCGTCGCGAGGGTCAGGGCAGCAAGTCCCGGCGCAAGAAAGGTACGAACCAACCGGCCGGAACCGCGGAGGATGCCAAGCAATCGGGAAACAAATTTCATGTTGACGATCTTCCCACCCCTGACAGATAAAACGCGCGTCATGGCCGGCCGCTAAGCGCCGCCGCTGGCACAGGACTGGTACGCGATATTTCCGGGCATGGTCAAGTAGCGCTATAGGTAAGGTGTCCGACCGCCCTCCCGCGCCGACTGATGGCCTTGACGGCACGACCCGGGTGGACCGGCGGGCGGGCCGGCGGATGGGGCGACTTGACGGCCGACCGAGCGTGGAATTCTGAAGGGCTGATTGATTCATGGGCAAGATTGTCTGGCTGGCCAGCTATCCCAAGTCGGGCAATACCTGGATGCGCACGTTCCTCCACAACCTGATGCGCAACCCGAACGAACCCCACGACATCAACAAGATCAACGAGCTCTCGACCGGGGATTCGATCCCAATCTGGTACAAGCGGGTCATCAACAAGCCGATGGAGGAATGGTCGCGGCAGGACGTGGCGGACGTGCGCTGGGAGGCGCAGCGTCTGATGGCCTATTCCCGCGCCGACAACATCTTCGTCAAGACCCACAACGCGATGGTGGAATTCCTCGGCAAGCCGCTCATCCATATGGAATGGACCGCGGGCGCCATCTACATCGTGCGCAATCCCCTGGACGTCTGCATTTCCCTTGCCGATCACTATGGTGTGAGTATCGACGAGGCGATCCGTGCCATGGGTGACGAGACGACCGCCACGGTCGGCAGCGACAAGGTCATTTATGAAATCCATACCAGCTGGTCGAACCATTGCTGGTCCTGGACGCAGAACCCGCATCCGGGCCTGCTTGTCCTGCGCTACGAGGATATGCTGCATCACCCCAAGCAGGCCTTTGGCTCGGTCTGCAACTTCCTGGGATTGCGGCCGCCCAAGGCTCGTCTGGAACGCGCCATCCAGCTCTCTTCCTTCGACAGTCTGAAGAAGCAGGAGGCGGAAAAGGGATTCCGCGAAGTCTCCGAACGATCCTTGTCGAAAAGCTTCTTTCGTGTGGGCAAATCAGGCCAATGGCGCACGACCTTGAGCCAGGAACAGATCGACCGCGTGGTGGAACGCCACAAGGAACAAATGCAGCGGTTCCGCTACTGGCCGCTGCCGTCCTAGCGCCTGGCCTGCGGCCCCGGCCCGGGCCTTGGCCCTGCCGCCGCCGCGATCACGGGGCGGGTGCGGACCCCAATCCCGGAGCCTGTCATGGTGCTGCCACGCTGCACCACGTCGAGGGATTATCGAGAGTTCAAAAGGCGTTGGCAGCTTGTGTCTTTTCCGCCACAGGCACTGAAAAATGCCACAGTGCTTGTTTCAAATGGTTTGACACCCCGGGGGCATTCCGAGAAGGTATCGATGGTTCCGGATCGATCCGGCCGATTGAGTCGACTTGCCGCTTTCTTGCGGCGCCATCGACAAAATCGCCAAACCGATCCGAGGACGAGGGGCATCCGGTGCCTCATCCGCCAGCAAGAAGCAGGTGGTGCATCGGTGACAATCGCAAACTTAGGGAATCTCGAGATGAAAAAAGTTCTCCTGGGGACCACCGCTCTCCTCGGCGT
>JAEUKV010000013.1 GCA_016794165.1 Rhodospirillaceae bacterium
GTGATCCACTGCCGGCGATTGGCGCCAATGGCGCGATAGCGGGAAGCGCCTCGTCAATGAAACCTGGCTTGGCCGAGAGAAACCGCTCGATCCCATCGATCAAAGCCGACTGGAAATTGAAGCGCGGCTTGTAGCCAATGATCCAGGGATTACCGAGCCGGTCCAGCACCGCACTTATATTCTGATGCTTGAATTCGATAGACCCGCGCGAACGCTGGATGAGTTTTTGAAGCGCTCGATTTCGCTCCGCTTTGTTGACAACCATTCCCGCCATTTCGGCGCGGAACATGTCGAAGTAATCTGCGACGATCAGATCGATCTCAGTGCTGGTCCAATCTGTACCCGTCGGATCATTGGTTGCCATCACACTAGGTGATGGTACCTCAGCATGACTGTCAAGCCGATGAACCAACAAGAAAGCGCGCCAGGTTACCCTGGCGCGCTTTCTCATTCCTACCCTGACCAGCCTGCGACCTGCCGCGGGCTGAACTGCGTCACGCCACCTTGGCGCTCGCCTCGATCGCCTGAGCCATGGTCTTTTCCAGGATGTCGAAGCCTTCCGCGATGATCTTGTCCTCGGCGGTGAGCGGCATCAGGAAGCGGAGCACGTTGCCGTTGACGCCGCAGCTCAAGAGGATGAGGCCGTTCTCGCCTGCCTTGTTCACGACGGCCTTGGTGAGGTCGGCGTCCGGAGAGCCATCCGCCTTGACGAGGTCGCAGGCGACCATGGCGCCCAGGCCCCTTATGTCGCCGATGCGGTTGCCGAAGCTGTTCTTCTTCTTCATGTCGGCGAGGCGGTCGGTCATCTGCTTGCCGATGACATTGGCGCGCGCGACCAGCTTTTCCTCCTCCATCACGTCGAGGACGGCATTGGCGGCGGCACAGCCGATGGGCGAGCCGCCATAGGTGCCGCCCAGGCCGCCGGCCGCCGGGGCGTCCATGATCTCGGCCTTGCCGATGACGCCGGAGAGGGGGAAGCCGCCGGCGAGGGACTTCGCGACCGTGATCATGTCGGCCTCGATGCCGGCATGCTCATGGGCGAACATCTTGCCCGTGCGGGCAAAGCCGGTCTGGATCTCGTCGACGATGAAGCAGATGCCGTGTTTGGTGCAGAGCTCGCGCAAGGCCTTCATGAACTCGAACGGCACGATGTTGAAGCCGCCCTCGCCCTGCACCGGCTCGATGATGATCGCGGCCACATTGTCGGGTGCGATATCGGCCTTGAACATGGTCTCGAGGATCTTCAACGACTGGGCGCCGCCGTCCTTGAGGGCCGGGTCCGGGAAGGGCACGTGATAGATCTCGCCCGGGAAGGGGCCGAAGCCCACCTTGTAGGGGACGACCTTGCCGGTCAGCGCCATGCCCAGCATGGTGCGGCCGTGGAAGGCGCCCGAGAAGGCGATCACGCCGGTGCGCTTGGTATGGGCGCGGGCGATCTTGACCGCGTTCTCGACCGCCTCGGCGCCGGTGGTGAGGAAGATGGTCTTCTTCGGGCTGGAACCGGGGGCCAATTTGTTGAGGCGCTCGGCGAGGCGGATATAGCTCTCATAGGGCGTCACCTGGAAACAGGTGTGGCTGAACTTGTCGAGCTGGTCCTTCACCGCCTGGACGATCTTCGGGTGGCCATGGCCGGTGTTCATGACGGCGATGCCGCCCGCAAAGTCGATGAGGCGGCGGCCTTCGACATCCCGGATCTCGGCGTTCTTGGCGCTTTCGGCAAAGATCGCATAGGCGTTGCCGACACCGCGCGGCACGGCCGCGACGCGGCGCTGCTGCAGATTCGCATTCGACGTCATGATGATATCCCTTCGTGATGGACGAGGCCGCCGGCATGGCTGGCGGCGTCAATTCAAACCCGGCGGGACTATATCGCAGGAAAGCGGCCGGCCGAAAGGTGGCCGGGCGGGCAAAATGCCGCGCGCGCAACTATATTACGGCAGGGAAGGATTGCGGCGAATGCAGGTCTCGCCGGGCGCGGCAGATCCCCCGGATCAGCGATCCGCCATCAGGCGACCCTGCGGATCAGCGATCCGCCATAAGACGGCCCCCGCGGATCAGCGATCCGCCATCAGGCGACGCAAGGCGTCGGTCATGTTCTGGTGGCTGCCGGCGTCGCGCAGCTGGCGGTCGATGGTCTGGCGCGCGGATTGGGCGGCGAAGGCCTGGGCCAGGCGCTCCTGGCGCTCGGGCGTCAGGGTCTGGGCCATCGCCTGGCGGCGCTGGGCCATGAGATGCTGCAGCTCGGCCGGGCTCGGCTGGCGGGCGGCCACCCGCTGCGGCTGCGGTTCGGGCTGCCCGGTCAGTGCCTGCAGCCAGTCGCCGATGAGACCCATGATCGCCTCCCGCCATCGAACCAACGAAAAACCTCGCCCCATCATGGGGCGAGGTTGTTAACGATTGCTGAAAATAGGGCAACGGGCGGGCGGCGGGGCGGTTTCCCGCGGATTTGCGCCCTGATTCAGCCCCGGGTCAGGCCGCGCGGACCAGATCCTGGCGGGGCTGGCCGGTGATCTCGAATTCGGGGGCGGTCAGGCCGCGGACCACCCGGTTGCCTTCGAGCATGGCGTCGTATTCCTCCACCCCGCGATGCACGTTCCAGCAGCGCGCGGCGATATAGCCACGGACACCGGATTTGAGGCGGATCGGGGTGGTCAGTTCGACGACGTCATCGAAGACATAACGGCTACGCATGATGTTCAACCTTCTGTGTGTGCAAGAAGCCGGAAGACCCGGCGGGTGGCTTGCAAGGACAGATAGGCCAAGGTTCCACAATTGACGAGTGACGGCAATCACCAATCGCATCCGGCGCGACAATGCCGCAGTTATTTCGGGGGTTGCTTCAAGTGTTTGTGGCGCAAGGCGCGGCTCACGCGCGCATCGGGCGCACGGCCCATGTGATCCAGCGCACACCAGCCCGCTTGCGCCAGCGCATCGAGATCGATTCCGGTTTCGATGCCCATGCCATGCAGCATGTAGACGACGTCTTCGGTGGCGACGTTGCCGCTGGCCCCCGGCGCATAGGGACAGCCGCCGAGACCCGCCACGGACGCATCGATGACCGCGATGCCAAGCTCCAGCACGGCATGGAGATTGGCCAGGGCCTGGCCGTAGGTATCGTGGAAATGCGCCGCGATCTGGGACATCGGCACCCGGGCCGCCACCGTCTCCACCAGGCGCCGGGCCGCCAGCGGGGTCCCCACGCCGATCGTGTCGCCCAGCGAAATTTCGTTGCATCCCAGGGAGATAAGCGCCGCCGCGAGGGCGGCCACCCGGGCCGGATCCACCGCCCCCTCATAGGGGCAGCCGAGCACGCAGGAAAGATAGCCGCGCACCGGGATGCCGGCGGCGCGGGCGCGCGCGACGACCGGTTCGAACCGTTTCAAGCTCTCGGCGACCGAGCAGTTGGTGTTCTTCTGCGAGAAGGTTTCCGATGCCGCGGCGAAGATCGCGATCTCGCGCGCACCGGCGGCCAGCGCCGCCTCGAAACCCTGGAGATTCGGCACCAGCACCGGATAGCGGACACCAGCGCGCCGGTTGATGCCGGCCAGCACGGCCGCACTGTCCGCCATCTGCGGCACCCATTTCGGCGAGACGAAGGCACCGACCTCGATGTCGGTGAGACCGGCGGCGGCAAGATCGTCGATGAGGCGGATCTTCTGCGCGGTGCCGAGCGGCGCCTGCTCGTTCTGCAGACCGTCGCGCGGTCCCACCTCGACGATGCGCACCCGGTTCGGCAAGCTCATGGCGCGATCTCCGCCAGCAGCGTTCCTTCCAGCACCAGATCGCCCGCCTTGCAACCCAGATGGGCGATGCGCCCGGCCATGGGGGCGAGCAGGGCATGCTCCATCTTCATCGCCTCGAGGCGCAGCAGCACCTGGCCCTCGGCGACGGCATCGCCCGGGGCCACCGGCAGGGCCACGATCCGCCCTGGCATCGGCGCCAGCACCCGGCTCGCCTGCCCGGCCGCCGGGCCGGTCCGGGCCGGCGGCCGGGGAAAAGCGCCAAGCGCCTGAACGCGATAGCGATTCTCCCCGAGATGCAGCCAGCGCGCGGCCCCGGCGGCATGGTAATGGCAATCCGCCGGCAGGTCGTCGGCGAGGTGGATTTCCGCGCCCTGCCACGCGGCGCGCCACCCGGACCCCTCCCGGTGCAGGGTGACGGCGTGGTCGCCATCGGGGCCCGCGAAATGCCAGACGATCGGCGCCGCACCGCCCACGCGCCAGCGATCGGTGGCGGCAAAGGGCGACGGGTCATCGGCGCGGGAGGCAATGAGCGCCTTTTCCTCCAGCAGGGCCAGATAGGCCCAGGCAATTGCGGGGATGGCAACCGGCGGCAGCAGATCGGCGGCATGGTCGGCGATGAAATGGGTATCGATACGGCCGCCGGCAAAGGCGGGATGCGACACGGCACGCGCGAGGAAGGCGAGATTGCCGGTGATGCCGGCCAGCCGCGTATGCCGGAGCGCGTCGCCCAGTCGCGCGATCGCCTCGGCGCGATCGGCCCCGCTGGCGATCAGCTTGCCGAGCAGCGAATCGTAGTGGATGCCGATCTCGCTGCCGGTCTCGATCCAGGAATCGCAGCGCAGGCCCGGCCCCACCGGCGCCTGCCAGTCGAGGATGCGCCCGGATTCCGGACGGAAGTCTTGCGCAGGATCCTCGGCACAGAGCCGCGCCTCGATGGCATGGCCGCAGAGCGCGATCTCCGCCTGCCGGCGCGGCAGCTTCTCTCCCGCCGCCACGCGCAGCTGCCATTCCACCAGATCGATACCGGTCACCATCTCGGTCACCGGATGCTCGACCTGCAGGCGCGTGTTCATTTCCATGAAATAGAATTGCTGCGGATCGTCCGCCTCGGCGATGAACTCCACGGTACCGGCGCCGACATAGTCGACCGCCCGTGCGGCACGGAGAGCCGCGTCCGTAATTTTGTCCCGAATCTCTGGCGCAAGGCCCGGCGCCGGCGCCTCCTCGATCACTTTCTGATGCCGCCGCTGCAAGGAGCAGTCACGCTCGAAGAGATGCACCAGGTTGCCATGGCTGTCGCCGAAGACCTGCACCTCGATATGACGCGGCCGCGCGAGGTATTTCTCGATCAGCAGGGTGCCGTCGCCAAAGGCGGCCAGCGCCTCGCGGCGGGCCGAGGCCAGCGCTTGCGGGAGATCGGCCGCGGCATCGACCCGTCGCATGCCGCGCCCGCCCCCGCCCAGCGCGGCCTTCACCAGGACCGGATAGCCGATGGCCGCGGCCGCCCGCAGGAGGGTGGCCTCGTCCTGCGCGTCGCCGTCATAGCCCGGCACCACCGGGACCTGGGCCGCGCGCATCAGGCGCTTGGCCGCATGCTTCGCCCCCATGGCGCGGATGGCCGCGGGCGACGGCCCGATGAAGACGAGTCCGGCCGCCGCCACCGCCGCCGCGAAATCGGCATTTTCCGAGAGGAAACCATAGCCGGGATGAATCGCTTCCGCCCCGCTCGCCACTGCCGCCGCGATGATCTTCGCCCCGTCGAGATAACTCGCCCGCGCCAGGGCCGGGCCGATGGCGACGGCCTGGTCCGCCAGGGCCACATGACGCGCGGCAGCATCGGCGTCGGAATAGACTGCCACGGTCCCGATCCCCATCCGCCGCGCCGTCGCGATTACGCGGCAGGCGATCTCGCCCCGGTTGGCGATGAGGATACGGCGGAACATTACGCGCCGATGTTGCGCCAGGATGGCGTGCGCTTCTCCAGGAAGGCGCTCAATCCCTCCTTTCCCTCGGCGCTGGCGCGGCGCGCGGCGATGCGCGCGATGGTGCCATCGATCACCGCGCGGTCGACCGGCCGATCCGCGACGAAGGCCACCAGTTCCTTGGCCGCCGCCATCGCCTCCGGCCCGTTGCGCAGCAGCATGAGGCTCAAGGATTCGCCGGTGCGGTCGAAGGCCGCTGGCTTCACCACGTCGCTCAGCAGGCCCAGGCGTTCGGCTTCCGCGGCATCGAACTTGCGGCCGGAGAGGAACAGCTGATTGGCGGCGCGGCTGCCAATGGCGCGCACGATATAGGGCGAGATCACCGCCGGGATGAGACCGAGGGATACCTCCGACAGCCTGAACTCCGCATTGGGGCGCGCAACCGCGAAGTCGCAGGCGGCCACCAGGCCGACGCCGCCGCCATAGGCCGGGCCGTTGACCAGGGCGATGGTGGGGAGCGGCAGATGGGCGAGCTTCTCGAACAGGCCGGCCAGCCGTTCGGCATCGGCGCGGTTTTCCGCCGGATCGTAATCCGCCATGCGC
>JAEUKV010000022.1 GCA_016794165.1 Rhodospirillaceae bacterium
ACCACTATTTGGCAACGACCCGTGACAGGGTCTTGCACCGTTACATTTCGTTACCAAATTCCTGCTGCGGCGGGATGGGACCCGGGCACAGTGGGATTCAATGAACGAGAAACTTCCGCATATCCTGATCGTCGACGACGATCGCGAGATTCGCGACCTGTTGTCGCGCTTCCTCGCCCGGCACGGCCTGCGCTGCTCGCTGGCGGCGGACGGGCGCGAGATGCGCCGCCAGCTCCAGGACAGCCGGGTGGATCTGATCATCCTCGATCTGATGCTGCCCGGCGAGAACGGGCTGGCGCTCTGCGCCCAGCTCCGGGCCGAGAGCCAGTCGGCCCAGGCACGCATCCCGATCATCATGCTGACCGCGGCGGGCGAGGAAACCGACCGCATCGTCGGGCTGGAGATCGGGGCCGACGACTACGTCGCGAAGCCCTTCAACCCGCGCGAATTGCTGGCCCGGATCCGCGCCGTGCTGCGCCGCGCCGGTACGGAATCGCCGCCGATCGCAGGCGGCGGCGTTCTGGAATTCGATCGCTGGCGGATCGAGCTTGGCCCTCGTCGGGTGATCGGCCCGGCAGGTGACGCCGAGCTCTCCAGCGGCGAATACGATCTGCTGGTGGCGCTGGCGGAGCGGCCGCAGCGGGTGCTCAGCCGCGAGCAACTGCTCGACCTCACCCGCGGCCGCATGGCGCAACCGTTCGACCGCAGCATCGACGTCCAGATCGGACGCCTGCGGCGCAAGATCGAAGCCGATCCGAAGGACCCGAAACTCATCACCACGGTGCGCGGCGGCGGCTATCTCTTCGCCGCCGACGTGACGCGGACCGCGTGATGCTGCGGCGCTTCCTGCCGGATTCGATCTTCACCTGGCTGTTGCTGATCCTGGTGACCGCGGTGGTTGCCTCACAGGCGGTCACCATGCTGCTGCACAACCTCAATCGCAACGAGATCCTGCTGCACCTCGAGGACCAGCGCGCCGCCGAGCGAGTAGCGGCACTGGCGACTTTCCTCGACCACACGGCTCCGATCCTGCGCGCCGGTGTCGCCGACGCCATGAGCGGGCCGTCGCTGGCGGTCCGGGTGACAAGCGCCCCCGCGGTAGCGGCGCGCGAGCCGAGCCGCGAACTGATGTCATTGGCTGCCCTGCTTGCCGAGCGCCTGAGCAGCATCCGCTGGCGCGAAATCCGCGTCGGCAGTCTCGTGCCGATGCAGGAGGCGCAGGCCGGAAGCGTTCTTGCCAGCGGTCCGGTCGCGAGCGACCATCTGTTGGTGCGGATCGACATCCAGCTGCGCGACCTGACCTGGCTCAATTTCGCGTTGCCGATGATGGCGGAGCTGCCTTGGGCCTCGCCGCAGCTGCTCGGCCTCACCGCTGGCAGCCTCGTCGCCGTGCTCGGTCTCTGCCTCTACGCCTTGCTGCGCCTCACGCGGCCACTGGCGCGATTGACCCGCGCCGCCGAAGCGCTCGGTCGTGCCAGTCCTGCGGGGGCAGGCGGAACCGATCCGCTGCCCGAGAGCGGTGTCGGCGAAGTGCGCCGCGCCGCCACCGCTTTCAATGCCATGCAGACGCGGATCACTGATCTCATCGAGGACCGCCTGCAGATGATCGCCGCGATCTCGCATGACCTGCGCACGCCGATCACGCGCCTGCGCCTGCGCGCCGAATTCATGGCCGATGACGAAATGCGCGCGAAGATGCTCCGCGACCTCGACGAGATGGAAGCGATGATTGGCGATACATTGGCCTTCGCCCGGGAGGAAGGAAACCCGGAGCCACTGCAGACATTCGATCTGCGGAACCTGCTGAGGGAGGCGGGCGAGCATCAGGCAGACATGCAGCTTTCCGTCGCCGGCGCCGGCCCCTGGCAGATCACCGGCCAGCCCTTGGCGCTGAAGCGCGCCTTCGCCAATCTGATCGACAATGCGCTGGCCTATGGCAACGCGGCGCGGGTCAGCCTCTCCCGACAGCCGGCTTCCCATCCCCATGATCCGCGTCGGCGCGACGGCTTCCGGATCGTCATCGACGACGACGGTCCCGGCATCCCGACAGCCGAACTGGCGCGCGTGTTCCGCCCGTTCTACCGGCTTGAATCCTCCCGCAACCGTGACTCCGGCGGCACCGGTCTTGGCCTTGCCATCGCCGAAAAGGCTCTGCGTGCCCATGGCGGCGAGATCCTGCTGCACAATCGTATGTCGGAGGATGGTTCGGTGGCGGGCCTTCGGGTCGAGATTCTGCTACCTGCGCGCCATCCGATGGCACCTTCAGGCGCGCAGGTTGGTCACAACCATTAACACGTCGGGCGCATGGTTTACCTTTTATTCACCATGATCAGAGCTTGTTGATTTCTCCGCGCTGCATTAGTGAGTTCTGCAACCAGAGAATGACCATCCGCCCGGGATGCGAAGCACTCCTTCCCGCAGGAGAGGTTGTCACATCGAGACAGGTCGCCCGACCAGGCTCCCAGGATGGGCCGGAGGTATGGGGCACCGGGGTTGGGGCGGCAGGACCAATGGTATCCAGCAGCGAACTGATCGAGCTGATGGCGGAGCGCAAGCAGGAAGATGCCCTGCGTGACGCCGAGCAGCGCATCCTGCGTGGAATCGTCGAAGGACAGCCACTTGCCGGCATCCTCGAAGCGGCCTGCCTCGCTTTGGAGCAGGTTTTGGATGGCGCGCTCTGCTCCGTACTCCTGCTTTCTCCCGACGGAAAGCACCTGCAGCACGGCGCCGCTCCCAGCCTGCCCGCCGCCTATAGCGCCTCCATCGACGGGGCTGAGATCGGGCCCAGGGCGGGTTCATGTGGCACCGCCGCGGCGACCGCGGAAACCATCATCGTCGAGGACATTGCCAGCGACCCGCTCTGGGCCGACTACAAGGCCGACGCCCTGCCGCACGGCCTGCGGGCCTGCTGGTCGATCCCGCTCAAGTCCCAGAGCTACCAGAACGACCCGAATCGCGGCATCGTGCTGGGGACCTTCGCCACCTATCACAAGACGCCCTATCGGCCAACCCAACGCGAGCTCGATATTGCCTGGCGCCTCGCCGCTTCGGTGGCGATCGCCATCCAGCGCAAGCACCTCGACGAAGAGCTGATCGCAGAAAAGGAACGGGCGGAATCGGCCAACCGTGCCAAATCCGAGTTCCTCGCCAATATGAGCCACGAGCTGAGGACGCCGCTCAATGCCATTCTCGGTTTTTCGGAACTGATCGAGCGACAGGCCCTAACGCCGGAAAAGACCCAGGAGTATGCCCGCGACATTCATCGCAGCGGCCGGCAACTGCTCGACCTGATCAACGACATTCTTGACGTGGCGCGGATCGAATCCGGCTCGGCGCGCCTCAACCGGCAGCGCTGCAATCTCGACAGCATCATCAACGAGCAGATCGAGCTGGTGCGTCACGCCTTTCCCGATGCCGCGACGATCGAGGTCCGGGACGGCAGTGCCTGTCCCGATATCCTCGCCGATCCGCGCGCGGTCCGTCAGGTGATCCTCAACATCGTCGGCAATGCCGCCAAGTTCACGCCAGCGGGTGGCCGCATCGACATCACGCTGGACTGGGCGGCACCCGGGCTGCGAATCAAGGTCGCCGACACCGGCCCGGGCATTGCCGCCGACGTCCTGCGCGATCTCGGCCAGCCCTTCCGATCCGGCGAGACGGCCTATTCCAGGAAATATGGCGGCACCGGCCTTGGTCTCTATATCAGCCGCACGCTGATCAAGGCCCATGACGGCAGCATCGAGATCATGAGCGAGCTCGATCGCGGCACCACCGTCACCATCGGTTTTCCCGAAGCCGCCGTGCTGCGCCCCGGAAGTCACGCCCCGGGAGAGTAAGGGGGGGCGTGATGGCGCGCGGGCAGGCTTGGGCCGCCTACTCCGCGGCCCGTTCGCCTTTCCAGGCAATCTTCGCTCTGGGCGCCGCGGCTTCGTTGCGTTCCCAATCGAACATGTAGTCGCGGGTCAACGGCACCGCCTTGATGCCGTTGGCGAGCTGCATCTGGAAGACCATGTTGTAATCGTGACGGAAGGAGAGCTCGCTGCCGATCAGGTAGAATTCCCACATGCGGCAGAACCGTTCATCATAGAGCGCCTGGATCCGGGCGCGGTTGCGCTCGAAATTCTCGCGCCAGGCCTTGAGCGTCTCGGCATAGTGCAAGCGCAGGATTTCGATATCGGTGACCCAGAGACCGGTCTTCTCCACCACCGGCAGCACTTCCGATAACGCAGGCGAATAGCCGCCGGGAAAAATGTACTTGCGCAGCCAGGGATTGGTATGTCCCGGCCCGTCGCGGCGCCCGATGGCATGCAGCAGGGCGACCCCGCCCGGCACCAGAAGTTCCTCGACCTTGTTGAAGAATTCGGGGAAGTGCTTGAGGCCGACATGCTCGAACATGCCCACCGAGACGATGCGGTCGAAGCGGCCGGGTTCCAGCCGGTAGTCCTGCAGCTTGAACTCGACCTCACCATCGAGCCCCGCCGCCTTGACGCGCTGGCAGGCGATTTCGTGCTGCTCCCTGGACAGGGTGACGCCGGTGACCTTTACCCCGGCGGTCTTGGCAAGATAGATGCCGAGCCCGCCCCAACCGCAGCCGATATCGAGCACCCGCTGCCCAGGCTGCAGCAGCAGCTTTGCCGCGATGTGCCGCATCTTGGCCTGCTGTGCCTCCGCCAGGGTGGCGTCCGGGTGCTGAAAATAGGCACAGGAATACTGCATGCTCTCGTCGAGGAACTGTTCGAAGAGCTGGCGCGAAAGATCGTAGTGATGCGCGACATGGCGCTGTGCCGCGCCGATGGGATTGTTCTGGTGCCACCAGCGCAGAAGCCGGTTCGCCACCGCCACGACGCGCTGCATGTTGACGCTCATGATGGCGTTGGCGTTGGCCATGCCGATATCGATGAAGTCATAGAGGGTCCCCTCAATGATGGTGAGGCGCCCGTCCATATAGGCCTCGCCCACCTTCAGCCAGGGGTTGAGCCCGAGCTCCCATTCCAGCTTGGCGTCGTGGAGTTTCAACGTCACCTGTGGCTGGCCGCTGCCGAAATCGCGCCGTCGTCCCAGATGGTCAACGAGACTGACACGGCCAGTCTTGATACTCCGCTGCAACAGTTTTCCGAACATGCTTGCCCCCTTCATGCCGGAGAAATCCCATCCCGAGACCGCCGGCGACGAATATCAGCCCAAACCTGCCCATTCCCGGCCCATCGGGCCGCTGTCATCTTGGTTAAGATTATGTAAGGAATGTTTGCCGCGTCAATCGACTGAATCAGGGAACGACCGCCAGCCGGGTCATTGTGCGATTGCGAATTAGCGCAGCCGCACAATGACATCTCCTTGAAACTGGAAGGAATAAAAAGAATTCAGGGCGCGTCGGGATCGACCCATTCCAAACGCGCCGAACTGTCATGCTCGGAAGCGATGGCAGCTTGTGCCCGCGCCGACCAGCGGTCGGGGGCGAGCTGTCGCAGCGCCCAGGTGGCAGCACCCCGCACCACCGGCGCCGGATCGTCCAGCAGCACCTCGACTTGGCCGAGATGGGAGGCATCACCACTGTTGCCGATGGCGATCAGCACATTGCGAATGAAGCGATCGCGCCCGATCCGTTTCACCGGCGAGCCGGAAAAGAAGGCCCTGAACCCGGCATCGTCGAGCCCGGCAAGATCGGCGAGCAATGGCGCGCGAAGGTCGTCCCGCGCGGTCAATTGCGCTTCGCGCGCTCGCGCGGCGAACTTGTTCCAGGGGCAGACCGCCAGACAATCGTCGCAGCCATAGATGCGGTTCCCCATCGCCCGCCGGAACTCGCTCGGGATCGGTCCCGGGTGCTCGATGGTGAGGTAGGAAATGCAGCGCCTCGCGTCCAGCTGGTAGGGTGCCGGGAAGGCCGCGGTCGGGCAGATGTCGAGGCAGTTGCGGCAGGATCCACAATGGTCGTCTTCGGCCGTGTCGGGAGGGAGATCGAGAGCAAGATAGATTTCGCCCAGGAACAGCCAGGAGCCAAAGATGCGCGAGACCAGATTGGTGTGCTTGCCCTGCCAGCCGATGCCGCCCTGCGCCGCCAGCGGCTTTTCCATCACCGGCGCCGTGTCGACGAAAACCTTGACCTCGGTGCCGTAGGTCTCCGCCACATAGCGGCCGAGGCTTTTCAGCTTCTTCTTCACCACATCATGATAGTCGCGGTGCCGCGCATAGACCGAGATGCCACCCCGCCCCTTCTGTGCGAGAACCGCCAGCGGGTCCGCGTCCGGGCCATAATTCAGGCCCAGCACGACGATGCTGCGCACTCCCGGCCACAGTATCTTGGGGTCGCCGCGCCGATCAGCCTTCTCGGCCAGCCAGCCCATGGCACCCTGGCGGCCTTCCGCCAGGAAATGCGCCAGGTTGTCGCGCATCGCCGGCGGCAGCGTGGCCGGCACGAAGCCCACCGCATCGAAACCCTCCGTCAGGGCGCGCGCCCGGATCGCCGCCTTGATGGCAGCCGGGTCGCGGTCGATGCTAGCTGGCGTCTTCTTGGTAGATGTCACCCAGCGCCTGCTCCCGTTCGAAATCGGCGACGAAGGCGGCCAATGTGCCACGCTCGATCGCATCCCGCATGCCCTGCATCAGTTCCTGATAATAGTGGAGATTGTGCCAGGTGAGCAGCATGGCGCCGAGGATTTCCTTGGTCTTCATCAGGTGATGGAGATAGCCCCTGGCATAGGAAGTACAGGCCGGGCATGTGCATCTGGGATCGATCGGCCGCGTATCGGTGGCATGCCGCGCATTGCGCATGTTGAGATCGCCATAACGGGTATGGGCCAGGCCGGTGCGCCCTGAACGCGTCGGCATCACGCAGTCGAACATGTCGATGCCGCGCACCACTGCCCCCACCAGATCGCCCGGCCGGCCGACACCCATCAGATAGCGGGGCCTGTCGCGCGGCAGGAAGTCCGGCGTGTAGTCGAGCACGCCGAACATCTGCTGCTGGCCCTCGCCGATGGCCAGGCCGCCGATGGCATAGCCGTCGAACCCGATGGCGGTCAGCGCCTGCGCTGATTCCGCCCGCAGGTTGGGATAGATGCCGCCCTGCACGATGCCGAACAGCAGATAGCCGTCGCGGTCGCGAAAGGCCTTGCGGCAGCGTTCCGCCCAACGCATTGAGCGGCGCATCGACGTGGCCGCTTCATCCGGCGTCGCCGGAAAGGCGGTGCATTCGTCGAGTACCATGGTGATGTCGGAATCCAAGAGATCCTGGATCTCGATCGAGCGTTCCGGTGTCATCATGTGCCTGGAGCCGTCGACATGGGAGCGGAACGCGACCCCGTTCTCGTCGATCTTGCGCAATTCCGAGAGGCTCATCGCCTGAAAGCCGCCGCTGTCGGTAAGGATCGGGCCGGGCCAGTTCATGAACTTGTGCAACCCGCCGAAATGCGCAACGCGTTCGGCACCCGGCCGCAGCATCAGATGATAGGTGTTGCCGAGCACGATCTCGGCTCCCGTGGCCCGGACCGATTCCGGCAGCATGGCCTTCACCGTACCCGCCGTCCCCACCGGCATGAAGGCCGGCGTGTTGACCACGCCGTGGGCGGTATGGATGCGCCCGCGCCGTGCCTTGCCGTCGCTGGCGAGGAGGTCGAACTGACCGCTCATGACGCGCGCTCCAGCAGCGAGGCATCGCCATAGGAGAAGAAGCGGTAGTTGCTGGCGATCGCGTGCTGGTAGGCCGCGCGCATGCGCGCCGTGCCGGCAAAGGCGCAGACCAGCATGAAGAGCGTGGATTTCGGCAGGTGGAAATTGGTCATGAGCACATCGACGATCTCGAAGCGGTAGCCGGGCGTGATGAAGATATCGGTGGAATCGGCAAAGGGCAAAAGCCGGCCCTCCCCCTCACGATCCTTGGCGGCGGCACTCTCGAGCAGGCGGAGCGAGGTCGTTCCCACCGCGACGATCCGCCTGCCCGCCGCCTTCGCCCGGTTGATGGCTGTGGCGGTTTCCACGCTCACCTCGCCATATTCTGCATGCATGCGATGCTGGGAGAGATCCTCGACCTTCACGGGCAGGAAGGTGCCGGCGCCGACATGGAGCGTCACCCGGTGCTGCTCGACCCCCATCGCGGCGAGAGCGGCAAGGAGTTCCGGCGTGAAGTGGAGGCCCGCCGTGGGGGCGGCCACGGCACCCTCGCGCGCGGCGAACACGGTCTGGTAATCCGCATCGTCGCGCCGTTCGACCGCCCGGCTCTTGCGGATATAGGGCGGCAGCGGCATCCAGCCATGCTCCGCCAGCCCCTGCGCGAAGGCGGCCGCGTCGCTCCCGAAATCGAACAGGACCTGTCCGTCCGGTGCCTTGCCGATTACCTCGGCCGCGAAACCGGCGCCGAAATCCACCCGGTCGCCGGGCCGCAGCTTCTTGGCCGGCCGGGCAAGCGCCCACCAGCGCACCCGGCCAGGAGCCTCTTCCCGGGTGAGCAGGGTGGCCTCGATCCGCGCCTGCCCGCGCTTGCCGTCAAGCTGGGCCGGGATCACCCTGGTATCGTTGCTGACCAGCAGGTCGCCCGGGCGCAGGATCAGGGGCAGGTCGCGCACGATCCTGTCGTCCAGCCCATCCTGCCGGACATGAAGCAACCGCGCCGCGTCACGCGGCTCCACCGGATGGAGTGCGATGCGGTCGGGGGGCAGCTCGAAATCGAAATCGGACAGGTGCATGGCGCCCCGGTTTTAGCCAGCAGGGGCGCCGCTTGCCACCGAAATCGCCGCTTGGCGGCGACGGGTGCGGCGGCTATAACCCCGGAAATCCAAGCCTTTCACGATTTGAGACCGCCATGACCGCAGCCGCCCAGAACCAGACCGGCCGCCATTCGACCCTGTTCGTGGTCGTGGTGGCGCTGTTCGTCACCAACCTGCTCATCTCGAACGTGATCGCCAACAAGGCGATCGAACTGTTCGGCTATCCGCTGCAGGCGGCCGACCTCATCTTCCCGATCTCCTACATCCTCGGCGACGTGCTGACCGAGGTCTACGGCTTCAGGCGCGCCCGGCGCGTGATCTGGATCGGCTTTGGCTGCAGCCTCTTTGCCATGGCGGCAATCCAGTTGGGCCTCTATCTGCCCGCGCATCCGGAATGGACCGACCAGGCCGCCTATGCGGCGATCCTCGGCAACCATCCGCGCATCCTGCTGGCGTCCTTCGCCGCCTATCTGGTGGGCGAGTTCGTCAATTCGGTGGTGCTGGCCAAGATGAAGGTCTGGATGGATGGCCGCTATCTCTGGATGCGCACCATCGGCTCGACGGTGCTGGGCCAGGGCTGCGATACCGTGATCTTCCTCACCATCGCCTTCTACGGCATCTGGCCCAATGAGCTGCTGTTCGCGGTGATGTTCAGCCAGTGGATCTTCAAGATCAGCTATGAGGCGCTGGCGACACCCTTCACCTATCTGATCGTCAACCGGCTGAAGCGCGCCGAAGGCATCGACGTCTACGACCGCGACACCAATTTCAGCCCGTTCGCCTGGGAGAAGTAGGCGACTTGGCAGCATGGTGCCGCCCGCTCGCGCAGATCGGGCGCACTATCGCCAGCTAAGATAGATCAGATAGGCGGCCACCGCCAAAACACCGATCGCCAGACAGCGGGCAATCAAACTGAGAATGATGCCAAGGGCTCGCTGCTCTTGGGCGAGGCGTTCCGGCAGCGGCGACCTCCTGCCTGTCTCACTCATGCCCCCTCCAATTGCGCAAGCGCCATTCCGGCGAGATGATGATCGAGACACCATTGCGTAAAGGGTTCGCTGCGCGCGGCCTGATAGTGCCGGCGCGCGGCCGCGACATCGCCCTGGGTTTCCGCCAGCAAGCCGGCGAGACGGTGGAACTGGCAGAGATTCTCGGCGCGCTCGCCCCAGCTCAGGGATTCCAGGTCCTCCATGAGATCAATGGCCGACTTCCCCTCGAGGAGGATCGTCCAGGCCTTGGCCGCCCAGTCGGGCTGGTCCGCGAAGGCCTTTGCCACAACGTCGCGCGGCGCCGGCCGGCCATCGGCGCGATCGAGAACCGCTAGCGACAAGCCGAGTTCCGCGCCCAGTCCATCACTCCCGGCCATTTCCGCGAGGTACGTGCAGTTTGCGGCGCAGCCCGCCGCGTCGCCCTGGAGTCGCGCGATCTCGGCCCTGACCAGCGCCAGGCGGCAGCGTGCCGCAAGATCGCAATCGGCATGATCGGCGCGGGGTGCCACCGCCGCTTCTGCCGCGTCGATCTCGCCGAGAGCGAGGTGATAGATCGCCGTTGCCTGGGCGACGAAGGCCGCGTCCTCGCCAAGCTCGGCGGCCATGGCGAGATCGGAGAGGGCTTCCGGAAAGCGGCCCAGCGCCGCGCGGACGAAGGCTAGGCGTCGATGGGCCTCGTAGGGATAGCTGCAACCCTCGCCGGGGAGTGCCTGCAGGATTTCCGCCTCGGCCGCGGCGACATCGCCCTCGGCAAAGAAATGGCAGCCCAGCAGCAGGTGATAGTCGCCTTGTGTGGGACAGGGCGGACAGAGCGCGATCGCCTCGCGATAGGCGGCGATCCCGGCGGCGTGATTGCCGGATTCGAGCAGCTGGCCGGCCTCGCTCGATTTCATGACGGCGACGATGAAGCGCATCTTCTCCTCGTCGCTCGCGTTCAGCAATGCCTCGAACATGCAGACCCCTCCGTCTGTGTTCGCTATACGTTCCATACTATTTTAAATATGTAAAGAGAAAATTACTCTACCTTAAGATGTCTCCCGTTTGCGGTCATTCCAGCCGGCCGCGTTCGCTCTCCGCCAGCGGCCGCAGGGGATGGCCGGCGGGGCAGGTGGCCAGCGCCTTGTCGAGCAGCCGGGCCGCGAAGGCCTGTTCGCCGTCATTGACCGCGAAAGCGCCGGCATAGAAGGAGAGTTCGCACAGCCGCTGTTCCTTGGCAGCGTTGCTGACGCCGGAAATGCGGATCGCGTTGGCGACATTCTGCAGGCCCTTGGCACCCAGCAGGTAATCGATCACCGGGCGCGGCCAGGAGCCGTCGCGGCTGTGCTCCACCGCCATGCCGATGATGGCCCTTCCATCGGCGGCGTTCTCCCCATCCGCGGCCAGGCGGCTGGCGACCAGGCCCTGGAACAGGATCAGCCGGTTGAAATCCTCGGGGTTGGCCTCAGCGATGGCGATGCGGATGGATTCGTCGGCGGCACCGTAGAGCCCGTCCAGAAACTGTTCGCGCGCCTCGGCCTCGAGGGCGGCGAGTTCCCGGTCCTGGGCCACGGCATCGCCCGCGCCCGACAGCGCCAGCAGCAAGGCCGCCACCACAATCCGTCTCGATGCCATCACCGATCCTGTCCCGGAACCTGTGCCGTGAAACTCAGCGCCGGCGCCCTGCCCAGCCGAGCCCCGCGATCGCCAGCAGGATAAGCCCCATCCCCACCCCCTCGACAAGCCCCGGGCGCTCACCCAGTTGTGCGGCGGAGAGCAGAATGCCGACGAGCGGCGTCAGCATGATGCCGAGCGAGGCGAGGCCCGCCGTGAGGCGTTGCAGCAGCGTGAACCAGATGACATAGGCAAGCGGCGTGGCCGGCCCGATATTGTAAAGGAGTGCCGTGATGAAGGCCGGGGTCCAGTTGATCGGCGGTTCCGGCACGATGAGCGCCACGAGGCAGAGCAGGACGGCGCCCGCCAGCATCTGCCAGGCGGTGAGCGCCATGGTATCGATAACACCGAACTTCATCGCCCGCTTGGTGACGATGACGCCCATGCCCCAGGCAAGGCCGGCGGCCAGCGCCAGGCCGATGCTGAAGAGATCGCCGCTCTCCCCGCCGGCAAACACGATGCAGCCGATGCCGATGAGGGCAAGCGCCGCCGCCGCCCATTGCACGCCTGGCACTTTCTCGTGGAGCAGCGCTGCGGAGAAGACCAGCACCCAGAAGACCATGGTGTAGTTGAGCACGGCGGCGCGCCCGGCCGTCCCGGTCGAGAGCGCCCAGGTGACGAGGCCGAAACAGAGCGCCGTTTGGAAGAGGCCCACCAGCACCACCGTCTTCCAGCGCCGGAGCATCTCGCGCGCCCGCAAATCGCGCCCCATGAGGCGAAAGGTCGCCATCAGCACGATGGCCCCGCCGAGGAACCGCAGGGCGGCAAAGGCAAAGGGCGGCGCGTCGGACACCGCCACCTTCATCATCACCCAGTTATACCCCCAGACCAGCGACAGGGTGGCGACGAGCGCCACCGCCTGCCAGGGCTTGAGGGGAAGGATCGGGTTCGGAGTCATCTGCCGTCGACGGTTGTGAGCGGGCGCGCCACCCTAACCCTCGCAGGCCGCGGCGAGGAAACCCAATTTCGCACCCGCGCGTTGCGCCAACGCATGGCTGACGCCGGTTTGACAAGATTGCGGGTCGCCGCATAGATGGTGCACCCTTCCCGGCCCGCGAAATGAACCATCATGCCAGAGCGAAAATCGGATCCGATCGACCGCGGCGCCCTCGCCGCCCTGCGCCGGCGCGAAGACGCGGCCTTCCGTGCACGCATTCCGGCCTCGCTGGGATGGCTCACGCGCGCCAGAAACAGCATGCCGAGCGGTGTGCCGATGGCCTGGATGGTCAGCTTGTTCCGGCACACGATTGTCGCCACGAAGGGTGAAGGCGCTGGCTTCCGCGACCTCGATGACAATTACTATTGCGACTTCAATGTGTGCGACCTCGCGATGACCATGGGCTATGGCAATCAGGCCATCGCGCGGGCCGTCTCGCAGGCCGCGGAGAACGCCACCCATTTCCTGATGCCGGTCGCCGATACCCTCGCCGTCACCGAGGAACTGGCGCGGCGCGTGGGTCTGCCCTGCTGGCAGTTCACGCTTTCCGCCTCCGGCGCCAATACCGAGGTGATGCGCCTTGCCCGCCTGGTCACC
>JAEUKV010000041.1 GCA_016794165.1 Rhodospirillaceae bacterium
GGATGGCGGCGATAGGCCTCGATGCCGGTCAGCAGCTGGCCGAAGCGGCGGCGCCCCTCAACCTGCAGCGCCGTCATCAGGGCCAGCGGATCCGCTGCCTGAATCCGGGGCTCCAGCGTCGCCATCTCCTTTGCCAGATGCGCGAGGTTTTGCGCCACGCTTTGCGGCAGGCTTGCGCCCGGCACGGACGGGTTTTGGTTTTCGCTCGCCTGCCAGTTCAGCAAGGCGCTTCTCAATGCCGGCAAGGCGGCGGCCGAGTTCGTCCAGGTCGCCGCCGCCAGGCTGAGATGCTGCGGCAGCGGGCGCGGTCCCAGACGGCGCGGCCGCGCCGTCGCTGTCTCCGGATGCTCGGCTTGCATGTCCTGGTTCTCCCTTCGCGGCGGCCTCTCCCGCTTGAGTCGCTCCTGGGTTCATCCAGGGGGCGCGCGCCATTTCGGCCCAGGCCCTGGCGATATCCGGCGTCCCGGCCTGGGGTCCCATCTGGCCCATCTGCCCCAGCCACATGCCGGGGAGCGGCATCGCCGCCATCAGCCGTGCCGCCTGGGTGGCGAGGTCCGGATTGGCGGCCACCGCGGTCAGCTGGTCCTGCCACAGATCGAGCAGCCGGCGCGCCAACTCCTCAAGGCTCGGCGCCTCCGCAGCCTGGGAACCGGCCGTTCCCTTGTTTCCCGGCGTTTCAGTCATTTAACGACTATAACCGCGGTCGTCCCTGCTGGAAACCGGGCAATGCTGCTGGTGCTCACAGCCGCTGCGCGCGGGCGGTTTTTCGCCGTTTGCAGCGCAGCGACCGCATTGCCACATGGCCCCCCGGTAGTGCTATGCTGGACCCCGCGCCAGAATATGTTCCCGTCCCGGCAAGGGATTGCTGCAATGCATAAATCGCTACATCACGCTTATTGGCGCAACTGGGGAGAATGAAGAATGGCCGTGTCAGGTGACCAGTCGAAATCCGGCGAAAAGCCGGCGCCGGTCCGCATTAAGAAATATGCCAACCGCCGTCTCTACAACACGGCGACCAGTTCCTATGTGACCCTCGACTACCTCGCCCAGATGGTGCGCGAAGGGCTCGACTTCACGGTCGAGGATGCGAAGTCCGGCGAGGACATCACCCGCTCGGTCCTCACCCAGATCATCGTCGAGGAGGAGTCGAAGGGGCAGAACATGCTGCCGATCAACTTCCTGCGGCAGCTGATCAGCCTCTATGGCGACAACCTCCAGTTCATGGTGCCGGGCTATCTCGAGAAGAGCATGGAAAGCTTTGCCTCCAACCAGGACCAGATCCGCCAGTACATGAAGGAGAATTTCGGCAGCGTCCTGCCCCTCGACCGGTTCGAGGAGATGTCGAAGCAGAACATGGCCTTCTTCCAGCAGGCGATGAGCATGTGGAACCCGTTCAAGGTGCCGGGATCGACCGGCCCCAACGGACCGGCCCCGACGGAAGCGAAGCCCGAAGGCGCCAAGGGCGGCGACGAACTGTCCGACCTCAAATCCCAGATGCAGGCGCTGCAGCGCCAGCTCGAGCAATTGAGCAAGGCGGGCCAGAAGCCCGAGTGACGCGATCATGCGTGCGCAGATCAACGGCACCGAACTCCATGTCACCCTGGCCGGGAACGAGAACCGGCCGGCGCTGATCCTCAACCACTCGCTGGCGACCAGCCACGAGATGTGGGGCCTGCAGCTGCCACTCCTCGCGCGGCATTTCCGCGTCGTCGCCTTCGACATGCGCGGCCACGGTGCCAGCGCCGCACCCGCCGGTGCCTACAGCCTCGATCAGCTGGCCGACGACGTGGTGGCGCTGGCGGACAAGCTGGGGCTGGCGCGGTTCCATTTTCTCGGCCTCTCCATCGGCGGCATGATCGGGCAGTCGCTGGGCATCCGCCACGGCGATCGCCTGTCGAAGCTGGTCCTCTCCTCGACCCTCACCGGCAGCGTCGGACCGGAAGGGCAGAAGGCCTGGGACGAACGCATCGCCATGGTGAAGGCGCAGGGACTTGCCAGTCAGGTCGACGGCACCATGGCGCGCTGGCTCTCCGCCGGGTTCCAGAAATCGGCACCCCGGACCGCGCAGTGGATCCGTGATCTCATCGCCGCGACGCCGGTTGACGGTTATGCCGGCTGCGGTGCCGCCATCAAGGCGATGCACTTCACGCCCGAGGCCCTGCACGGCATCAAAGCGCCCACCCTGGTGGTTGCCGGCGAGAGCGATCCGGGTGCCACGCCGGCGGAAGCGAAGAAAATCGCCACGGCCATCCCGGGTGCCGAGCAGGCGACCATCGCCGGCGGCCTGCATCTGTGCAACGTCGAGTTTCCCCATCACTTCACCGAGCGGGTGCTGGCCTTCCTGCTCGGCCGCGCCGATGGCTGACGGGGCTGCCGGCCCCGTGAACCAGACCAGCACCGCGACGGATCCCACCGCCCTGCTGCGCGCCGTGCCGGTGCTGTTCGTGCTGCTCTGGGCGACCGGCTTCCTGGTGGCCAAATTCGCGATTCCCTATGCGCCGCCCTTCACCATCCTGGTGATCCGCTTTGCCCTGGCCGCCGCGATGATGCTGGCGATCGGCCTGCTCTTCGGCGCGCGCTGGCCGAAAAGCCTTGCCGAGATCGGGCACATCGCGGTCACCGGTGTGCTGCTGCAGGCCGTTTATCTCGGCGGCTGCTATGCCGCGATCTATGCCGGCCTCTCGGCTGGCGTCGTGGCGCTGATCGCCGGGTTGCAGCCGATCGTCACCGCAGCCATCGCCGGCCCGCTGCTGGGCGAACAGCTCAGGATCACACAATGGATGGGGGCGGTGCTGGGTTTCGTCGGCCTCACCATGGTGATCTGGCACAAGCTCAGCCTCGACCCGGGGCATTTCTGGGGGCTGGTCTTCGCCTTCGTCCAGCTCATCGGCATCACCGCCGCCACCCTCTATCAAAAACGCTTCTGCCCGCAGGCGGATCTCAAGGCGGGTGCCGCGATCCAGTATGCCGCGGCCACGCTGGCGCTGCTGCCGGTGATGCTCATTCTCGGCGTGGGCGAGATTGACTGGCAGCCGGAATTCATCCTGGCCATGGCCTGGATTGTGATCGTGCTTTCGGGCATCTCGATCGCGCTGCTCACCTGGATGATCCAGCGCGGCGCCGCCTCGCGTGTCGCCAGCCTCTTTTACCTGACGCCGCCGGTGGCGGCGCTGGGTGGATACGTGCTCTTCGACGAGCGGCTGGATGCGCTGGCCCTCGCCGGCATCGCGGTGGTGGCGGTTGGCGTCGCCCTGGTGAATCGCCGATGACCGAAGAAGAGATGATCGAAGGCCGCCGCTATCGCCCGGCACCCGGCGCGGAGCTGCGGGTCTTCGCCTATGGCTCGCTGATGTGGCGGCCGGATTTTCCCTTCATCGATCTGCAGCCGGCAACCCTCTACGGCTATCACCGGGCGTTCTGCATCACCTCGACGCATTATCGGGGCTCGGTGGAACATCCCGGCCTGGTACTTGGCCTCGATCGCGGCGGGCAATGCCAGGGTCGCGTCTATCGCGTGGCGCCGGAGGATGCCGAGCTTGCTGCCGACTACCTGCATCGGCGCGAGATGATCACCGGGGTCTATATCCCGCGTCTGCTCAAGGTGCGGCTGCCGGCGGGCGACCCCGTGACCGCGCTGTCATTCGTGGCCGACCGCCATCATCCGCAATATGCCGGCAAGCTGAGCGCCGACGAAGTGGTGGCGCGGATCCGCGACGCCGTCGGCGTAATGGGCCCCAATGTGGACTATCTGCGCAACACCGTGCGACATCTTGAGGAGATGGGTATCGGCGATTGCGCGCTGCATCGCGTCCTGAGGCTGCTTGAGGCGCAACCCTGATCGGCGCAATGGCGACTTGGCGCCTTGATCCCGAGTTTCTATAACTATCCCATAACCACATGTGATCGGGGACATCATGGGGCCATTGGAGCATCCAAATAATTCCTATTACGTTGCAAGCGCGAACCCTTTTGCGCCGAGGCCACGGCTTGAGGGCATTCTCGAGGCCGATGTTTGCGTGGTCGGGGGGGGCTTTACCGGCTTGTCCGCGGCCCTGCACCTGGCCGAGCGCGGCTACAAGGTGGTGCTGCTGGAACAGGCCCGGATTGGCTGGGGCGCCTCGGGCCGCAATGGCGGGCAGATCAATCTAGGTTTGAGGAAAGGCCCCGAGGATCTGATCGCGGCCTTCGGCGAGAGCCGTGCCAGGATGCTCTTCGACATGGGGGAGGAGGCGCGCGGGATGATCACCGACCGTGTCGCCCGACACGGCATCAAATGCGACCTCAAGCCCGGCACGCTGCATGTCGCGAGCAAAAGTCGCGACGCCGGATGGATGCAGGATGAGATCGCCTGCCTGGAGAACAAGTTCGGCTATCGCAATGCGCGCTTCCTGGACCGCGCGGCGACCAGGTCGGAACTTGGTTCGGAGATTTTTCACGCCGGCGTCGCCGACAGCGGCGGCGGACATCTTCATCCGCTCAACTATGCCCTCGGCCTCGCCGAAGCCGCGATGGCGGCGGGCGCGGAGATGTTCGAGCAGAGCCGCGTGCTGCGGATCGAGAGGGGTGTCGTCAACCGGGTTGCCACGCAGAATGGCGAAGTGCATGCGAAGTATGTCGTGCTGGGTTGCAACGCCTATCTCGGCGATCTCGAACCCCGCATCGCCGGCAAGATCATGCCGATCGCGAACTTCATCATTGGCACGGAGCCGCTGTCCGAGGCCGAAGCGCAGGATGTCATCACCCGCGACGTCTGTGTGTGCGACACCAAGTTCGTGGTCAGTTACTGGCGCTTGTCGGCGGACCGGCGCCTGCTCTTCGGTGGGGGCGAGCGGTACAACACCCAGCCACCTGCCGATATCAAGGCCTTCGTCAGCCCCTACATGCTGCGCGTCTACCCGCAGCTGGCCACCAAGAAAATTGAGTTCGGATGGGGCGGCATGTTGGCCATCACGGCCTCGCGACTTCCGCATGTTGGGCGCTTGGGCGAAGTGTTTTTTGCTCATGGCTACTCCGGGCAGGGTGTGGCGGTGGCTGGTCTTGCAGGTAAGCTGATCGCGGAAGCGGTTGCCGGAACCGCCGAGCGCTTCGATGTTTTTGCGGCACTCCGGCATCAAACATTTCCCGGCGGCACGCTGTTGCGACATCCGCTCCTCGTCGCCGCCATGTTATGGTTTGCGCTGCGGGACCGGCTTTGACTTGGCCCACCTTGGTTTGCAATCATCTCGGAGCTGCTCGCGCACTGCTGCTGGGAGATGGTTCCAATGGCAGTTTCGGATAGCACCTTCCAGCGCATATGCCATGACCATGTTAACCCGTCCGGGGAACGCATGCTTCAGGCGCCCGTAGACATCGACAGTGCCCAATTGTCGTAGTTTATCAGGAGTATCTACGCCGACTTCTTCCAGTTGGCGTAAGGTGGCCGGGCCGATATTCTTCAGTTTGGTGAGCGATTGAGGCATGCTGGCAGGCTAGCACAGGGGAAGAAGGTCATGAAGATTCTGTTTCTTGGGGCGGGTGCCGTCGGAGGCTACTTTGGCGGCAGGCTCGTAGAGGCCGGCGGCGACGTAACATTCCAGGTCCGTCCGGGCCGCGCCCAACAGCTGTCCAATCGCCAGCTCGTTATTCAGAGTCCGCTGGGCGATGTCAAGCTGCCGGTAAAGACGATTGAACAGGCGGTGGGTGCCGGCCCTGTGGATCTCGTCGTCGTTAGTTGCAAGGCCTATGATCTTGCGCAGGCGATCGAAGCAATTTCACCCCATGTTGCCAAGGGCGCCGTGGTCTTGCCACTGCTCAATGGCATGCGGCATAACGAGGATCTCCTGCACCGCTTTGGCGCTGATGCTGTGATTGGTGGGATGTGCCAGATCGAAGCAACCCTGTCTCCGGATGGTGATGTCATTCACAAGAGCAAGTTCGCACGGCTTGTTTTTGGGCCGTTCGAGGAGCATCCGGCGAATGACCGCGTGAAGCAGGTGCTGAGCGATTTCGCCGAACTGGCAGCAAAGGCCGGCTTCACTTCCAGCCTGCTGGACCCGGTCGATCAGGCCCTTTGGGACAAGTGGGTGATGATTGGAACATTGGGAGGCATTACTACGCTCATGCGCGGTGCGGTGGGCGATGTAATGGCCGCCAGGGAAGGCCGCGAACTGACCGAGGAGCTACTGCAGGAGGCAATCGCTGTTGCGACCGAAAACGGGTATCCGCCGCATGCAGACTATTTGGCCAATATCCGCAAGCTGCTGATGGCGCCCGGGTCTGCCTTCATGGCTTCCATGCTCCGGGATATCGAACGCGGCGGTCAGATCGAGGCCGATCACATCATCGGTGACATGTACCGTCGCGCTCATGAATTCGGGCATGATGCCACGGTGTTGCGTCTGGTCTACTGCCATCTCCAAGCCTATGAGGCACGGCGCGCACGCGGCGGACTGAGCTAGGGGAAGCGCTCAGGCGGTCTTTTTCGCCTTCGGTGCTGCTTTCTTGGCAGCCTTTTTCACCGCTTTTTTGGCGGCCTTCGGCGCAGCGTCCTTGGCGGATGCCTTCTTTGCCGTCTTCTTCGCTGCCTTGGGTGCGCCTTTGGGTGCCGCCTTCTTGGCTGCCCGGCCCTTGGTCTTGCCGCCGCCCTTTTCTGCGCGGGCGGCGATCAGGATCAGCGCTTCGGCGAGCGACACGTTGGCCGGGTCCACCGATTTCGGCAGGGTCGCGTTGATGCTGCCCATCTTGACGTAATGGCCATACTTGCCGTCGTGCAGGGTCACGGTATCGCCGGTTTCGGGATGCTTGCCGATTTCCTTGCCCGGCGCGGCAGCGCCGCGACCACGGCCCTTGCTTTCCTGGGCGAGGATTTCCACCGCACGGTTCATGCCGATGGAAAGCACATCGTCGTCCTTGGGGATCGACTTGAACTTGCCGTCGTGATTGAGATAGGGACCAAAGCGACCGATCCCCGCGAGAATAGGCTTGCCGGATTCCGGATGATTGCCGACCACGCGTGGCAAGCTGAGGAGCTTGGCGGCGATCTCAGCGGTTACGTCGGAAGGCGGCATGCCCTTGGGCAGTGAGACTCGCTTCGGCTTGGTGCCGTTCTCGTCCTCGCCCAGTTGCACATAGTGGCCATAGGGCCCCTTGCGCAGCGTCATGGTACGGCCCTCGGCATCCTGCCCGAGCTCGGTCGGACCCGCGGAACCGGCGGCGATTTCTTCCTCGGTCTGGACGGCGAGCGGTTTGGTGTAGCGGCATTCCGGGTAGTTGTTGCAGCCGATGAAGGCGCCGGTCTTGGCCAGCTTGATGCCGAGTTGGCCATTGGCGCAGGCGGGGCAGGCGCGGGGCTCGCGACCATTGCCGAGATCGGGGAAGAAATGCGGCGCCAGCGCCTCATTGAGGACGTCGATGACGACCGAGCGTGTGCCGATACCCTTGTCGAGATAGGCGACCGCTTCCTGCATGGACGGCAGCTTGCCGTCGTTCTCCGCTTCGGATTGATGGAGATGGGCGAAATCGTTCCAGAACTCGCTCAGCACATCTTTCCAGCGGGCGCGGCCGCCGGAGATGTCGTCTAGCTTGGTCTCCAGATCGGCGGTGAATCCGTACTGGATATAGCGATCGAAAAAATTGGTGAGGAAGGCCGTCACCAGCCGGCCGCGATCTTCCGGCACCAGGCGCTTCTTGTCGAGGCGCACATAGGCGCGGTCCTCGAGGGTCTGCAGGATCGAGGTATAGGTCGATGGGCGGCCGATCCCGAGTTCCTCGAGCCGCTTGATCAGCGAGGCTTCCGAATAGCGCGGCGGCGGCTGCGTGAAATGCTGGTCCGGCCGGATCTCCTTTGAGGCGACGCCGTCGCCCTGCTTCAGATTGGGCAGGCGCGCGCCGCTGTCGTCGTCCTCCACCGGGTCGTCGCGGTCTTCCTGATAGAGGGTGAGAAAGCCGTCGAAGGTGATGATCGAGCCGGTGGTGCGCAGCACCTGCTTGCCGTCGGCCGAGGCGATGTCGATCGCCACCTGGTCAAGTTCGGCGCTTTCCATCTGGCTGGCGAGGGTTCGCTTCCAGATCAGGTCGTAGAGGCGGAACTCGTCGTCGCGCAGATAGCGCCGGACATGCTCCGGGCGGCGGAAGAGGTCGGTCGGCCGGATCGCCTCGTGGGCTTCCTGGGCATTCTTGGCGGCACTCTTGTAAATGCGGGGCGCTGCTGGCAGGTATTTCTGACCGTATTGCTCGCCGATCAACTTGCGTCCGGCGGTGATCGCGTCCTGGCTGAGCGTCACGCCATCGGTGCGCATATAGGTGATGAGGCCGACGGTCTCTCCGTCGAGATCGACGCCTTCGTAGAGCCGCTGCGCGATCTTCATGGTCTGCGAGGCGCCGAAGCCGAGCTTGCGCGACGCTTCCTGCTGCAGGGTCGAAGTGATGAAGGGCGGGAATGGGTTGCGCCGCACCGATTTGCGCTCGACGCTGGCGACCTTGAACGGCGCCCCGGCAATGACTTTGGCCACCGCCGCTTCGGCCGCTGCCTTGTCGCCAATGTCGAACTTGTCGAGCTTCTTGCCGTCGAGATGAGTGAGGCGCGCCGTGAAGGCCTGGCCATCCGGCGCCGTGAGGCTTGCCTCGATGGTCCAGTATTCGCGCGGCCGGAAGGCTTCGATCTCGGCCTCGCGCTCGCAGATGATGCGCAGGGCCACCGATTGCACGCGGCCGGCGGAGCGGCTGCCCGGCATCTTGCGCCACAGGATCGGCGAGAGGGTGAAACCGACCAGATAGTCGAGGGCGCGGCGGGCGAGATAGGCGTCGACCAGTTCCTGGTCGATCTGCCGGGGATTGGCGATGGCTTCAAGCACCGCGCGCTTGGTGATCTCGTTGAAGGCCACGCGCGCCATCGGCAGCTTGGCGAGGTTTTTCTTGCGCTTCAGTTCCTCCTGGATGTGCCAGGAGATGGCTTCGCCCTCACGGTCAGGGTCGGTGGCCAGCAGCAGGCTCTCGGCCCCGGCCGCCGCGCTGGCGATTTCCTTCAGCTGTTTGGCGCCGCGACCTTCGGCGTCCCAGATCATCGCAAAATCGTCATCCGGGCGGACGGAACCGTCTTTGGGCGGCAGATCGCGGACATGGCCAAAGGAGGCCAGCACCTTGTAGTCAGCCCCCAGATATTTGTTGATGGTCTTGGCCTTGGCGGGAGATTCGACGACGACAACCTTCATGGACCCGCTTTCGGGTTGGTAACGAACAAGGTGGACCCGTCAGGTCCGGGATGTGGCAGGACGGCGTTCAGGCCACCTGCACAAGCAGGGAAACCCGGTTGCCGGGGTGGCGTTCCAAGCGGCCCGCCAAGTCCAGTTCCAGCAGCACCATTCCCATAACGGGAGCGGAGCAATGACACTGACGGAGCAGTTCGTCAACCTCAACCGGGCTTGGGCCCAGCAGGGAGAGGATCTTGTCCCGCGCCTGATCCGACGAAAATTCCATTTCTGATTCAATAGGTTGATTGTCGACAGGGTGATCGGGTGGCAGAGGTGTGTTGAGGAATGTTATCCCATTCAGGGCGTCCAGGACCTGTGTGGCATCTTCGACCAAAAGGGCTCCCTGGCGGATAAGATGGTTCGAGCCCCGGCAGCGCGGGTCGAGGGGCGAGCCGGGGACGGCCATGATTTCCCGCCCTTGTTCATTTGCGAAACGGGCGGTGATGAGGGAGCCGGATTTCAGCGCCGCCTCCACCACCACGACGGCGCTGGAAAGGCCGGCGATGATCCGGTTCCGGCGCGGAAAGAAGCGCGCCAGGGGCTCGGTCCCGGTCGGCATCTCGGCGACGATCACGCCTTCCTGGCCGAGACGCTCGAACAGGGCGGCGTTCTCCGGCGGGTAGAGCACATCGA
The DNA here is from genome assembly GCA_016794165.1 of Rhodospirillaceae bacterium. GTDB lineage: Bacteria > Pseudomonadota > Alphaproteobacteria > Dongiales > Dongiaceae > Dongia. The sequence goes on from JAEUKV010000041.1 coordinate 9,861, forward strand.
TGCCGCCGGCCACGACGGCGATGGTGCCGCCGCCCTGTGCCTGAAAGGCGCCCTGATGGGCAGCGGTGTCGATGCCGCGGGCCATGCCGGACACCACGACAAGCCCGGCGGTGGCAAGGTCGCGGGCCATGTCCTGAGCCAGGCGCCGTCCATTGGCCGAGGCGTTGCGCGCCCCGACGATGGCGATCTTGGTCGGGTTGGAAAGATGCTCGGCCTGGCCGCGGACGGTGATAACAGGTGGCGCCCCATCGGCCGAGCGGAGCGCCAGGGGATAGGCCGGCTCGCACCAGGCGATGGCCCTGGCGCCGATGGCGCCCAGTTGCGCGAGCTCGGCCCGTGCGACGTCTTCGGGATAAGGTCGGTAGATGAGCTTGCGCCCACCGCGGCGCGCCAGATCCGGCAGGCGTTCCAATGCCTTGCCGGCCGATCCAAACCGTTCCAGCAGGCGCCGGAACGTGCTCGGGCCCACATTTTCGCTGCGCGCAAGGCGCAGCCAGTCGAGGCGTTCCCGGTCGTCGAGGTTTCGGAGGATCTGCGGCATCGCCGCAGCCTAGGGCGCCCCAAATCTGGAATCAATCGTGAACAGGCACCGGAAAGGCGACAAACAATGCGCCTTACTCGGCTTTCTTGCCCCCGATCCGCGGTTCCTCGCCCCTGAGCAGCCGGCGGATGTTCTCGTGATGCCGGATCCACACCAGGATCGCTGCGAAGACGCCAAGGGCCACTTCTGGCAAGGTCCCGATGAGATAGGCGTAAACTGGCGCCAGGGCGACCGCGACCAGGGCCGAGAGCGACGAGAAGCGAAAGGCGGCCGCGACGACAATCCAGGTGAGGCAGGCGCCGATCCCGACCATCCAGTTGATCGCGATCAGCGTTCCCAGGGTGGTGGCGACGCCCTTGCCGCCCTTGAAGCCCAGCCACACCGGAAAGAGGTGTCCCAGCAGCGCGGCGCCGCCGGCGATCACGGCGAGATCAGGCGCAGCCAGCCCTGCCAGCAGGGCCGCCGCGGCGCCCTTGCCGCCATCCAGCAGCAGGGTGCCAAGCGCCAGCGTCTTGTTGCCGGTTCGCAGCACATTGGTGGCGCCGATATTGCCGGAACCGATCTTGCGAATGTCGCCGAGCCCGGCTGCCCGGGTGAGTAGCAGACCGAAGGGAACCGAGCCCAGGAGATAGCCGAGGATCGCCGCGCCGGCGACCTGCCAGAGCGAAAGATCTGCGAGGAAAGATGTCGACATCAGGCAACTCCCTCTGCCGCGAAAACCTGGCGGCCGTCGACGATAGTGCGCAACACAACGCCCTGGACCGGGCGACCGTCATAGGGCGAGTTCTTCGACTTGCTCCTGAACGAGGCAACGTCGATGCGGTGCGGGCGGTCGAGGTCGAGTAGCACCAGATCGGCCGGCGCTCCCTTGGCGATGCGGCCCTGGGGCAGGCCCAGGATCTCGGCCGGGCGGGAGGTCAGGCATTTCAGCAGATGCAGCAGCGAAACCGAGCCCTTGTGATAGAGCTCGAGGCTCACCGGCAGCAGGGTTTCGAGGCCGACGATGCCGGCCGCCGCCTGCACGAAGGGCACGCGCTTGCTTTCCACGTCATGGGGTGCGTGATCACTGGCAATGCAGTCGATGATTCCTTCCGCCACGGCGGCGGCGATGGCACGGCGGTCGCTCTCGCCGCGCAGGGGCGGCGACAGTTTGGCAAAGGTGCGATAGTCGCCGATCTCGTTCTCGTTCAATGAGAAATAGGGCGGGGCGGTGTCGCAGGTGACGCGCAGTCCTTCCTGCTTTGCGCGGCGGATCGCCTCCACCGACGCTGCTGTCGAAACATGGGCGACGTGATAGCGGGCGCCGGACATGCGCACGAGATGGAGATCGCGCTCGATCATCATTACTTCAGCGCAGGCCGGAATACCAGGCAGGCCGATGCGCGTCGCCAACTCGCCATTGTTCATGGCGCCGCCAGCGGCGAGGCGCGCCTCTTCCGGATGCTGCACGACCAGCAGGTCGAAATTGCGCGCATAGCTAAGCGCCCGGCGCATCACCTGAACGTCCGCCACGGCGTTGAGGGCATCGGTAAAGCCAAGGGCGCCGAACTCTGCCAGCATGCCCATTTCGACCAGATCCTTGCCTTCGAGGCCCTGGGTGATGGCACCGTAGCAATAGATCTTGGCGCGCCTGGTTTCGCGCGCGCGGCGTGCGATGTATTCGACGCCCGACACGTCGTCGATGATGGGATTGGTGTTGGGCAGGCAGACCATGCTGGTGACACCGCCAGCGGCGGCCGCAAGGCTGCCGGTGGCGATGGTCTCCTGATGTTCGTCGCCCGGCTCGCGCAGCTGCACGCGCATGTCGATCAGTCCGGGGATGAGCACGCGGCCCGCGCAATCCACGATTTCTGTGCCGCTCGGCGCGTCCGCGCGGCCGACCTTTGGGCCGACCGCGGCGATACGGCCGTCCTGCACCAGCACGCTGCCGGTTTCGTCGTGGTTGCTGGCAGGATCGACGATGCGCGCGCCCAGCAGCAGCAGGGGCGGCGTCGGCTGTTTCGTGGCTTTCGGGTTGCCGGTCATCGATTGTTCCCGACCAGGCTGCGGGTCAGGGCATCTAGGCAGGCCATCCGGACGGCGACACCCATTTCGACCTGTTCGCGGATGACCGACCGGTTGATGTCGTCAGCCACTTCGGAATCGATCTCGACACCGCGGTTCATCGGGCCGGGATGCATGATGAGCGCATTGGGTTTGGCCACCGCCAGCTTCTCGTAATCGAGACCGAAGAAATGGAAATATTCGCGCACCGAAGGCACATAGGCGCCCTGCATGCGCTCTAGCTGCAGGCGCAGCATCATCACGATATCGACGTCCCTGAGGCCCTTGCGCATGTCGGTGAAGACCTCGACTCCCATGCGGTCGATGGCGGAGGGCAGCAGGGTGGTGGGGGCGATGACGCGGACCCGGGCGCCCATCTTGGTCAGCAGGTGAATGTTCGACCGCGCGACGCGGCTGTGGAGAATGTCGCCGCAGATGGCGACGATCAATCCTTGCAGGCGGCCGAGGCGCCGACGGATGGTAAGGGCATCGAGCAGCGCCTGGGTCGGGTGCTCGTGGCGCCCGTCGCCGGCATTGATCACGGCGCCGTCCACCTTCTGCGAGAGCAGGTTGATGGCCCCGGAATCGCCGTGGCGCACCACCATCACGTCCGGGCGCATGGCATTGAGGGTCATCGCGGTGTCGAGCAGCGTCTCGCCCTTCTTGATCGAGGACGTGCTCACCGACATGTTGGTGACGTCGGCGCCAAGCCGTTTGGCCGCCAGTTCGAAACTGGTCTGGGTGCGCGTCGACGCCTCGAAAAAGACGTTCATCACGGTGCGGCCACGCAGCAGCGATCTGGCGCTGGCGTCATCGGTGGCCATGTCGGCATATCGGTTGGAGAGGTCGAGCAACCGCTCGATCTCGTCGGCGGAAAGTCCCTCGATTCCCAGCAAATGCTTGTGGGGGAAGAAGGAATTCGGCGTGCGGGCTTGAGCGCTCATATTGAGCGCGCATCATACGGCTGTTCCCGCCCCCGTCAACGATTCTGGTGGGAAGCCAAGCGAGATCCAGTTGCCGCCAGCCTCAAGAGAAGCCAGCCCATAAGGGCTACTTGGACCGTAAATGGACAAGCAGCCAGCCAAGCATGGCGGCCGCTCCGATGGATGCCGCGAGGCATCCGTAGGGCCACCACTCGTGCCAGTGCTTCAACCAGCCCAAAGCGGCACGAAAGACAAGTTCAAACAGGCTCTCGATCCACCCACCCGACGCCGCCATGCTGGCCTTCAGATGATCTTCTTGTCGCGGAGCGTCCGGATTTCGTCGTCCGGCATGGCAAGGAGTTCACGCAGAACCTCGTCGGTGTGTTGGCCGCAGGTAGGTGGGGCGAGGCGGTAGTCGACCGGGGTTTCCGAGAGCTTGATTGGGCTGCCGATCAGGTCGACAGCGCCGGAGCCGGCGGCGGGGTGCGGCATGGAGATTTTCATTTCCCGCGCCAGCACCTGTGGATCCTTGAACACCTGGTCGATATTGTTGACCGGACCCACCGGGACGCCCAGGGAATTGAGGCCCTCGATCCAGTGCTGCTGCGGCTTCTGCTCGGTAAGTGCGTTGATCATCTGGTAGATGAGAACGCGGTTGCGCACGCGCGCCGGATTGGTGGCGAAACGCTCGTCCCTGGCCCAGTCCGGCACGCCGGCGAACTCGCAGAATTTCTCGAACTGGCTGTCATTGCCGACCGCCAGGATGAAGAACCCGTCGGAGCAGCGCACCACGGAATAGGGCACGATGTTGGGATGCTCGTTGCCGAGGCGTTTGGGCACCTCGCCCGAGGTGAGGTAGTGCAGGCCGATATTGGCGAGGTAGCCGACTTGTGAATCCAAGAGGCTCATGTCGCAGAACTGGCCACGGCCGGAGATCTGGCGATGATGCAGGGCCGCCAGGATGGCGACCGTGGAGTAGATCCCGCAGACGATATCGGTGATGGCGACGCCCACCTTGGTGGGCTGTCCGTCGGGATCGCCGGTGACGCTCATGATCCCGCCCATGCCCTGGGCCAGGAAGTCGTAGCCGGCGAGGGGCGCGTAGGGGCCGGTCTGGCCGAAGCCGGTGATCGAGCAGTAGATGAGGCGCGGGTAGTCGAACTTGATCTGGTCGTAGGCGAGGCCGTAGCGCGCCATGTCGCCGACCTTGAAGTTCTCGACAAAAATGTCCGAGCGCGCGATCAGGCGCTTGGCGATCTCCTGTCCCTCCGGCTTGGCGACATCCAGCGTGACCGAGCGCTTGTTGCGGTTGATGGAGAGGTAGTAGCCGCTTTCATGGGTATCCCTGCCGTCCTTGCCCTTGACGAAGGGCGGGCCCCATTTTCGCGTATCGTCGCCGGCACCGGGGCGTTCGATCTTGATCACGTCGGCGCCGAGATCGCCGAGGATCTGCGTGGCGGTGGGCCCGGCCAGGATGCGGCTGAGATCGAAAACGCGAATACCGGAAAGCGGTCCAGACATGAAGTACCCCGACACTGGATGTTCCGGCCAATGTCGAGTGCCCGCCCTGCAAAAGCAAGCCGGAATTAGCCGCGATGAAGCGAGTCGAAGGCGCCCTGCAGGATGAATGCGGCGGCGGATTCATCCACCATCTTCGCCCGCTTGGCGCGGCTGAGATCGGCTGCCAGCATGTCGCGGGTGACGGCGACGGTGGAGAGGCGCTCGTCGCGGAATGCCATCGGCAAGTCGCGCAGCTTGGCGAGGTTGCGGGCGAACTGCCGGGTGGATTGGCAGCGCGGGCCCTCCGATCCATCCATGTTGAGCGGCCAGCCGATGACCAGCCCGGCAATCTGCCGCTCGTCGATCAATTTGAGCAATTGCCGCGCATCCTCGGCGAACTTGCTGCGTCGGATCGTGGTGACCGGTGTTGCCACTCGATGCCCGGGGTCGCCGACCGCGATGCCGATGGTCTTTTCACCCAGGTCCAGACCCATCAGCCGCCCATGTCGCGGCAACAGGCCGATCAGTTCCTGCAGCGTGGCGACGATCATCGGCTACCGGCGTTTCTCGTCCGGCCAATCAACGCGACAGCGGACCCGGCGCACCGTAGACACGGTCGCAATAGACCAGCGGCTTCACCTGGCGGTGCTGCGCCCGGACCACGCGGCCGATGAAGATGGTGTGGGAACCGGCCTCCACCATCTCGTGGATCACGCAGTCGAGGTTGGCGACGGCATCCACCAGAACGGGCGAGCCGGTTTCCAGTGTGGTCCAGCGGGCGGCGCGAAAATCGAAGGGAACCCCGCTGCTCGGCCGGCCGGCGAAGGTGTCCGCAAGTCCGTCCTGTTCGGCGGAGAGCGCATTGATGCAGAACACGCCGTTGCGCCGGATGGCGGCTACCGACGGGCTGCGCCGGTTGACGCAGGCGAGGATCAGGGGCGGCTCGGCGGAAACCGAGGCCATGGCGCTGACCGTGACGCCGGTCTTGCCGCCGGGCCCGTCCGAAGTCACAAGATTGACGGCGGTGGCCTGCACCCGCATCGCCTCGACGAAGGCCTCGGTGCTGACGCTGGCCGGATCCGTGCTGACTGTACCCGTGCCGCGACGGCTCATCTCCGCGCCTTCCACCAAGGTTTCCCTCATCAATCCAGTCCCTTCCATGCGAATCCCTCCCATGAATCAATCATGCGAGACAGTCTGCCGCAGGGGAAGGTATTTAGAAAATTGAATTAACAGACAATTGGGATTGAAATTTCCTTATCAAGCCATGGCGATCCTTGCCACGCGTCCGGCGCGCAGGAACCCGATTGCCATGACCAAGGCAATGAGTGCCACCAGCGCCCCACCACCATAGACGGTGAGGGCGCCCCGCGCGACGATTTCCGTGCTGAGCGTTCCGGCGAAGCCGGCGGCATTGCCGGCCAGACCCGCGAGGGCCGCGCCGATGGCAGCACCCAGGCATTCCAGGGTCGGGATGGCCGTGGCGGTGGCGTCCTCCTGGCCCTCGGGAGCCGCGGCCATGATGCGCTGGTTGATGAAGGAATGGGAGATGCCGAAGCCGATGCCGACCAAAGCGAGGGCGCCTGCCACCAGGACCAGGGGCTGGCCGGCCATGGTGAAGGCCTGGATGCCGAGCCCGATCGCCAGCAACAGCGGGCCGGCGAAGATCAGCCCGCCATGCCAGCGCGGCGTCGATTGGGCGACCGCGAGGGCCGAGAACGACCAGGTGAGGGCGTGGATGGCGCCAAAATATCCGGCCCAGGTGGGCGTGAGCCCATGGTTGAGCTGCAGGATATAGGGTGTGTAGACGAACACGCCGGCCTCGGCCATCGGCATCAGGACGAGGATCCACAGTCCCCAGGAGACGCGGTGCCGGAGGCCGGGAAAGACCGTGGTGATGAGATGGCTGGCGCTGTGGCGGTCGAGCTTCAGGGCAAGGGCGACGGCAAGGATGCCGACGGCGACGGCGCCGGCCCCCAGCACCGCGCTGCCCAGCCGGTCGGCGGCCGCAATGCCGATGACACCCGAGGCGAGCAGGAAGACGCGCAGCAGCGGCGGCTTGCCGACAAAGCGCCGGACCGCCGGCTCGCGCAGGATCGCCCAGGCCAGCGCCATCATGGGGAGCGGCAGCAAGGCGGCGCCGAGGAAGGCGATGCGCCAGGAGAACAGCTCGGTCAGGGCGCCGCCGATGAGCGGCCCCAGGAACACGGCCCCGCCCCAGGTGGCGGCAAGGGTGCCGAAGACGCGCGGCACCAGGCGGTTGTCGAAGAGCTCGCGGGTCAGCACATAGGATAGGGCGATCAGCACGCCTTCGCCGAGGCCCTGGATGGCGCGGCCCACCAGGATGAGCGCGATGCCGGGCGCCAGCGCCTGGACGAGGCCGCCGATCACCACCACGATCCCGGCGCCCAGCATGGCATCGCGGGCGCCGAAGCGGCCCTTCAGCAGCGCGGTGACGGCGCCGCCCAGAATGGTGGTGACGAGATA
>JAEUKV010000081.1 GCA_016794165.1 Rhodospirillaceae bacterium
GCGGCCATGACGGCGGTGTAGATCGCCACGGAGCGACCGCGATTGCGCTCGGTGGCGGCGACATTGATCCAGGTCTCGGTCACCACCCAGGGAACGCTGCCCGCGAGTCCGCTCACGAAGCGCAGGACCAGCCAGGCCGGCACGGAATCCCAGTGCGCCAGCGGCAGCATGGTGATGACGGCGATGGCAGTGCAGAAGATCATCGCATTGCCGCTGCCGAAGCGCTGCACGATCCGCTGCGTGAAGGGTGCCATCAGCAGGACGCCGAGGGGGTGGGCGGCGGCGACCAGGCCGATCACGGCGGTGTCGATCCCGCGCGCTTCCATGTCCAGCGCCATCCAGGGCAACAAGCCGCCAAAGGAAATGCCGAAGGCAAAGATGCTGGCATAAAGGCCCAACAGCGCCAGACGCCGCTGCCGCAGGGTCTGCTCGGTTACCGCCAGGTAGTCATGCATTCAACAGCCCCGATCCATCGAAATACGGCGCTGAGCAAGCCTGTGAGCCGTCGCGCGCCGGCACATTAACGAAACCGGATCAACCGGCCTAGGGGGTCTCCGGGGACTATTCTCCTTCTCGCACGGCAGGAAGCGGTCGACGCCACCACTCTGGTGGTATTTTCTCCAGTTTTTGTCTCAATTTTTGCCCTGCTTTAGGGCCGTGTTAATCCGCAGCGGCAATGGTGCCCGTAGACAATCCAGGACCAATTGAAACAGGGCCGGCAGTGGGAAGTGCCCCGCCACCGGTGGAGGACGAAATCTTGGCCGATACGGCGATCTTGCCGGCGGGCATGGCCCCGGTGACACGCAACGAGGTGGAGGCGGAACTGATTTCCAGCCTCTACAAACGCACGCGACCGTTGCTGATCGCCAATATCGGCGCCCTGTGCCTGCTTGCCATCGCCCTTTGGAGCAGCGCAGATCGATTTTACCTGCTGCTCTGGGCTGGTTCGCTCTTCGCCTGGACCATGCTGCGCTTTGCGCTGGCCAGGCTCTATCTTTCGCGGACCCGCTCGGTCGGCGAGGCTAGGCGTTGGGTCTATGCCTTCGCGGTCGGGTCCGGCGTGGCGGGCCTGCTGTGGGGGCTTTCCATCCTGCTGATCACCAGCCTCACGCCGGAACACGCCAAGCTCGTGGCCGCCTTCATGATGGCCGCCCTCTCCGCCTCCGCCATCGCCGGCTATACCAACAGCCTGATCGCCTTTGGCGCCTTTACTGTACCCGCCCTGCTGCCGTTCGGGTTTCACATGATCTGGTTCGATGGCGAGCCGAGCCTGATGATCGGCGCCTTTGTCGTCTTCTGGGGACTGTTGCTGTGGTCGATGGCGCGGCACCTCAATGACGGCTTCAAGGACAACGTCGCCCTGATGCTCGGCAACCAGCATCTCATCGAACATCTCTCCATCGCCAAGGAGCGGGCCGAGACCGCCAACCGTGCCAAGACCCGCTTTCTCGGCAATATGAGCCATGAGTTGCGCACCCCGCTGAATGCCGTGCTCGGTTATTCGGAAATGATGAAGTTGCAGGTCCTCGGACCGGTCGGCAATCCGCAGTACGTGGAATACGTCGAGCACATTCATGACCGTGGCCAGCATCTGCTCGGGCTAGTCTCGCAGGTGTTCGACCTGTCGCAGTTGGAAGCCGGCGACGTCGCGCTGACCGAGGAGAAGGTCGACATCGCCAAGCTGGTGATAGAGGCGGTAGAAGGAGTGATACCGGCCGCGGCAGCGGACAACATTCTCGTCAATGCCGAAATCGCCACCGATTTGCCCCCGTTGCGTGGCGATTTCGCCCGGCTGCGGCAGGCGCTCGGCAATGTCCTGGCCAATGCCGTCAAGTTCACGACGTCCAAAAACCGAGTTGTCGTGACGGCGCACCGAAGGACCGATGGCGGTCTTTCGATCTGCGTTGAGGATGGCGGCATCGGCATGTCGGCGCGGGAGATCGCGCGCGTCACGATTCCGTTCCATCGGCTGGAGAGCCAGGACTATCTGAAGCGCATGACCGCGCTGAAGCACGATACCGGACAGACCAATACCGGTCTTGGCCTGCCGATCGCCAAAATGCTGGTCGAGCTGCACGATGGTCACCTCGAAATCGCCAGCCAACTCGGCATTGGCACCAAGGTGACGATTGTACTCCCCGGATCGCGCCTGATCATCGCAGGCAGCGCAGACGCATCGTCGCTCACCGAGGCGCCGGCCCGAGCCCTGGGCCATCTCGCCCCGGGCGCCGCCGAATAGATCCGGCGTCGGCATTCGGCGCCTCGTGGCTTAGAGATTTGCCAGCACCGCTGCCAGATCGGCCTCATCCAAATCGTCGGGCTGATCGGCCAGGCCCTGTAGATACAGGGCGAGGCCGGCCTTCGCCAACACCCGCGGCGTCGTACCGCCGCCCGCCTCGACCAGCGGTTCAAGCGCTACCAGAATCTTCTGCTGTGCGACGCGCTCGCATTCCAGTTCGACCGACAGCA
>JAEUKV010000082.1 GCA_016794165.1 Rhodospirillaceae bacterium
GCCGATTTCGAGCCGTCCTCCAGCGAGCTGATCGGATCCGCCCCCAGGAAATCGAGCGCCCGGTTGCAGATGGAGATGATGGACGTTGTCATGTTGATTTCACCGCGCGCCGGAGCCGCCCACCAACCCTCCGGCGCGCGGGGGGGTTGGTGGGGCGGCCACAGCGCGCCGGAGCTCCCTAATCCAGCGTGTAGAACAGCCTCACGCGCAGAGTGCCGCTGGCCGGCAGGGCGGCGGCGGCGATGGTAAGGATCACGATCTCCTCATTCGCCAGCGGTTCGCCGATCGTGGCGGCGGGGCCGAACAGCGTCGGCGTATCGACCGCGGTGAAGGTGGCCACCGCGCGGTATTTCGCCGGCGTGCCGGCGATGCCCACCGCCAGGGTCGCCGATCCGAGGCTGACCGTGCTGGCGAGGATGCCGTAGAGCACGCGCGCCCCCTTGGGCAGGCGCGCCACCTCGACGATGTCGCTGGTGGGCTGGCTTGCCAGCGCTACCTTCTCGTTGAAGCAGCGCACGCGCCCGTGCACGTCGCCCGCCATGGGAAGATCGACCGGCGCGGTGTTGCGCAGCCGGCCCATCTGCAGTCCGTATTGGGTTGCCATGTTTGTCTCCGTTCAGAATTGAAATACAAGGTGCGCGCAGCGGGGTTGCCGTTCGACGCATGTCGACATCCGTCGACCGTGCGGCCGCTGCGCGCACCTCACGTCATCGGGTTGGAGTGGCGGCTACTGTCCGCGCCCAACTTCAAGCAAGCGTCGCGATCTCGACGACACCGTCCTCTTCCATGCGCGTGGCGCCGATCGACATCGCGCAATAGACCTGGGTGGCATAGGACTTGTCGGGCCGCTCGGTGACCTTGACCTTGGGCGACTGCGCCAGAGCGAGGAGCAGCGCCGATTGCCGCCAGGCGAGGCAGGCGCGGTCGGCGCCCGCCAGGCCCAGGCGCTGGGTGCGGATGAACTTGAAGCCGAGGAAGGTGTCGATCTGCCCGGCTGCCAGCGCCTTCACCGTGTTGTAGTCCGAGGACGTCACCTGGGTGGTGCCGAGCAGCACCGTGATGTCCTTGGCCGGACAGGCGACGTAGCGCGGCTCGTCGGGGTCGTTCTCCGCCGCGTCCAGGATCTCCTTGGCCTGCAGCAGCTTGGCCAGCGTCAATCCGGTGCCGCCGGCGGCGATCTTCTGGCTGCCGGGCAGGGTCACCGGGGTCTGCCCGGTCTTGCCGGTACGCGCGAGGCCATTGGCCTGCGCGATGATGACGTCGTCCATGGCGCGGCCCAGGGCATGCGCCGCCGCCTGGGCATAGGCGTTGGTGGGGTCGGTCAGGGACTTCACCTGGTCGAGCCGGTCGACCAGGTCGGAATATTCATAGTCTTCCAGCATCACCTGGCGCCGCGCATGGGGCGTTTCGGTCAAGGGCGTATCGGCATGGCGCGACTGGCGCTTGATGGCGCTGCCCGCCCCGATCTGGTCGAAATAGGCGATCTCGCCGGTGACCATTTCCTGGCGCACGGCGTCCTTCAAACGGCTGCCCTTCTGCTGCACCAGCAGCATGATGTTGGCCGAATACATCGCGTTGAACGCGACCTGCACTTGTGAGGACATGGGTTCTCACTTCCTTTCATCTTCGGGTTTCCGGTCGAATACGGCGAGGTTGCCCCTGCTGCGGCACCGACCTGCCTTGCGCGGCAGGGTTGGCGTCGCGGCTGCCGCGCAAGGCGGCAAGCAACAAGGACCTCAAGCCTCGATGCTGGCGCGCATCGTCGGACGACCCGTCTGTTCCGGGCGGTCAGCCGGGCTTCGCAGGCGAAGTTGTCCGGGCTTTAGAAATGCCCGTCACGACCCGCCGTAGGCCAGGGCGTAGAGGGCTTCCATCTTCCGCACCAGGTTCTGGTGCTCGGGATGGGTCTTGGTGAGATAGGGATGGCCGCTGTCGGCCTCGATGGCGCGCCTGAGCCTTGCGATCTCCGCCAGGGCCTCGGCCGGGTTGCGCGGCCCCGCCCCGCTCTCGGCCCTGGCCGTGATGCTGTCCTCGCCGATCAGCCGGCCGATCTTGGCCAGCATCTCCATCAGTGCGGTTTCGCCCAGCGCATCGGCGATGTCGTGGAACGGGGCTTCTTCGCCAAGAAACGCCGCGAAGGCGCGCCTGGCCGCGGTCATGTTGCTCTCGTATTTGCGGCCCCACAGATCGCGCAGGGCTTCCTCGGGCGGCGGCGACGCGGCGCTGTCATGCGGCGTCGCTGCTTCGACCGCCGGAAAGCGCGCCAGGAAACCGTCGTGCAAGGCCGCGGCCTGCTTTGCGGTGAGGCCTGCCTCATGGGCGGCCTCGCGGAACCATGCGGCGGTGGCCGCATCGTAGCCGCCGCCCGCCGGCGCCTTCAGCGCGTAGCCGCCGGGATCCTTGGGCCGGCCGAGCCGATCCCACAGCAGACCCCACTGGGCAGGCTCGGCATCGGGCGCCGGCAGGACGATGCGCTCGGCCCCCACCAGGCGTTCGAGATGCCGGTAGGAGCTAAGCACGTCGCTGGGCGAGCGCCAGCCCTTCTGCTCCACCAGTTGGCCCAGCTCCGGTTCGAGCGTCG
>JAEUKV010000094.1 GCA_016794165.1 Rhodospirillaceae bacterium
TCGCGGAACTCCTTGTAATCGGCATGGGCCTTCTCGGCCTCGTCCCAACTGGTGATGCCGGCGGTGCCTTCGATATCGCTGCTGATGTAGACTTTCATGATCGCCCTTCGGATGGGGTGTTGGCTCAGCCGAAGTGTTGCCCGAAGCAGCGCAAAAAAGCTAGATCGACGAAAAGTCCGTCCGTCGGCATGGCCCCTCGCTCTGACCCTCTACCCACAGGCAAAGCGAGAGAATGAATCGGTATCGTCAGGGGCTCATCGCCCCGGCGGGGAGAGGGCTGGGAGTGAGGGCGGCTCAATCCTGCGCGTTCTTCCGTTCTTCTTGCCGTTTTGCCACGAAAGCGTCGAGGGCCTCGGCAACGGCGGCATCGAGGGGCGGCGGCGCAAAATCGGCGAGGGCCTGCTGCCAGATTCCGGTGGCGCGCTCGGTAGTGTTCTTGCCACCGTCCTCCAACCAGGCCGGATAGGAGCGCCAATCGGCGAGCAGCGGGCGCTGGAAGGCGGTCTGGTAGCGCGCAAGCGTATGCTGCGCCCCGAAGAAATGACCGCCCGGCATCACCTCGCGCTGGGCATCGAGACCGAGCTCGGCGTCGCTGGTGTCGAAGGGCTGCACCAGGGTCGCCATCATCTGCAGCATCTCGACATCGAGGATCACCTTCTCGAAGGACGCCGTGAGGCCGCCTTCCATCCAGCCGGCGCCGTGATAGACGAGGTTGGCCCCACCCATCACCGAGGACCACAGCGACATCTGCGATTCATAGGCCGCCTGCGCATCGACCACGTTGGATGCCGAGGCATTGCTGGCGCGGTAGGGGAGCTTGTAGCGGCGCGCCAGCTGCCCGCCGGCCAGCGTCGCCCGCGCATTCTCCGCCGTGCCGAAAGCGGGCGCACCGGAGCGCAAATCCACATTCGAAGTGAAGGCGCCGTAGACCACGGGGGCGCCGGGGCGCGTCAGTTGCGAGAGGGCGATGCCGGCCAGGGCCTCCGCGTTCTGCTGGGCAAGGGCGGCGGCGAGGCTGACCGGGGCCATGGCGCCCATCAGGGTGAAGGGGGTCACCACCACCGCCTGGCCCCATTCGCTCATGGCCATGAGGCCGTCGCTCATCGCCTCGTCGAAACGGCGCGGGGAGTTGACCGAGATGATGGTGAGGACCCCGGGATCGTCGCGCAGCTCTTCCCGGGTGAGGCCGCGGGAGATCGCCATCATGTCGATGCCGTCGAGGGCGCGTTCGCGGCCGATCGCGGTGCAGTGATAGACCTTGTCGGTCAGGGTGACGTTGGCGAGATAGCAGTCGAGATGGCGCGACGTGACCGGCAGTTCCTGCGGCGCCGTGGCCTGGTTGCCGAGGAGATGGATGATGTCGAAGGTCTGCGCCAGGCTGATGAGGCGCTTGTAGTCGGCAAGATTGCCGGCCCGCCGGCCGCCCACACAGTCATGCACGTTGGGCGGACCGGCCACCAGGCCGAAGGCCAGCGCATCATGCCCGAGCTCGATCGCGCGCGCCGGATTGCGCGGCGTCAGGCGAAAGGATTCGGGCGCGGTCTTCAGTGCCGTCTCGATCAGCGCGGCTGGAATCTTTACCAGGCCGGTCGCATGATCGACCCTGGCGCCGGCCCTGGCAAAGAGGTCGCGCGCCGCCCGGCCCATGAACTCGATGCCGATCTCCTCGAGGATGGTGAGGGAGGCCCGGTGAACGGCCTCGATCTGCTCGGCACTCAGGGGCTCGATGGGCTTGAGGGACCGGCGCAGGATTGCCGGGAAATGCCCTTGCTGGATGCCGCTCTCGCGCGGCCTGCGCACCGAATCCGCCCCGCGCCGGCGCCGCACGGCCACCCGCGCGCCGGTTTCGGATTCAGGGTGCTCGGCGGTCTCGTCGCTCATATGGTCCTCGCACCCATGGGTCCCTTCACCACAATGCGTCATCCCCGGGCTTGACGAAAGAAGAAGCGGGTGAAGCGAGTCTAGCGAAGGGCACGTGTGCGCGGTGACGAAAAATGGTGCTGGCGCGATGCGCTTACCTCATCAGCCAAACCGCCCGGCCTGGTAGTCCTGGAAGGCCTGCTCGATCTCGGCCCTGGTGTTCATCACGAAGGGGCCGGCGCGCACCACCGGCTCGCCGATCGGGCGCGCGGCGAGGATGAGAGCGCGGCCACCATTCGGGCCGGCCCGCAGCGAAACGGTGTCGCCATCGGCGGTCACCGCCATCTGCGCGGCGGCGAGGTCGCGT
>JAEUKV010000095.1 GCA_016794165.1 Rhodospirillaceae bacterium
CGGCGACCATTTCGTGCTCATCTTTCAGCCTCTGCGCGCGCCCGCGCTCATGGGTTACATGACTGGGGGCTGTGGATAACAGCCGCCCTGGATATACGATTTATGTCTCTCCCTTGCAAATGATGCAAGAAAACGACGCAATGCATTGATTAATATGATTTTTATTTGGTTGCCGCGCTAACTTTCGGCTTGCCCTTCGCCTACAATGATGCGGATTGGGTCTGCAAATTCCGCCCACATCGGGCTGTAGCGCCAGTTGCCGTCGGTATCGGCATTGTAGGGCCTATGGCGCATGGGCTGGGCAACGAATACGCGACCATCGAAATCCCCTGGGGTAACTACCAGAGCCCGCAGCGATCCAAGCACTGTTGGCGAGCTACCTTCAGCATCCGGGACGCGAGGATTGCGGTCGTATTGCACCGTGAATGAGACACCGCCAACCTCAAACGCCGCTCGTTCACCGTTCAGCAACAAACAGAATTCGCCCGGCCTTTCATTAATTCGAACGCCATCAGAAAACGGCGACACCATATAGCGCACGCGGATCGCCGCCGATCGATTGCATTCCAGAGTGTCGACATCGGCAAAAGCGGCGTTCGAAAGTCCGAACAATAGGCTGAAGAACGTCAGGAAGCGGATCATGCTCGCTCACAGTACAACTTGACGTAGACGGCACTTTATCCTTCCGAGCCAAAGAGGGCGCATCACGATACGGTGAGAGTTCATGCAGCCGTCACTGGCACCCGCATGGTGACGAATTCCTCGGCGGCTGTGGGATGGACGGCCATGGTGGCGTCGAATTGCTGCTTGGTGGCGCCCATCTTCACCGCGATGCCGAGGGCCTGGATGATCTCGGGCGCATCCATCCCGGCCATATGCGCCCCCAGCACCACCTGGGACTTGCGGTCGACCACCAGCTTCATCAGCGTGCGCTCGTCCCGGCCGGACAGCGTGTGCTTCAAGGGCTTGAAGTCCGCCTTGTAGATGTCGACCTCGCGCCCCCCTTCCCGCGCCTCCGCCTCGGTCATGCCGACCGTGCCGATGGGCGGATGGCTGAACACGGCGGTGGCGATGCCGGCATGGTCGACGGACCAGGGCTTCTTGCCGAAAACCGTGTCGGCATAGGCATGCCCTTCCTTGATGGCGACCGGGGTCAAATTGACCCGGTCGGTGCAATCGCCCACGGCATGAATGTTGTCGACATTGGTCTTCGAGAACGCATCGACCGCGATGGCGCCGCCCTTGCCAAGCGTAACGCCAGCCGCCTCCAATCCGAGGCTATCCGTCTTCGGCCTGCGGCCGGTCGCGTACATGACGACGTCGCATTCGATCGTGGCGCTCGATTTCAGCGTCGCGCGCCGCCCTGCCCCGACCGCCTCGATCTTCACGACATCCGCCTTGGTCTGCAGGCGGATACCTTTCTTGACGATCTCGCTCGCCGCGAAATTGCGGATATCGTCATCGAAGCCACGCAGGATCTGTTCGCCACGATAGAGCAGATGCGTCTCGGCGCCGAGGCCGTTGAAGATGCCGGCGAACTCGACCGCGATATAACCGCCACCCACGATGACGACGCGGCGCGGCATGGCCGCCAGATGAAAGGCTTCGTTCGAGGTGATGGCAAGCTCGATCCCCGGCACTTTCGGCATTTCCGGCCAACCGCCGACCGCGATCAGGATGTTCCCTGCCGTGACGGTACGGCCGCCGACATCAAGCGTATGGGCATCGCGCAGCACGGCGCGGCTTTCCAGCAAAGCCACGTCGGAGCCGGACAGCAGCTTCTTGTAGTTGCCGTTGAGCCGGTCGATTTCCTTGTCCTTGTTGGCGATCAGGGTCGACCAGTCGAAGCTGGCCTCGCCCGAAGACCAGCCATAGGCGCGGGCATCCTCAAAATCCTCATGAAAATGCGCGGCATAGGAGAGCAGCTTCTTGGGCACGCAGCCGCGGATGACGCAGGTGCCGCCCACCCGGCTTTCCTCGGCGATCGCCACCCGGGCACCGTGGCCGGCCGCGATCCGCGCCGCGCGCACGCCGCCCGAACCGGCGCCGATGACGAAAAGATCATAGTCGAACTGGGGCATGAGGCTCGCTCCGCAGATAGTCCAGGCGCGAGCATTGCACCACCTGACCCGGTCAGGTCAATTGCCGATGACGCGGGTCAGACACCCTCAAAGAATGCGGCAATGCTCCGGTGCGACGCCGATCCGGACCTGCTCGCCCACGCGGCGGGTGCCGTCGCGGATCGTGGCGAGGGCCATCAGCTTTTCGCCGCCTGACAGTTCCACGTCATAGCGCGCCGTGGCGCC
>JAEUKV010000152.1 GCA_016794165.1 Rhodospirillaceae bacterium
GGCTCGTCGAAGGCATGGGCGATGTGGCGGTAGAAATCGCGGTACTGCTCGTCGCTGATCTCGGCCTTCGACTTGGTCCAGAGGGCCGCCTTCTGGTTGACATGCTTTTCCTCGGCGCCGTCGACGAGATGGATCGGCAGCGCCACATGCTCGGAATGCCTGGCGATGACATGCTCGAGGCGCGCAGCCTCCAGCCACTCGCTCTCGCCCTTCTTCATGTGCAGCACGATCTCGGTGCCGCGGGTGGGCTTCTCGGCCGCCTCGATGGTGAACTCACCGGTGCCGTCGGATATCCAGCGCCAGCCCTGGGTTTCGCCGGCCTTGCGCGAGAGGACCGTCACCCTGTCGGCCACCATGAAGGCGGAATAGAAGCCGACGCCGAACTGGCCGATGAGCGAGACCTTGTCGTCGGCCGACTTGGCGCTCTCCAGTTCCTCGACGAACTTGGCCGAGCCGGAGCGCGCGATGGTGCCGAGATGGCTGATGAGGTCGTCCTTGTTCATGCCGATCCCGTTATCGGCGACGGTGAGGGTCCTTCCCTTCTTGTCGATGGTGAGGGTGACGGCGAGCTCACCGCCGCCTTCGAGCAGCTCCGGCTGGGTCAATGCCAGATAGCGGAGCTTGTCGCAGGCGTCGGAGGCATTCGAAATGAGCTCGCGCAGGAAGACCGATTTGTCGCTGTAGAGCGAATGCGCGACGATCTGCAGCAGGCGGGAAACTTCGGCCTGAAAGCCGTGGCGTTCCAAGGACATGGGGTGACAGCTCCTTGTTCTGGCGGGTTGATTTCGCCCTCATATGCGTCGCGATCGCGCGGGAATCAAGGGGTGGAGTCGGGGTTAGTCCGAGATAGGCAGCGCGTCGACGGCAAGATGCTGTTCCGGATGCGCGAGCCAATAGTTCCTGGGCCCGGCAAAGCACTTTTGCCCGTCGGCCGCAGCCCCAATCTCATCCAGAAAAAGACAGGATGTTTCCAGATTGCTGGAGCCGAAATGGAACATCAAGAAAATGGCCCAGAGCAGCCATAGGTTGCTGCCCAGCAGCCATTTGGCGGTTGCCGTTCCTGTCCGCAGGCCGGCGGGCACCGACCTATCATACCAAACTACAGCCTCTGCGGCGATAGTTGCCAAAAGGATAGTCGCTACCGCGATGGCTTCCCGGGGCATGACGCCCGGAATCCATAGAGGAGATGTAAGTCTGCCAGAAAAAATGATCGCCAGCGTCGTTGCAAAGCCCGCGAGCAAGCAAACCGAGATCGAGCGTTTGAGCAGGCGCTTCTCCGAAAACTCCGGTCCCTGGCCCAACGACCGAACGACAACCAGTTTCAGTATAAACGCGGGTATCCCGACAATAATGATTGCTGCCAGATACGCTAACGCAGTTATAAGCAAAACTGCCGTCATGATTTTCCCTCGCCCGAGAAGTCCACAGACTATCCGAGAACCATGATCTGGATAGAAGGCCAATTTGTGGCTAAATCCAGCCTTGGTCGGGTCGGATGGCGCTGCGGGAATCAAGGGATGGCTTCCACGCCGGCGCATTTCTCCGTCATGGCCGGGCTTGGCCCGGCCATCCACGAGTTTGTTGGCCAATGAAAGAAGGAACGCGTGGATCCCCGGGCCAAGCCCGGGGATGACGAACGAGACTGGACCTACTTCCTCAGCTCTCCACCCGTCGCCTTGTTGACCGCCGCCACGATCTTGGCCGCCACGGCTTCGATCTCGGCATCGGTCAGGGTCTTGTCGCGCGGCTGCAGGGTGACCGAGAGGGCGAGCGACTTCTTGCCCTCAGGGAGAGATCCGCCCTGGAAGAGATCGAAGAGCTTCACCTCGGTGATGAGCGCCTTGTCGGCGCCCTTGGCGGCCTTCACCAGTTTTTCCGCCGGCACGTTCGCCTCGACGATGAAGGCGAAGTCGCGCTCAAGCGGCTGCAGGGGCGAGGCGTTGAGCAGCGGGCGCGCCGTGCCCTTGCTGCGCGGGCTGGGCAGACGGTCGAGGAACACCTCGAAGCCCACCACCGGGCCCTTCACGTCGAGGGCGCTTGCCACCTTCGGGTGGATGGCGCCGAAATAACCGAGGATGGTGGGGCCAAGGCGCAGCACCGCCGACTGGCCGGGATGGTAGTAGGCGGGTGCCGCCGCTTCCAGTTGCAGATTGTCGACCGGCGCGCCGAAGGCCGCGAGCAGGGCCATGGCATCGGCCTTGGCGTCGTAGGCATCCAGGGGCCGCGCCTTCACCTGCCAATGGCGCGGTGTCGCACCGGCGCGGATGCCGGCGGCGGCCAGCAACTGGTCCTTCTCGTTCTCGCCGGAATAGGTGGGGCCGATCTCGAAAAGGCCGAGATCGCTGAAGCCGCGCGCAGCGTTGCGCGCGGCCGCCATGACGAGATTGCCGAGGATCGAGGGCCGCATGGCATCGAGATCGGCGCTGATCGGGTTGGCGAGCAGGACCAGGGCATTGCCGCCCACGAACATCCGCGCGGCATCGCTCGGCATGAAGCTGAAGGTGACCGTCTCGTTGAGTCCGCGCACGGCGAGCAGGCGCTTGGCCTGGCTCACACGCTTCTGGCCGGGGGTGAGGGCGGTCTGCGGCAGATCGGTGAGGCGCGGCAGGGAGGTCACCGGAATGTTGTCGAAGCCATGGACGCGCATGACTTCCTCGACGAGGTCGGCTTCGCCTTCGACATCGGCCCGCCAGCTGGGCGCCGTCACCTGCCAGCTTTCGCCGGTACCCGTGACGGTGAAGCCGAGATCGGTGAGGATTTGGCGCTGCTTCTCGACCGCGACCGAAACGCCGCCAAGGGCGAGAACGCGGGCGGGGCGGAAGGCGATCTCTTTCCGCGCCGTGGGAATTGCGCCGGCGGCCGTGATCTCGGAGACGTCGCCGCCGCAGATCTCCTGGATGAGTTGTGTCGCCACAGCCACACCCCAATCGGCCGATTGCGGATCGAGGCCACGCTCGAAGCGGTAGCGCGCATCGGACAGAATGCCGAGCTTGCGGCCGGTGCGCGCGGTGATGACCGGGTCGAACAGGGCCACTTCCAGGAAGACATTGCTGGTGGTCTCGGAACAGCCCGAAGCTTCGCCGCCCATGACGCCGCCGATCGCCTCGGCACCCTGGTCATCGGCGATGACGATCATGCCGGAATCGAGCGCATAGACCTTGCCGTCGAGGGCTTCGATGGTTTCGCCGGCCCGGGCCGTGCGCATGGTGACGTCGCCATGCACCTTGTCGGCATCGAACACATGGAGCGGCCGGCAGAGGTCATAGGTGACGAAATTGGTGATGTCGACCAGCGCCGAGATGGGCCGGAGGCCGATCGAGGTCAGGCGGTCCTGCAGCCATTGGGGCGAGGGGCCGTTCCTGACGCCTCGAAAATAGCGCCCGGCGACATAGGGCACGGCATCCTTGGCGCTTTCGTCGATGCGCCACTGGATCGGGCTCTTGAACGTGCCGGGAATGGATTTGGTGCCGAGCGGTTTCAGCCGGCCGAGACCGGCCGAGGCGAGGTCCCGGGCGATGCCGAAGACGCCGAGGCAATCGGCCCGGTCCGGCGTCACCTTGATCTCGAAGACGGGATCCTTGAGGCCGCGATATTCGACGAAGGACTGGCCGACCGGCGCATCCGCCGGCAGTTCGATGATGCCGTCGTGATCCTGGCCGAGGCCGAGTTCGCGCGCCGAACAGAGCATGCCGTTGGAGGCTTCGCCGCGGATATTGCCGGCCTTGAGATCGAGCCCGGTGCCCGGCACATGGGTGCCCACCGGCGCGAAGACGCCCTTCATGCCGGTGCGCGCATTGGGGGCGCCGCAGACCACCTGGACGATTGCCTTGCCGGTATCGACCTTGCAGACCCGCAGCCGATCGGCATTGGGGTGCTGTTTGGCTTCCACCACATAGCCCACCATGAAGGGGGCGAGGGCCGCCGCCTTGTCCTCGATGCCCTCCACCTCGATGCCGAGATCGGTGAGCCTGGCGGCGATCGTCGCCACATCGGCATCCGTCTCGAGATGCGACTTCAGCCAGGAGAGGGTGAATTTCATCGGGTCAATCCTCCCACCATGCTGGGCATGTCCAGCGGCACGAAGCCGTAATGCCGGAGCCAGCGCAAATCCGATTCGTAGAATGTGCGGAGATCGGGAATGCCGTATTTCAGCATGGCGATGCGCTCGATCCCCATGCCGAAGGCGAAGCCCTGATATTTCGTGGAATCGATGCCGCAGTTTTCCAGCACATTGGGATGCACCATGCCGGAGCCGAGGATCTCCATCCAGTCCTTCCCCTTGCCGAGCTTCAGCTCGCCACCGGACCGGTCGCAGCCGATGTCGACCTCGGCCGAGGGTTCGGTGAAGGGGAAATAGCTGGGGCGGAAGCGCACCGGCAGATCGTCGATGCCGAAAAAGGCGCGCACGAAATCAATGAGGCAGCCCTTGAGATGCCCCATATGCGTGGTCTCGTCGATCACCAGGCCCTCGACCTGATGGAACATCGGCGAATGCGTCATGTCGGAATCGACGCGGTAGGTGCGGCCCGGACAGATCACGCGGATGGGCGGCTTGGCCTTCTGCATGGTGCGGATCTGCACCGGCGAGGTGTGGGTCCGCAAGACCATCTGGCTGCCGTCGGCACGCTGCGGCAGATAGAACGTGTCCTGCATCTGCCGCGCCGGATGGTCGGCGGGAATGTTGAGCGCGGTGAAATTGTGGAAGTCGTCCTCGATGTCCGGGCCTTCGGCGACCGAGAAACCCATCTCGCCGAAAATGGCGACGATCTCGTCGATGGTCTGGCTGATCGGGTGGATGCGGCCCTCCTGTTCGGGCCGCGCCGGGAGCGTGAGATCGAGGGTTTCGCGGGCAAGGCGCGCATCGAGCGCGGCATCGCCGAGGGTGGCCTTCCGGGTTTCGATGGCGGCGGCGACCTCGTCCTTGAGGAGGTTGAGCCGGGCGCCAAAATCCTTGCGCGCCTCCGGGCTCATGGACCCCAGGGTTTTCATCAGGCCGGAGATCTCGCCCTTCTTGCCAAGCGCTTCCACGCGTACCTGTTCCAGCGTCTCGACGCCGCTTGCCTGCGCCACGGCGTCCAGCCACTTCCGCTGCAAGCCCGTCAAATCCTGCCCATTGTCGCTTGGCATTTTCCTGTCGATCCCCATCCAGACGAAAAAGGAGGCTCGGTCGCCCGGCCCCCGCTCAATTCCTCGCAATTGCGCGCTGGCCGGTCAGTCCAGTTGCAGCAGAAAGAGCGACATGGCGCCCTCCAGCATGGTCTGCTTCTGGCCGTCGATCAGAAGCTGCTCGAAGGCAACCTTGTCGGTTTCGCGATTGTTGATGAAGGCGAGCTCGATCCTGCGGGTCTTGCCGGACTTCCCCTCACGCGTGATATCGGCCGTGACCAGGACGATGTTGTCGTTGCGATAGGCTTCGGCCTTGCCGCCCTTCCAGTCGATCCCGCCGCGGGCGCCGGCGATCTCGCGCGCCACCGCCTCGTTCGACTTGCCCGGCACCAGGCTCTCGGCCTGCTGCACCCGGGCGATGTCGTCCTTGAAGGAATCGCACGCCGTCACCGCTGGCAGAACCAGGGCGACGGCGGCAATCAACAGCAATCGGGGCAGGGTGCTGGCAGGCATCGGCCTCACCCTCAGGCCTTCTGCAACGCCTCTTGCGCCTGCTTCACCAGCGCCGCAAACGCGGCCGGCTCGCGAATGGCGAGATCGGAGAGGACCTTGCGGTCGACCTCGATGCCGGCCTTCTTCACGCCGTTGATGAACTGCGAATAGGTGAGGCCGTGCTCACGCACGCCGGCATTGATGCGCTGGATCCACAGACCGCGGAAGTCGCGCTTCTTGGCGCGGCGGTCGCGATAGGCGTATTGCAGGCCCTTTTCGACCTTCTCGATCGCGATGCGGTAATTGGTGGAAGAACGACCGACATAGCCCTTGGCCATGTCGAGGATCTTCTTGTGACGGGCGTGCGAAGTGACGCCCCGTTTGGTACGAGCCATGGTTCAAATCCTCCGTCAGCGTCTACTGGTCACAGCCCATTGGGCAGGAAGAAGCGGATCACCTTCTTGGCGTCGGCTTCGAACATGACTTCATTGCGCCTCGCCTGCCGCTTCATCTTCTGCGGCTTGCAGGACAGCATGTGACGCTTGTTGGCAGGCTTGAATTTGACCTTGCCGGTGGCGGTGAGCGAGAAGCGCTTCTTGGCGCCGCTCTTGGTCTTCATCTTGGGCATTTTCATATCCTATTGATAAGATTGAGCATTCGGCTGCGGTTGGGCATGCCCTCTGGTTCGCCATGGCCGCATTCCATGCCGTGCGGGGCGGGTTATACCGGGGGAAAGCGGCCGAAACAAGCCGATTCCGGCCGATCCTGGGCGTCAGTTTCGCAGGGTCAGCTGCTGCGGGGGCCGATGGCGCCGGTGGCCAGCATCAGGCCCAGGGTTACCGTGGCGATGCCGAACCAGGCGGCGAGATCCGGGAATTCGCCCAGGATCGGAATGGCGAGGAGGGCACCCA
>JAEUKV010000223.1 GCA_016794165.1 Rhodospirillaceae bacterium
GTTTCGGCCATCAACACCTCGACGTAGTATTCGCGGTCGCTGATCTCCAGGCGCAGATTTTGATGCCGGGGATCCAGCGGCGCCGGCAAGGTGAAGCTAAGCGTGAAATGCAAGGCGTCGCCCCCGACCCTGGCCAAAAAACCACTCGGCGCAAAAAGCTCAAGCCTCTCGCCATCTATAGCGACATGGGTGAAATAGTGAAACTGCGCAAGGTTGGGCAAGGTTTCCGCGGCGATCGTGTCGCTTTCCTGGCCATTGATCTGCCCGTCTCCATCGGCGTCGAACTGCATCAACATGTCCTCGGTGAAGATCTCGTCGAAACGCCAATCGGTGCGAAAGCCGGTCATGACTCCGGCCTCGAATTGGAGAACCACTCGGTTGTCGATGAAGACATGAGGATGCGCCGACGCGGAACCAGCAAAGTACAGCTGCAGGACAGCCATCACCACACCAGCGCTGGCGGTACGTCCAGGCACGAAAATCAGAAGCGTATCTCGGGAACGACCTGCAGGCTGCAAGCACAGAGCGGACACTGGATGGTCTCGCTGTAATCCGCTGCCCGCTCGCCAGCCTGTACCTGGCCATCAAGAAACAGCCGGGCCTCCGCCATCAATTCGGCGTGGGACAGCGCGCCGCCGCAGGCCAGTCGCATCGCCTGCAGATCCTCCGCGGCCATGGGCTCGGTGGAGAGAGCGACCGCGCGCGCCGCGCTCAGGCCAAGGGCGGATGTTACCGCCGTCGTCAGCAACAGATGGCGTCTGGTCAACATCGAACAACTCCCAACACAATAGCTTGGGGAAAAGGATAGGCTACTGCAACGCCTTCAGCAATTCCCTTTGATTGTGACGGAAGAGCGATAGCAGGTCCGGTGCGGGGCCATCCGGCCCGGAGAGCGCGTCGGCATAGAGGGTGCCGCCGATCCTGATCCCGGTATCCCGGGCCAGGGTTTCGACGAAACGCGGGTCGGTCATGTTTTCCAGGAAGACAGCGCGAATCTGCTGGTTTTCGATGGCTTCGATCACGTCTCGGAGGTCCTGGGCGGTCGGCTCGTCATCCATGCCGGCGCTCTGAATTCCCACAAACGCGATTCCGTAAGCACGGCCGAAATAGGAGAAGGCGTCATGCGACGTCAGGACGCGCCGCTGGTTCGCCGGCAGCGCGCCCAGGGCTGTCTTGAGCTCGGCATCCAGTGCCGCGAAGGACTGTTTCAGCTCATTGGCATTGTGATGGAACTTCTCTGCCAAATCGGGACGCGCGGCCGCGAGGCCGGAGGCAATGTTGTCGACATAGGTCAGCACCAGCTGTGCATCCTGAAAGGCGTGCGGATCGAAGCTGCCGTGGTCGTGTTCGGAATCGTGGTCTTCGCCAGCATGCGCTTCACCGGCGTGCTCTTCGCCCGAATGCTCATCGCCATGCTCTTCCCGCCAGGGCAGGGCGGTGATGCCTTCCGTGGCAATCACCAGGCGCCCCGCGAATCCCGCCGATTCGCTCAGCCGCTCCAACCAGGACTCAAAGCCAAGGCCGTTGGCGATCAGCACCTCCGCCGCCGCCACGGATTTCTGGTCCTCCGGGCGCGGGTCATAGCCATGGGCATCCTGTTCAGGGCCGACCAACACCCGGAGATCTATCGCCTCGCCGCCAATCTGCCGAGCGAGATCGCCCAGGATGCTGAAAGTTGCGACGACGCTAAGTTTTTCCTGAGCAGCGGCGCCGGATGTGCCGGCCAGGAACGCAAGGGCGGCAAGGAGTGGGGTGATTCGCAGCATGACAGCGGCTTTTGCTCAATATTGTTATGATATAACATATCTATCGAAAGCCGCTCCAAACCGCAAGCCCCCAGCAATTCCTCACGTGAGATCGACCGTCACCCAGGATGCACTCTCCGGACGACCGCCGAGAAACCGCCAGACGGGGCTTCGTTCGGAGTGCTGTACCGACGGCAAGGCCATCAACGAGGATGACATGGTGCCGAAGCCAGTGTTCGAAACGATCTGCATGGCGTCGAAGACGTCGCCCGCCGGATGATGATCGCGAGCGGCCAGCAATGCCTCCCAATCCTCCCAGGCACCACGCTCGGGCTCGGGTTCCGAGGCAGACCGCCAGCGGGGCAGGAAATGCTGGATACGCAGGCTGCTCGGGTCGTTTCTGTCGGATGACGTGATCATCGACAGACCGGGCGGCAAGGCCTCCACGGCGATTTCGTGGCCGTCATTTCGCAGCCAGAACCCGTCGCTGTTATCGACAAGGAACATGTTGAACGGCCGATAGGCCGCCGCGTCAAGATCGCGCAGCATCGCGACCGCCGCGTCGGCGTCGGCAAAATCGAGTGCATCGAGAACGAGTTCGCCGCGCGAGCGCTTTCCGGCCTGGGGCCCCAGCGTATTGCGGCGGTTGAGAATTCCAGCGACCACACCGAAATCATTGATCCCCAGCCAGGATCCACCCGCCAGCAGGTCCTGCCCCGCCACCAGTTCCGGCCGGTCCGACCAGTGCCGCCCCGGCGGCAGCCAGGGGCGATCATGCATTTCATCCCGGTTGGCGGCGATCAGGACCGGCCACTCATGTTGTGGCCGCAGAAGGAGGATGACGCTGCACATGCTTGCGGAATCGCGATCCTGGGCTGTTGATTGGCGCCTATTAGACTTGACTGGAGCCGGTCGGCCAACCATTTTTCCAGCATTGACCAAGACCTTCGACGGGCACCTCGGATCCGTCCACAAGAAACATTCAAAGGATTGCATTGGCATGACAAGCTTCAAGGATCGGGAATCCGCCTTCGAGAACAAGTACTCGCACGACAAGGAGCTGGAATTCCGTGTAAACAACCGGCGCAACAAACTGCTGGGCCTGTGGGCGGCGGGGTTGCTCGGCATCGACGGCGCCGAGGCTGAAGTCTACGCCAAGTCGGTTGTCGCCTCCGATTTCGAGGCGCCAGGCGACCATGACGTGCTTGCCAAGGTCCTGGCCGATTTCAAGGCAAAGAATGTCGACATCAGCGAGCATCGCCTGCGCAAGCAGATGGACGAGTTGTTGTCCACGGCCAAACAGCAGATCATGACCGAGATCAAGGACTGACCCTTACCCGGCCGGATGCAGGGTGCGATTGAGCACCGTCATCTCCCGATTCACGATGAAACCGCAGCGGCGATAGAGTTCCATCGCCGCTGCATTCGTATCCACCACCGTCAATTCGAGCGACCCCTGCCATGGCGCCGTCGCCAGCAGGCAGCTGCGCGCCTCGTCCATGGCGAGACGGCCCAGTCCTGCGCCGCGCCATGCGGGGTCGCGGGCGATTGCGTGGATGTAGCGCCTGGCGGGAGTCATCCGCAGGACCGCAAGGGCACGACCATCGGCCACAAGGGCACGCGCCTGGATCGCTGGGTCGGCCAGGTAGCGCCGAATCTCCGCCGGTGACGGGAGGAATGTACCGGCAATGCCGGCGAAGGCCGCGCCGAGCACACGAATATACTCATCCACCCAGACTGGCTGGACATCGTGCCAGGACCATCCCGTCGGCAGTTTGGCGGCATCACCCCAATTGGGATCATGGCAGACCATGTCGAGATCGGCATAGGCGCGACAATAGCCGCGTTCGATGGCCAGCCCGGCATGTGGGGCCCATATCTCGCTCAGCGCCAATTCGGTCGCCGGGCAGCCGAGCTTCTTGGTACGTTCCGCCACTTCGTCCAGCAGCTCGCGCGCCACTTCGACATTCAGGGCATGCGGTACCAGGCCGACAATCTCAAGCGGGATCGCCTCACTGGCGCCCTTCACGGCATCCAACAGGACTGCGACGACACCGCGATCGCGCCAGTCGATAATCGCATCCGGGCCGCTGTTGAGGCGCGTCAGGAAGCGCTGCGCGTCGATATCTGGAACCGGATGCGCCGCGCAGAAATCCAGCAGCAACTCAAGCGTGTCCGAAGACGCGCCGGAAAATGTCGTCGACATGCTTGTAGTGGTAGCCAAGGTCGAAACAGGCCTCAAGCGATTTGGCATCGATCTTCTGGCTGACGACCGCGTCGCTTTTGAGTTCGGCAAGGAAATCCTTGCCCTCGAGCCAGACCTTCATCGCATTGCGCTGCACCGCTTGGTAGGAATCCTCGCGGCTCATACCCGCCTGGGTCAATGCCAGCAACACGCGCTGCGAATGCACAAGACCGCTATAGCGATCGAGATTGGCCTGCATATTCTCCGGGTAGACAATCAGCTTTTCGACCAGCCCCACCAGGCGGTTGAGCGCGAAATCGAGGGTGATGGTGGCATCCGGGCCGAACACGCGCTCGACCGAGGAATGGCTGATGTCGCGTTCGTGCCACAGGGCCACGTTCTCCAGCGCAGGGTTGACCGCCGCGCGCACGATGCGGGCAAGGCCGGTAAGGTTTTCGGAAAGCACCGGGTTACGCTTGTGCGGCATGGCGCTGGAGCCCTTCTGCCCCGGGGAGAAGAACTCCTCCGCCTCACGCACTTCCGAGCGCTGCAGATGCCGGACTTCGATCGACAGATTTTCGACCGAACTCGAAATCACGCCAAGCACCGCGAAGAACATCGCGTGCCGGTCACGCGGAATCACCTGGGTCGAAATCGGTTCGACGGTCAGGCCCATCTTCTTGGCGACATGCGCTTCGACCCGCGGGTCAATATTGGCAAAGGTGCCAACCGCCCCGGAAATGGCACAGGTTGCGATATCGGCACGGGCCGCCACCAAGCGCTCGCGGTCGCGCTTGAACGCAGCGTAATGAGTGGCGAGCTTGAGGCCAAACGTGGTGGGCTCCGCATGGATGCCGTGGCTGCGGCCGATGGTCGGCGTCAGCTTGTGCTCGAAGGCGCGCTTCTCTAGCGCCTTCAGCAGCCGGTCCAGATCGTCGAGCAGGATGTCGGTCGCCTGCGCCAATTGCACGGCGAGGCAGGTATCGAGCACGTCGGACGAGGTCATGCCCTGGTGCACGAAGCGCGCAGAGGGGCCGACATGTTCGGCGAGATTGGTGAGAAAGGCGATCACGTCGTGCTTGGTCTCGCGCTCGATCTCGTCGATGCGGTCGACCTCCCACTTGCCCTTGGCCCAGATCTCGGCCGCCGCTTCCTTCGGGATGACGCCCAGCTCCGCCAGCGCGTCGCAGGCATGGGCCTCGATCTCGAACCAGATGCGGAACCGGTTCTCCGGTTCCCAGATCCGGGTCATTTCGGGACGGGAATAGCGCGGAATCATGGAAGCCTCATTTCTCTGGCGATTTGGGCGCCAAATCAACGGCAAAGCCCGGCAAAGTCAACCGGGATTCGGCCCGAAACCCGGTCGCGGCCCCACTTCCTCAGTAAAGCGGCGGGGTGAAGGCAAAGAGCGCCACCGTCCGCACGGATTTTGAGGGATTCCTGAAGGTATGCGGCTTCCTGGGATCGAAGGTCATGGCATCGCCTTCCGCCAGTACCGTTTCCTGCCCGGCCACCACCATCTGCAAGCGCCCGGCGATCACCAGCACGAACTCCTCCTCGGCGGGAATCGCGTAAAGTTCGTCGCCGCCAGAACCGCCGGGGCCCATTTCGCTCCAGACCACCTGGATGCGGCTGCGGGTCGAGGGCGAGAGCAGATAGTCGTTGAGCCCCTTGCCGCCGAACTCGATGCGCCGGCGCTTGTGCCGCCGCACCACGGCCGTTTCCGCCCCTTCGAACAGACTACCGACCGAGAGTCCCAGGGCCGCGCAGATCGCCAGCAGGGACGCCACGGAGGGGGACGCGAGGTCGCGCTCGATGGCGCTCAGATGTCCCTTGGTCAGGCCGACCCTTGTCGCCA
>JAEUKV010000228.1 GCA_016794165.1 Rhodospirillaceae bacterium
TCGAAACGGTTGATCTCCTGGAGACCGGTGGGCGAGGTCACGTTGATCTCGGTGAGGTAGTTGCCGATGACGTCGATGCCAACGAAGATCAGGCCGCGCGCCTTCAATTCGGGGCCGATGATGGCGCAGATCTCCTCCTCGCGCTTGGTCAGGCGCGAGGGCAGCGGTGTCCCGCCCACATGCATGTTGCTGCGCGCTTCCCCCGCCGCCGGGACACGGTTGATCGCACCCACCGCCTTGCCGTCGATGAGGATGATGCGCTTGTCGCCTTCGCGCACCGCCGGCTCGTAGCGCTGTACCTGGATCGGTTCACGGTAGAGCTGGGTGAAAAGCTCCAGCAGTGCCGTGAGATTCTCGTCGCCGGGCTTGACGTGGAAGACGCCGGCGCCGCCATTGCCGTAGAGCGGCTTGACGATGATGTCCTTGTGCTCGTCGCGGAAGGCGAGGATCTCGGCGCGGTCGCTGGTGATCAGCGTCGGCGGCATGACGTTCTCGAACTCGGTGACGAAGAGCTTCTCCGGCGCGTTGCGGACATGACGGGGATCGTTCACCACCAGCGTCTTGGGATGAATCCGCTCGAGAATATGCGTGGCGGTGATATAGGCCATGTCAAAGGGCGGATCCTGGCGCATCAGGATCACGTCGAGCTTGGCAAGGTCGAGAGTTTCCTCGCTCCCGAGGGTGAAGTGGTTGCCCTTTTCCCGCCGGAAGGCCAGCGGGCGCGCCCGCGCCGTCACCCGGCCGTCGCGCAGGCTGAGCTGGCGCGGATGATAGTGATAGAGCCTGTGCCCACGGCGCTGCGCGGCGAGGCCAAGCACGAAGCTGGAATCGCCGTCGATGTTG
The DNA here is from genome assembly GCA_016794165.1 of Rhodospirillaceae bacterium. Classification (GTDB taxonomy): domain Bacteria; phylum Pseudomonadota; class Alphaproteobacteria; order Dongiales; family Dongiaceae; genus Dongia. The sequence continues at coordinate 844 of JAEUKV010000228.1, forward strand.
ACGGTCTCGACGGGGTCCATTTGGATGGCGACGGTGAGCGACATGGGCGATGGCTCGTTGCTGGTGGAGACGCCCGCAGTCTAGCCGCGGTGCCTTGAAAAGCTATTGCAATCTCTGCATCAGCTCCTGCAGCAGACGAGCCACCTGGTGGCGCTGCGTCTCATTGTCCGAGAGCTCGAGAAAGCGGTTGAAAGCCTTGCGCGCGGTCATGAGATTGCCGATGCGCGAGTGAATGAGGCCGGATTCGCGCCACAGCGCCACGGTCTCGGGCGCGATCATCAGCATGCGCTCAACCATCGTCGCCGCGCGCGGCAAATCGCCGTCCTGGATCAGGCGGACCTTGATGTTGTTGACTAGGCGCAGGAGGGTCTCGCGATTGCCGATCGCGGCGTAATGGCTTGGCTGCAGTTCCGCCTCGTCGCCGATCACCGATTTCAGGCGCTGCCGGAGATCGCCGGTTTCCAGCACGCGGCCACCGTCGAACGGGTCGAGGATCGCCGCCTTGCCGTCATGGAACAAGCGGATGACGAAATGGCCCGGGAAGTTCACCCCCTCGATGGTCCAGCCCTGGCTGCGCGCGGCGTGGATATAGAGGATGGCGAGCGCCACCGGCAGGCCCTGGCGCCGGTCGATCACCCGCATCAGGTCGGCGTTCTGAAGATCGTCGTAGTTGATCCGGTCGCCGCGATAGGCGAACTCGCCCGTCATCACGTCGGCAAGAACGCGGCAGCGCGCCGCCAGGCCGGTTTGGCCCGGCTCCGCCAGGTCCGGCAGGATCGCCGCCAGCCGCATGCTGTCGGCGATCGCCGCGAGATGCGCCTGGTAGCCATGGCGACCGGTTTCCGGCCGGTCGAGGGCGGCCAGTGCCAGCGCCGTCTCGGCAAGGTCAATGGCGGCGTCGGGCAGGGTTCCGATGCGCTGCAGGTCGGCCTCGATCGCGGCCGTCACGGTCATGCCGGCACCTGGCAGTGAAGGCGCATCTCCGGCGTCACGGTAATGGTGTCGCCTGGATCTCGCTCACCGGCGCGGCGGCGGGTGCTTGCGGCGGCATGACATTGTCCGCAGCAGGCGCTGCCGCGGGTGGCGCGGCGGCGACGATCGGCTTCTCCGCCGGGACCGGCGGCAGGGGATCGCGCAAAAGGCGCACCCGGTTGACCACCGCGGCGACATAGGCGATGTCGCGGGCGTGATCGACCACTCGCTGCAGTTCCGTCTCATCCTGCGCCACCCCCATCAGATAGATGGTCGAGCGGATGGAATCGATGCTGTAATTGTTGGCCCGCACCTGGCTGTCGGCCATCAGTTTCAGGCGCAGGCGGCTGATCAGCCAGACATCCTCGGCATAGTCGTCGGCGCCGAGACTGGGGCCGAGCTTGATCTCGTTCTGCACCTCGCGCACGCCGTCGGACTGCCAGGCAAGCTCGGTCGCCAGCACCCGATGTTCGGGCTGCTGCACGAAGCCGGTGAGCAGGACGCGGCCTTCATGCACCTGAAGGCTTACTTTCTGGAACAGGCTGGAATCGGTGCGCAGCATGCGCTCGTTGATGCCGACCCAAATCAAATTGTCGTCGACGCCGGTCACCAGGCCGCGCTCCTGGGTGGCGAGGTTGATGGTGGTGGCAGCCACGCCCACCGCGGTACCGACCGGCGAACAGCCGGCCGTCATCAGGCTCAGTGTGAGGAGGGCCGCCATTGCCAATGGCTGGCATCGGCCAGGGCCCCACGGCCGCCGGCCGGGCATGGGCGCGATGTGGTCGGCGCGCGGCGATGGGGGACATTCGGCCCGATTCATGGGCGAATCATGCCTGATCCGCGCCCGCCCCTCAAGCCCACCCCTCAAGCTAACCCCTCTAGCCCACCGGCCGCATGAAGCCCTTCAGGCCTCTAGGCGCCAGGCATCAACCAGGTGGACGGGCCAGCCCAGACGCCCGAGTGCCACCACATCGCAGCGCAGATCGAGCCCGGCAAGTTCCGGCCGCGTCTTTAGGTAATGCCCGAGCGCCCGCATCAGGCGCTGTCGCTGCTGCGCCAGTACCGCGCCACCGGCGAGGCCCGCATCGGCGCGCAGCTTGACCTCGATCAGGGCAAGCACCCGGCCCTTGCGCGCAAGAATGTCGATCTCGCCCAGCTTCGAGCGCCAGTTGCGCTCGATGATGCGGTAACCCTTGAGGCGCAGCCAGGCGACCGCCAGGGTCTCGGCCCAGCGCCCACGCCGCCGCGACGCCGTGCCGCGCCGGCTGCGCGCGCTGTCGGGCCGTCGCGGATTAGTCATCGGCGGTCCCCGCCTTCAATTCCCCCGACTTCAGTTCGAGGGCACGCTGATAGACCTGCCGCTTTGGCAGGTTGAGCGCCGCCGCCACTGCCTCCGCCGCCTCCTTGACCCGCATTCCGACCAAGGCCTGGCGCAGTGCCGCGTCGAGGTCGGCACCGTCATTCTCGGGCGCGGCGAGCGGGGGGCCGATCACCAGCACGATCTCGCCCTTGGGCGGGCCGGACTCGCGGTAGTGGCGGACGAGTTCCGAGAGGGTCCCGCGTCGCACTTCCTCGAACATCTTGGTGAGCTCGCGGGCAACCGCCGCCGGCCGGTCGCCCAATACCGCCAACAGGTCCTCGAGTGCGACCAGCAGGCGCGGCGCCGTTTCGAACAGGATGAGGGTCGCCCGCAGGCCGGCTATTTCCTCCAGCTCGCTGCGCCGCGCGGCGGATTTGGCATTGAGGAAGCCGAGGAAGAGAAACCGGTCGCTGGGCAGGCCCGAGAGAATGAGGGCCATGATCGGTGCCGAGGGTCCGGGCATGGCCGTCACGCGAATGCCGAGCCGGGCCGCTTCGCGCACCAGCTTGAAACCGGGATCGGAAATGAGCGGCGTGCCGGCATCCGAGACCAGCGCCATCCTTTCGCCACGCTGCAGGCGTTCGATCAGGCGCGGCCGCATCTCGTCGGCATTGTGGTCGTGATAGGCGAGCAGCGGTTTCTTGAGGCCGAGATGCTGCAGCAGGCGGACGGTGATGCGCGAATCCTCGCAGGCGATGCAATCGGCGGCACGCAGGTAGTCGGCGGCGCGCTGCGTAAGGTCGCCAAGATTGCCGATCGGCGTCGCCACCAGGGCAAGCTCGCCGCCGACCAGCCCCTCTACGGGTGACTTGGCGGGGCGCGGCCTCGGTTTACTTGGTTCGTTTGTGTCGCTAGGCTTCGCCCGAGTCATTCTGTTGCTGTCATCCTGTTGCTCATCCAGCGGAGTTGTCATGATCGGTCTGCCGCGCATCGGTGTGGATTCGCTTCGGCACCGTGGTCTTCTTCCTGCCCTTCTCGGCCTTGCCTTGTCGAGCTTTATCCTCACGGCCTGCGCGCCGACCATGCCACCCCCGAAGCCGAGCCAGCCCGCCCCCGCCCCGGCGGCGCCGGCCCCCGCGGTCCAGGCACCGGCACCGGCGCCGGTACCGGTCAAGGAAGGAACCCAGGTCGGCCTGCTGCTGCCGCTCTCCGGGCCCCAGGCGGGCCTCGGCCGATCCATGCTGCAGGCGGCCGAAATGGGCCTGTTCGACGTGGCCGGGCCGGATTTCGACCTGGTGGTACGGGACAGTGCCGCCGGCGGCGGGCCCGACGGTGCCGCGCGCTCCGCCCTGGGCGAGAAGGCCGACATCATCCTGGGGCCGCTGTTCGGTGCCGAATTGAAGCAGGCGGCGGGGCCCGCCATGACCGCGCGGGTGCCCATGGTCAGTTTCAGCAACGATACCAGCGCCGCCCAGCCCGGCGTGTTTGTCCTCGGCATCACCCCGGAAAGCCAGGTGGATCGGGTGGTGGGCTACGCCGCCTCCCAGCAGCTGCGCCGCTTCGCCATCATGACACCCAATTCCGCCTATGGCCGCCTGGTACTCAGCGCCTATCAGGAGGCGGTGGTGCGCCATGGCGGCAGCATCGCCCAGATCGTGTTCTACGATCCGCAGAATCCCGACATGACAATTCCGGTGCGGGAAATCGGCGAGGCCTATGCCCGCGCGCCGTTCGATGCGCTGATGATCCCCGAGGGCGGGCAGCGCCTGCGGGCCTTCGCCTCCATGCTGCCGGCCTTCGGTCTGCCACCGGGGGTGGTGCGCCTGCTCGGTACCTCGCTGTGGCAGGATTCCGGCACGCTGGCCGAAGGCGGCCTCATCGGCGGCTGGTTCGCGGCCACCGCGCCGGATCGCTGGCAGAGTTTCGCCCAGCGCTACGCCGCCCTCTACGGCAGCGCGCCGGACCCGCGGGCCGGAATTGTCTATGACGCGGTGACCCTGGCGGTGGCCCTCTCCAAATCCAAGGAAGGAGGCGATTTCTCGGCGCCGCGCATGACCGATCCCTCGGGTTTCGCCGGTGTCACCGGTGTCTTCCGGCTGCTCCCCGACGGCAAGTCGGAACGCGCCCTCACGGTCCTGGAAGTAGTGCCCGGCAATTTCACCGTGCGCGACCCGGCACCGGCAAGCTTCGCCGCCACCATCAACTGAGCCGAACCCGTCTTCAGCCGAGGAGTTCGCCCAGCACCGCATCGAGCCGCTGCCGGCCCGATGCGCTCGCCCGCAGGCGATCTTCGCTCAGCTCGAGGAACCCGCCGGCGATCAGACGCCGCAGCCGGAGCCCGTCAAGGCTGTCGCTGAGCGGTTGCCCGGTCTCCGCCTCGAAGCGAGCGAGCGGAATGCCCTCGGCAAGGCGCAATCCCATCATCACCATCTCGCTCAGCCGCTGGGGGGTGGCGACGGTCTCGAACTGGCGCGTCGCATGCCCCCCGTCCGCCACCATCTCCAGCCAGCGCTCCGGCGCGCGATGCTGGCGGGTGGCGATCTTGCGGCCCGTCGGCTGGTCACTGCCAAGCGTCAGGCGGCCATGGGCACCCGGCCCCACGCCGACATAGTCGCCATAGCGCCAATAGGTGAGGTTGTGGCGCGATTCGGCACCCGCCCGCGCATAGTTGGAAATCTCGTAGGCCATGAGGCCGGCGCTGCCCAGACGATCGGCAGTCATCTCGTAGAGCTCGGCCTGGACTTCTTCCGGGGGCAAGGCGAAATCGCCGCGCGCATGGGCCTGCTCGAACACCGTGCCAGGCTCGATGGTGAGCTGGTAAAGCGAGAGGTGATCGGCGGCGAAGGCAAGCGCGCGGTCGAGCTCGCCGGCCCATGCTTCCGGCGTCTGGCCGGGCCGCGCATAGATGAGATCGAAGGTGAAGCGATCAAACACCCCGGCCGCTAGATCGAGCGCCGCCAACGCTTCGTCTTGATTGTGCTGGCGGCCGAGGAATTTGAGATCGGCATCGTCGAGGGCCTGGATTCCCAGCGAGACACGATTGATACCAGCCGCGCGGAAATCCCGGAGTTTCCCGGCCTCGACCGAGGTCGGGTTGGCTTCCAGCGTCACCTCGACATCGCTAACGATACGCCAGTACCGCGCGACCGCTTCGATCACCGCCTGCGCCGTGCCGGGATGCATCAGCGAGGGCGTGCCGCCGCCGAAGAAGATGCTGGTGACGGTCCGGTCCGACGTGAGTGCCGCGAAATGGGCAAGTTCCTTCAGATAGGCGTTGCGCCAGGCATCCTCGTCGATCCTCTCCCGCACATGGGAGTTGAAATCGCAATAGGGACATTTGGCCTTGCAGAACGGCCAGTGAATATAGATGCCGAAGCCGCGGGGGTCGGGGGTCACGTCAATGTCTCGAGGAGGTCGATGAAGATGCCCTCTGGATTGGTAAGAATGTCATTGTTCCAATAGCGTTTCACGCGATAGCCGTTCCGTCCGAGCCAGGCCGTCCTGTGTTCATCACTGCAAGAATTCGCATGCTGGCCACCATCCGCTTCGACAACGAGTCTTGCTTCCGAACAATAGAAGTCGACGACATAGGGTCCCAGCGGTACCTGGCGACGAAATTTCCAGCCGACCAGGCGTCGATCGCGCAGCAGTGACCAAAGCTTCTTCTCGGCATCGGTTGCGTTGCGCCGAAGCGCCCTTGCCTGAGCCGTCTTCGCCACGGCGCCACCCCCTCACCCTGACCCTCTCCCGCGAGGGGAGAGGGTCAGGGTGAGGGGGTGGCGCTGAAAGACCTGGATCAATTACCCCCGCCGCCGGTTGCGGCGGCGGCCGCCGTCTTCGCCGTCGGGTTGGGCTGCTACTTTCGGTTCCGGCAGCTTAACCGCCTTGGCGAGATGCGGATAGGGCGCCGTCTTGTGCGGCAGGGCCATCGCCTCGATGAAATGTTCCTGGAAGCGGGCCTCGACGGCGGTCTCGACCTTTTCTACCTGCTTCACCACCCAGGCGATCTCGTCGCGCGCGCCACGATTGAGGAGGGCGATGCGGGCACCGGTGCCGGCGGCGTTGCCGGCCGAGGTCACCTTGGCAAGGTCGCAATCCGGAATCATGCCCAGCACCATCGCGTATTTGACGTCGATATGGCTGCCGAAGGCGCCGGCCAGCGTGATGCGGTCGACCTTCTCAATGCCGAGCTTGTCCATCAGCAGGCGGGCACCGGCATAGAGGGCGGCCTTGGCAAGCTGGATGGCGCGGATGTCGTTCTGGGTGATCCTCAACTGCTGCTGCTGCCCGTCATGCAGCAGGTAGAAGAAGGTGCGACCGTCCGCCTGGATGCGCGGACTGGTGGCGGCCATGGCCCCGTCGATGACACCGTCCTGGGTGAGGATGCCAGAGAGGTACATTTCCGCCAGCGCCTCGATGATGCCGGAGCCGCACACGCCGGTGACGCCGAAATCCTCGGTCTCCTTGGCGAAGTCGGGATGGTCCGACCACAGGTCGCTGCCGATCACCTTGAAGCGCGGCTCCAGCGTCGCGCGGTCGATGCGCACGCGCTCGATGGCGCCGGGGGCGGCGCGCTGGCCACAGGAGATTTGCGCCCCTTCGAAGGCCGGACCGGTGGGCGATGAGGCCGCGAGCAGCTTGTTCTTGTTGCCGAGCACGATCTCGGCATTGGTGCCAACGTCGACGATGAGGGTCATCTCCTCCGCCTCGTAGGGCGTCTCCGAGAGAATGACGCCGGCGGTGTCGGCGCCGACATGGCCGGCGATGCAGGGCAGCACATAGATGCGTGCGTTGGGATGGACCTTGAGGTCGATTTCCGAGGCCCAAATCTGCACCGGCCCGTCAGTGGCGAGCGCGAAGGGCGCCCAGCCGAGCTCGATCGGATTGATGCCCAGCAGCAGGTGATGCATGATCGGGTTGCCGACGAAGGTGCATTCGAGGATGTCGCCGACCGTGCAGCCGGCTTCCTTCGCCACCGCCTGCGCGAGATCGTTGAGGGATTCGCGCACCGCCCTGGTCATGTCCAGCTCGCCGCCCGGATTCATCATCACATAGGAGACGCGGCTCATCAGGTCTTCGCCGAAGCGGATCTGCGGGTTCATCAGGCCGGAGGAGGCCACGACCTCGCCGGTCTGCAGATCGCAAAGATGACCGGCGATGGTGGTGGAGCCGACATCGACCGCGAGGCCGAAGATTTTCTCCTGCAGGCCCGGCCAGACCGCAGTGATCTGCCGGCCCTGATGCACGGCAACGGTGACCCGCCACTCGCCCTTCCTGAGCGCCTGCTGCAGGCCCTGGATCGCGCGCACGTCGCAATCGAGACCTTCAAGGTTCCATTGTTCCTTCAGGGCCATGTTGAGGCGCTGCAGATCGCCGGTCGGATCATGCATGTCCGGCTCGCGCACTTCGACGTAATGAAGGCGGATGACCGGGTCGAGGATGATCTCGCGCATCTCGGCGCGCTTACGGACCACCTGCTTGTGGACCTGGCTGTCGGCCGGCACGTCGATCACCAGATCGCCCAGCAGCTTGGCCGAGCAGGACAGGCGCCGTCCAGGCTTCATGCCGCGCTTGTCGGCATAGCGCTGCTCGACCGCCGAGAAATCCGAGAGGTGATGCGCGTCGGAAGTGACGCCCAGTTTCGCGAACTCGCCCTCCGAGACCACGACCTGGCAGCGGCCGCAGATGCCGCGCCCGCCGCAGACCGAATCGATGTCGACGCCAAGCTGGCGCGCCGCCGTCAGGATCGGTGTGCCGAGCGGAAAATAGCCGCGGCGTCCCGATGGCATAAAGACCAGGAGCGGCTCGCCCGTGGCACTCTTGCCGGTGTCGATTTTCTCCGAGCTGACGTCCGCCATGATTTGTGATCCCGCGAATCGATTGTGGTCTTTGCCGGCCCTTTAAACACCAAACCCCATCCTCGGGCCAAGGATGGGGAAGTCATTCCGTTGCTACCCCCCTCGCTAGCTCTCCCCCTCAAGGGGGGAGAGGACCAGAGCGAGGTCGATGCCACCACACGGCCACGCCCTCCCCCCCCCACCGTCGGCGACGGCCGACATTCGTCGGTGGCGGGGGAGGGTTGGGGTGAGGGGTTACGCGCTCGCCGTTTCCGGCGTGCCGCCGCCGGCACCGCCACCACCACCACCGCCGCGACGGCCGGTGCGCTCGCGGCGCCCGCGGGCACCCGCTTCGCCTTCGGCTGCCGGCTCGCGGAAGCGCTTGATCCAGTGGGCGCAATGCGCATCGGCGCCCATCAGCACGTCGGCACCCCAGATGCCGGTCATCTCTTCCATGTGCAGCGGATTCATGATCGCCGAGGTCATGCCGGCGCCGATCGCCATGGAGAGGAAGGCCTGGTTGAGGCTGTGGCGATTGGGAAGGCCGAAGCTGATATTGGAGGCGCCGCAGGTCGTGTTGACCTTCAATTCCTCGCGCAGGCGGCGGATGAGGCTGAACGCTGCCTTGCCGGCATTCCCCAGGGCGCCGATCGGCATGACCAGCGGATCGACCACGATGTCGCTGTAATGGATGCCGTAATCGGCGGCGCGCTGGACGATCTTCTTCGCCACCTCGAAGCGCACATCGGGGTCTTCCGAAATGCCGGTTTCGTCATTTGAGATCGCAACCACGGCGGCGCCGTATTTCTTCACCAGCGGCAGGACCACTTCGAGGCGTTCCTCCTCGCCGGTGACCGAGTTCACCAGCGGCTTTCCCTTGTAGACGGCGAGGCCGGCCTCAAGTGCCGCCACGATCGAACTGTCGATCGAGAGCGGCGTGTCGGTGAGCGACTGCACCAGCTGGATGGCCTCGGCCAGAATCCGGGGCTCGTCCGCCATGGGGATGCCGGCATTGACGTCCAGCATGTGCGCCCCCGCCTCGACCTGGGCCAGCGCGTCGGAGCGGACGCGGCTGTAATCGCCCACCGCCATTTCGGCGGCCAGCAGCTTGCGACCGGTGGGATTGATGCGCTCGCCGATGACACAGAAGGGTCGTTCGAAGCCGATCACGACTTCCTTGGTGGCTGAGCTGATGACGGTATCGGTCATAACGGATGGTCCTTTCTGGGCACGAATGATTGGCTATGCCGAAACGGTAATCGGCGCCGCCGGGGATTCCGGCGGGCGCGCTGGGCGTTTCGGCTGGCGATTCTTCATCACGCCGGAAGCGTGGATGATGTCGTTGACGAATTCTTCCTGGCGATAGGCCATGACATGGAGGCCGTGCACGCCATCGATTTCCTTGATCTCCTGAATGAGGTCGATGGCGAGCTGCTTGCCCTCGGCCTTCTCGTTCTGGGATTTTTCCATGCGCTCGATCACAGCGTCGGGAATGTGCACGCCAGGCACATTGCTGCGCATCCAGCGTGCGGTCTTGGAGGAGGGCAGCGGCCCCACGCCGATGAGGAAGAAGGCTTTCTCATGCAGACCCTGCTCGCGCACCTTGTCCATGAACTTCCGCAGCATGGGAACATCGTAGCAATACTGGGTCTGGATGAACTGCGCGCCGGCGGCGATCTTCTTGCCGATATGGACGGCGCGGTGCTCATGCGGCGGCACGAAGGGATTGGCGGCACCGCCCAGGAAGACGCGCGGCGGCACCGTGATCTTGCGGCCCGACAGGAACCTGCCGTCGTCGCGCATGCCGCGGATGCAGTTGAGGAGCGAGGTAGAATCGAAATCGAAGACCGGCTTGGCTTCCGGCTGGTCGCCCGCCTGCACCCCGTCGCCGGTAAGACAGAGGATGTTCTGCACCCCCATGGCGGCCGCCCCCAGCACGTCGCCCTGGATGGCGATGCGGTTCCGGTCGCGACACGAGATCTGCATGATCACCGAATAGCCGGCACGCGTCAGCAGCGAGCAGATGCCGACCGACGACATGTGGCAATTGGCGCCCGAGGCATCAGTGGCATTAATCGCATCACAGACTTCCGACAGCACCAGGGCGCGATCGTAGACGTCGCGCGGGTCGGCGGAATCGGGCGGGTTGAGCTCGGCCGTGACCGCGAACTTGCCCGCGCGCAGGATGCGCTCCAGGCGCCCGCCCGAGGAATGACCGGGGAGAGTGGGGAGCGGCGCCGCCGGATCGAAATGCAGGTCGCTCATGCGGCTTTTCCCTCGCCCGGCGTAGCGGGCTTCGGCGCGTCTGCGACGACGGGCTTCCTGGCGGGCGGCGCTTTCGGCGGCTTGGGCGCGAACTCGCCCACCTTCCTGGTCATGCGCACAACGCGGAGCCAGGACGAGCGGCCCTTGAGGCGGTTGTCGACCTGGATCTGCACATCCTTGATGGGGGCCAGATCGCCCATTCTTTCGGCCCCGGCCCAGCCCTGAACCCAGACGCATTTCATCTCGGGCTTCACTTCGCAGTTGCCGTTGGGGCGCACGCCGCCGCACGGACCATTGCGCAGGGTCTTGGGGCAGTTCATCGGGCAGGACATGCCGGTCGAGGAGAGCGCGCATTGCCCGCACATCTGGCAGTCGAACAGGAAACCCTTGGTGGCCTGCTCGAAAACCTGGAAGGGCTTCTCGACCTTGTCGTAGCCGATCCGGTTCCAGAGCGGATGGAGCGCCACCAGGATCTTCTCGAAGCCCTTGTAGAATCGGTTGAGGCCCTTTGCGTGGCGCACCGACCAGAGGCGCACGGCGTACATGGGAGATCAGCCTTCGTTGGCGGCGGTCGCAAGACCGCCCTGTTCGACCAGTTGCTTCAGCTTTTCCTCCGGAAAGGCCGCTTCGAGATCGGCTTGCGCCTTGACCGCTTCGGCTTCCAGATCGTCCGAGACCTCGACCGGCGCCGCGCGGCGCCATTCGGCGAGGTAGGAATCGGTGTCGCGCAGCTTGGCGCGCATGGCGGCGCGGTCGATCGCCTTCTCGAAGCGCTCGTCCAATTGCTTCTTGGCGCTCTCGCGGCCCTTCTTGACGATCACCTGGGCCGGTATGTCGCGCCAGTAGACGATTGTCAGCTGCGCCATCTTCAAATTCCTGTTCTTCAACCGTTTGCCGCGGCCTTCGCCATGAAGGTCGCCAATTCACCGTAACCCGTCAGGCGCCGCTCGAAGGCGAGACCCAGTCTTTCGGCCGCCGCCTTCGCCTTCTCGGTCAGCGCCGGATCGTCGATCTGTGCCAGAAAAACGACGCGGCGGTAATGGCCGAAATAGGCATCGCGCAGTTCCGGATGGCGATCCAGGCCCATCCCCTGCCAGATCAGCCGCTCGAAATGCCGGGCGATGTAGTCGGTCAGGAAGAAGCTGCCCAGTTCCTCTTCCATCAGTTTCTCGAAGGCGTCGTGGCCGGCGTAAAAATCGTAGCAATGCGGCCCGTCGATCCGCTCGACCCCTTCTTCCTCCAAAACCTCGTCCAGCAACCCGCCGGAGCCGCAATCGCCATAGAGCACGAAGATGCGCTCGAAGCCCTTGTTCCGGCCCCAGCGGATCTTGGCACGCACGCCGCCCGGGATTTTCTCCGGGCGGTTATGCCAGATCGCCGGCAGGCAGGTCACCGCCAATCGAGAATCGTCCCAGCCATTGGCGGCGCGCACGGCCAGGATCTCCCTGGCGAGCGCGCCGCAGGCGATGACGAGGCAACCCAATTTCGCTTCACCTGCCACGAACCGTCTCCGTTCCGGCCCATTGGTAGGACCTTGCCATGTCGGCGGCTGCAATCCCGGCGACCGCAGATAGTCGATTAACGACCAGCGACCATGTCGCAAACTGAACTTTTCTCACACGGAGGTGAGCCGGCATCATGCCCGGACCCAGGCCTTGGCATCCGCGCTGCACGGCCACCGGGCAAAACCGCCAGGACCGCCATTAACTAATTGAAAATGCTTGTGTTATCTAGAACGAGGCTATGCCGAAGTCAAATTCGCCCTTGAAAACGGAACCGAGCACACCCATTTCTGATGAGATACAGCGGCGCAGAGGCCCTTGCGGCCTTCCGCGCTGCGGCCCGCCACCCATCTCCTTCGGCAGATCACGGATGTACTGACTGACGAAGACCTGGGGGGCGGCGCCAGCCTCTCGCAGAGGCGCACCCCCGTCCTGATCCCTTCTCGCCCACCCTTGCCGAGCGCGTACGGCCTGGATGCCGGTCGACGGCGCCGCGGTCGAAACGCCGCCTGCCCGGAATATCGGGGGTGGGGTTATCGAACAGTCTTGCCCTTGTTCCCCTTGCCGCCCTGGTGCTTGAGTTTGGGCTGCAGATGCAGATGCTCAGGCAGGGCTTCATACTCCTCCCCGGTCCAGGGGCGGAACGCTTTCTGCAGGTCGCGCAGATCGTCAATGCGCCCGCGCGGAATGGCCCAGACTTCGCCCTTGGGCACCAGCAGCAGGAAGTCGGCATCAGGCATGGCTGCGCGCGCATCACGCAGGAGGGCCTGGCGCTTCTCTGGCGATTGACGAAGCCACTGGGCGCCCTTGACCGCTCTCACGCTGCCTGCCTGTCTGAGGTCGTTCTTCGCGGTATCATCAAGATTGTGAACGGGCAGCGGCGCTTCGTCCGAAGCGCCGCCGTCAGTCGCGACACGGATGATGCGGTCATAATCCGCCCGGGTCATGTTCGCTTCCCGGAGCGAAGGGTCGAGGGCGCGAGCATCGCCCAGGAATGCCGCGATGCCGAATGCGAAGAACGCTAGAAGCATGATCGGCCATCGAACCATCACTGCCTCCCGGTGAGTCTCTCGCTGACGGCGGCGCCGCGAAGCACGATTTTCGGACATCGCCCCAAGCATTGCCGCGAAGCAAAAGGCTAGGCCTCTCCGAGGGTTTCGGCAATCGGCTTGGCCTGTGGAACCCTGTGACAGACCGACACGGGGGCGAGGGCGCTACTGCGCCGCCTTGTCGCGATCCAGCGCGGCGAGGCAGTGGGCGATCCAGCCCTTGGTGAGCTTTTCCTGCACCGCGTTCTGGCCAAGGCGCTGGCGCAGGGCCGGAAAATCCACCCGGTCGAGATCCTGGTCCTGGTTGAAGCAGGAGAAGACCACGCTCTCCCTGCCCGTCACCGGATCACGGTGCGGCTGCAGGCACTGGGCGCAGATTTCCTTCATCATGCATTGCATCGGCGAGTTGATCGAGCCCACCGCGCAATGTGCCGGCTTGAGGTGAGGCTTCAGCACCTCGTGCCGCGCCCGCTGCACGGCGGCCATCATGCCGTCCGAGCCGATGGCGATGATGCGGTCCACATCCGCGAGCTTGATCGGCGTCTCGCCCAGCTTGCCCTCGGCATAGTCGACCATGCTCTGGATGATGTTGCCGACATGGGAGCGGTCTTGGGCGCGACCCGGCACGAAGCCCGGCGCCTCGTCGGAGGTCCACACCACCACATCGGCCGCAGCCTCGATCTCCTCGACCTTGTAGCGGTCGACCAGTTTCTTGTAGCCGGCGAAATAGAGCACCCGCGACCCGGCGGCGCGGAGCGCGCGGCCGATCGAGAACAGCACCGCGTTGCCGAGGCCGCCGCCAGCCAGCAGCACGGTTTCGCCCGGCGGGATTTCCGTGGGGGCACCCGTGGGGCCCATCAGGATCACTGACTCGCCGGGCTTGAGGCGGGCGCAGAGATCGGAAGACCCGCCCATCTCCAGCACGATGAGGCCGACCAGACCGTTCGCGGGATCGGTCCAGGCGCCGGTCAGGGCAAGCCCTTCCATCGCCAGCAGCGTATCCGCGGTGCGCGGTGCCAGGGTTTCGAAATTCTGCAGCCGGTAGAACTCCCCGGGCTCGAAATTCCCCGCTGCCTGCGGCGCTTCCACCACCACCTCGACGATGTTGGGGGTCAGCCGGTTGACCACGCGCACCCTGGCGCGCAGGCGGCGGTTGAGATCCCGGAGAAAGTCGGTCGTGTCGGTCGCGGTCGCATCCGGGCGATGCGCAAGAGCCATCGCCACCACCGGCCAGCCCTGCTTGGCGCTGCCCATGGCCTTCACCACATTGCCGGCAAAACTGGGGTGGAGATCGCCGAAGAAACTGACGGCGCGGCCATCCGCATGAGCCTCGGTGATGACGCGAACCTCATGGGGCTTGGCGCTCCGCTCCGGCGCCACCACCGCGCCGCCGGCATCAATGGCGCGGAAGTACTGACCGTCGAGGGCGAAGTGATCGCTGTCCTCGCGCGCCAGCACCGTATTGGGCCGCGTGCCCGCCGCCACCAGCACGGCGCGCGCGGGCAACGCATGATCGCTGCCATCGGCGTGGCGGAAATGGATGCGCTCGGCAAAACCCAGCGCGTCGACATCGATCCGCGTCGGCGTCAGGTTTTCGGCAAAGCGGATATTCTCCTCCAGCGCCTTCTCCACCTCCTCGTGATTGAGGGTATAGGATGGCGAGTCGATCAGGCGCCGACGATAGGCCAGTGTCACCCCGCCCCATTCCTGCAGCAGGCTCGAGATGCGCGGGGCCTCGCCGGCCGCATCGGCGCGGGCGCGTTCGGCGCGGAGCGCCCGGGCATGGGCGAGGAACTCGTCGACGACAACCAGTTCAGCCGCCGACCATTGCGCGCGCAGGGTCGCTTCGCCCTGGGCGGCCGCGAGGATCTCGAAGCGGGCGAGGAATTTTTCCACCTGCACCGGGTAATAGGCCATGGCCTCGGTCGCGGTATCGATCGCGGTAAGGCCGCCGCCGATCACCACGGCGGGCAGGCGCAGCTGCAGGTTGGCGATGGAATCGGTCCGCGCGGCGCCGGTCAGCTGCAGCGCCATGAGGAAATCCGAGGCCATGCGCACGCCCTTGGCGAGACCGCCCGGCATGTCGAGCAGCGTGGGCTTGCCGGCCCCCATGGCCAGCGCCACGTGATCGAAGCCCATGGCCCAGGCCTGCTCAAGGGTGATGGTGCCGCCGAAGCGCACGCCACCGAACATGGCGAAGGTCCGCCGCCGCTCCAGCAGCAGGCGGATCACCTTGAGAAAATTCTTGTCCCAGCGCACGGTGATGCCGTATTCGGCGACGCCGCCGAAACCGGCCATGGTGCGGGCGCCGAGATCCTCGGTCAGTTCCGCCATGGCACGGATCGGCTTGAAGGGCACCCGCATGCCCTCGGGCGTCACACCGGAAAGCTCGGCTGCCAGGGGCTCGATCTTCAGACCGTCCACCGCCACCACGGTGTGCCCGTCATTGAGGAGATAGTGTGAGAGCGTGTAGCCGGCGGGACCGAGGCCGACCACCAGCACCTTCTTGCCCGAGGCGGGCTTCGCCACCGGCCGCCGCAGATTGAGCGGGTTCCACCGCGTGAGCAGCGCATAGATCTCGAAGCCCCAGGGCAGGTCCAGGATGTCCTTCAACGTGCGGGTTTCGGCCTGGGGAATGTCGACCGGCTCCTGCTTCTGATAGATGCAGGCCTTCATGCAATCGTTACAGATGCGATGCCCGGTGGCGGCGGCCATGGGGTTGTCGATGGCGATGATGGCAAGGGCCGCCAGCGGCTGGCCGTTCGCCTTGGCCGTGTGCATCTCCGAGATCTTCTCATCGAGCGGACAGCCGGCCAGCGTCACGCCAAAGACACTTTTCTTGAAACCGCCATCCTTCTCCTTCAGGCCCTTGGCGCAGGAATCCTTGCCCTGGTTGTGGCACCAGATGCAGTAATTGGCCTGGTCGAGGGCACCCTTGAGATCGGTGCCGGGATCGGTCAGCGCAAAGCCTTCGCGGGGACGCAACTGATCGGCGCCGAGCTTGAAACTGGTGACGCCGTTTCGCGTCTCGGTCACCGGATGCACCAGGTGCTGGGGATCGATCTTGCGCGGCGCCTTGAACAGAATGCCGTCGCGGTGGCGGCGCTTGCCGGCCTCGCTCTGCGCCGCCCAGGCCGCGTATTGCGTGGCGAGGTCGAGGGCGGGTGCGTGGGTGGCCTCGTCCTGCAGCCAGGAGTCAACTTCGGTCGCGAAGGTCAGTTCGTCGAAATCACCGCCGAACAGAGTCGTGAGCTGCGCGCGGATGGCATCGGCGTCGAATGCCGCCACCTTGTCCGGCCCATGGGCCTTGAGGGCGCGGCGCTGCACGAACAGCCGCTTGCAGGTGTAGAGGGGGGCGAGATCGCTGTGGCGCCGCTGCAGGGCCTTGAGCTCGGCGGCGATACCAAAGAGTTCGCCCAGGAAGTCCTCGAGCGGACCGCCGAGATCGAGGATCAGCTGGGATTCCGCCTTGGCCTCCAGCCCCGCCGGATCGGCCCGCGCCGCCAGCAGACGACCCTGCAAGGCGAGATCGTGCCGGCCGAGATCGTCGAGAAACAATCCGTCCAGCCGGGCGAGGCCCTCCGGGCTGTAGAGATCGCCGAAGGCCAGGCCATGCGCCAGATCGAGACCGCCCGCCGGACCATTCATGGAGTAGCTTCCCTATAGTGAGATGCGGCCCTGATCGCAGCGGGCACGCAAGATCGGATGGCTGCCAGTGCCGGTATTATTCGTACACAAACAATATTCCGCAAGGGCTTTCCCGGCGGCTATCCATGTGGCGCCGGGCCAACCGGGCAATGGATGGTCGCCCCCTGACACATTCGTGGTTGGACTTTTGCCGGTCGATTCCAAATACTTGCCATGGGCCGACAATTGGTCGGAACGGCGCCGGCCGTGATGGCTGGCGCTGCAGTGAAGGGCTTCACAGCGGCGGCAGGACGCTGCCGTTATATCCATGACCACGCGCCGTCCCCGAGATACATCGAGTGGCTCGGGGCGACGTAGAGGGCATCGCGTCCTCAACCACACCAGGAGAGATGAAGATGAAAAGCCACCGCCCGCTGCTCGCCGCCGCCATCGCCAGCCTCGGCCTCGCCCTGGGAGCCGCCGGGATGGCACCAGCGGCCCTCGCCATGGGCTCCGATTCGACCCCGACAGAAACCCAGGTCGATGAGTACAAATCTGCGGTCGCGCTGATCAAGAAGGAACAGTACGCCAAGGCCATTCCGCTGCTCGAGGCGTCGCTCAAGAAGAAGGGCGACTACGCCGATGCGCTCAACCAGCTGGGCTTTGCCAACCGCAAGCTCGGCAACTGGAAGCTCGGCATGGAATACTATCTGAAGGCGCTGGCCCTCGAGCCGGACCATCTCGGCGCCAACGAATATCTCGGTCAGCTCTATCTCGAGCAGAAGGACCTTGCCAATGCCGAGGCCCAGCTCGCCAAGCTCCAAGCCGCCTGCGGCGACTGCGACGAGTTCGAGGAACTGGAAGAGTCGATCGCGGATTACAAGGAAGAGAACGCAATCAACTGAGCCACGACATCATGGCAACAGGAACCCTCTCCCCGGATCCAGGGGCGAGGGTTTTCCTTTTCAGCCGCGCCGCACCACCAGATAGCCCCGCAGCTTGCCGTCGTCGCAGGGTTTCGCCATCGCCTGGAGCAGACGGTCGGTGGGTGCCCAGGCGGGCTCGTAGTCGGCCTTGTAGCAATCCAGCACCAGGACACGATCCTGCGCGGCGTCATAGGCGGCGAGCGGCGAGAAATGGCCGATGTCGCTGCCATCGCCATAAAAGAGATCGAGGTGGAAATTGGCGATGATGAAATGGCCCGGACGGGTATCGAGGGCAGCGAGATGGCGGCGCAGGGTTTCGCCTGCCGTCGTGTCGGGCGAGGCGATGGGAAAGCCCTCCACCACCCAGTCGCGCAGATGGTAGAATTCCAGTGCTTCCCGGAGATGTTCGACGAGGCGCAGCAGCTTGCGGCCGCCGCCGTCGGGCGCAATCCCGGCCGGCCAGTCGGTATGGGCGAATTTTTCGATCAGGCGCTTTTCACTGACGAGATCGCCGACGCGGTTCATCCCCTCCAATCCGCGCGCGGCGTTGAGCACCATCACGGAACTCGCCAGGGAACAGGCGGAATCCGTGTGCTGGTGAATCTGATGCGGCATCAGCGCCCAGAAATTGGGGCAGGGAGTCATGCGGACATGGGCATTGTCACGCGCCAGCGGCATGAAATCGAGTTTTGATGATCCAATATCGTTCATGAGACAAGTCCCGGTTTGAGCTGCGCGAAGATCCAGCGCGTGAGTGGCAGGTAACCCGGCGCCGTGGTGCCGAGCGCGCCGGCGAGCCGCTGATTGGCCCGCGGCAGTGCATGGAAGGGCAGTGCCGGATAGGCATGATGCTCGGCATGATAGGGCATGTTCCAGGCAAGGAAGCGCACGAATCCGCTGGTATAAGTGGTGCGCGATCGCGCAAGCATGTCGATCGGCGCATCGGCCGGCGAGAGCGGGCAGCCCCAATGTTCGGCGAGAAGATAGAGGCGCAAGAAGGGTTGGCCGAGCAGGACCGGCAGCAGCCAATAGCGCCAGGCGATGTTGCTGGCGAGGACAAGAGAA
>JAEUKV010000268.1 GCA_016794165.1 Rhodospirillaceae bacterium
GTCGCCTTGGCTTCGGATGCCGAGCCCTTGCGCAGCGCCACGCGCACGTCCTTGACGCCGCTATCCTTGAGGTTGAGGGCATGGGCATGCCCCTGGCTGCCGAACCCGACCACGACAATCTTCTTGCCCTTGATCAGATTCACATCTGCGTCACGATCGTAGTAAACACGCATGGTCTTTCCCTTTCACTAAGACACCCCGGATCCGCGCCCGATGGACGCGAGGGCGGTCGGATCAATTCCTGTCGGTACCGCGCTTCATGGCGACGATGCCGGTACGAGATACATCGGCGAGGCCGAGCGGCTGCATGAGGTTGATGAAGGCGTTGAGCTTTTCGGTGGAACCCGTCATCTCGAAGACAAAACTCTCGATGGTCGAATCCACCACACGGGCGCGGAAAATGTCGGCGATCCGCAGACTCTCGACGCGTTTCTCACCGCTGCCGACAACCTTTACCAGCGCCATCTCGCGCTCCAGCGACGGACCTTCGACAGTGAGATCCGTGACGCTGTGCACCGGGACCAGCCGCTGCAGCTGATTCTTGATCTGGTCGATGATCATCGGCGTGCCGGAGGTGACCACGGTGATGCGCGAAAGGTGCTTGGCGGCATCGACCTCGGCCACGGTCAGGCTCTCGATATTATAGCCGCGGCCCGAGAACAGCCCGATCACGCGCGCAAGGACGCCGGCCTCGTTATCGACCAGCACGGACATGGTATGGCGTTCGATCGTCATCTCTTTCACGCTTGCTGACTCCCCACCCGAATTTGGGTTTCCGTTCGCGGCGCCGGACGGCAATGCCGATACACCGGAAACAACTCCCAACTGGCGCCGCTTGATACCGCTCATCTCAAACCAGCACCATGCCCTCTTCCGAGACCGGCTTGGCGCTCTGGTCATCGGGGCCGAGGAGCATCTCGTTGTGCGGTGCACCCGACGGAATCATCGGGAAGCAGTTTTCCTTCTCGTCGACGCAGACATCGACCATGACCGGCCCCTTGATGTCGATCATCTGCTTGATGACGCCGTCGAGATCGCCCGGCTTCTCGGCGCGCAAGCCGGCTGCGCCAAAGGCCTCGGCCAGTTTCACGAAGTCAGGCAGGGCATCGCTGTAGGATTCGGAATAGCGACCGCCATGGAGCAATTCCTGCCACTGGCGCACCATCCCCATCCATTTGTTGTTCATGATGAAGATTTTCACCGGCAGCCGGTACTGCACCAGCGTCGCCATTTCCTGGATGTTCATCAGGATCGAGGCTTCGCCGGCCACGTCGATGACCAGCGAATTGGGATGCGCCACCTGGACGCCGTAGGCGGCCGGCAGGCCGTAGCCCATGGTGCCGAGACCGCCGGAGGTCATCCAGCGGTTGGGCTTCTCGAACTTCAGGAACTGGGCCGCCCACATCTGGTGCTGGCCCACTTCGGTGGTGATGTAGAAGTCCTTGTCCTTGATCGCGGCATGCAGCCGCTCCAGGGCGAATTGCGGTTTGATGATCGTGTCCGAGGTCTTGTATTTGAGGCAATCGCGACCGCGCCACTGGTTGATCTGGTCCCACCAGGCCGCCAGTGCCTTGTGATCCACCTTCACCTGGCGCGCCTTCCAGATGCGCATCATTTCCTCGACCACATGGCCGACATCGCCGATCACCGGAATGTCGACGCGGACACTCTTGTTGATCGAGCTGGGGTCGATATCGACATGGATCTTCTTCGAACC
The DNA here is from genome assembly GCA_016794165.1 of Rhodospirillaceae bacterium. Taxonomy (GTDB): domain Bacteria; phylum Pseudomonadota; class Alphaproteobacteria; order Dongiales; family Dongiaceae; genus Dongia. Next base: position 1,718 of record JAEUKV010000268.1, read on the forward strand.
CGGCGAGAAGGCATTCAGGCGGCCGGTGACGCGGTCATCGAAGCGCGCGCCGATGTTGATCATGACGTCGCAATCGTGCATCGCGTGATTGGATTCGAACATCCCATGCATGCCGACCATGCCGAGCGACAGCGGATCGGAGGCCGGGAAGGCGCCCAGGCCCATTAGCGTTTGGGTGCAGGGGAAGCCGGTGAGGCGGATGAAATCCGCCAGCATCTTGCAGGCGAGCGGTCCGGAATTAATGCAGCCGCCACCGATATAGAACAGAGGCCGCTTGGCCGAGGCCATCAACTCGACCGCCCTCTCCACCTGGCTGCGATCCGGTTTCTGGGCCGGATTATAGGTTCGGTGCCGCTGGCCGGCATGGTTGACATACTCATACTTCGCCTGCTGCACATCCTTGGGCAGGTCGAGCAGGACCGGGCCGGGACGGCCGGAGCGGGCGACGTAGAACGCCTCATGGACCTTGCGCGACAGATCCTCGACCGACTTCACCAGGTAATTGTGCTTGGTGCAGGGCCGGGTGATGCCAGTCGTGTCGGCCTCCTGGAAGGCGTCGTTGCCGATGAGATGCGTCGGCACCTGGCCGGTCAGGCAGACGATCGGAATGGAATCCATGAGCGCATCGGTCAACCCGGTCACCGCGTTGGTGGCGCCGGGTCCGGAGGTCACCAGGACCACGCCCACCTTGCCGGTCGAACGGGCATAACCCTCGGCCGCGTGCACCGCCGCCTGTTCGTGCCGCACAAGAATGTGTCGCATCTTGTTCTGCTTGAAGAGCGCGTCGTAGAGCGGCAAAACGGCGCCACCCGGATAGCCGAAAATGACCTCTACGCCCTGGTCAATCAGTGCCTTGACGATGATTTCCGCACCGCTGATGGGTTCCGTAGCCATGATCCGATCCCCGCGCCTCTCGCGGCGCCCTCCGTTAAGTGCCTGTTTTGACACAATAATACCATTCGCAGCACCCCTGGGTGCGCTGCGGCGAGCCGGACCTTAGTGTCTGGGTCTCAGAGGGTCAACAGGAAATCGCGAATTTTGTGGCGCAATTCTGCCGTATAACTTTGCGAAAATTTCATAGCTGGCAGATCAGACGATATAAAATTCGCTCCCGCCACTTGATGTCGAAACCAGGTCGACTGCCGTTTGGCGTAGCGCCGGGTGGCCTGCTGGGCGGCCAGAATTGCCGTCTCGGGATCGATCCGACCACTGGCCCAGGCCGCCAACTCGGCATATCCAAGGGCCTTCCGGCCACCCGCCACAACCCCGCCAGCCGGCCGCATCGCGGCCGCGGCGCGCACCTCGTCCAGGGCGCCCCGAGCCACCATGGCGGCGAAGCGGGCATCGGCGGCGGCATAGAGGGCGGCGCGGTCCGGGGCCAGGACAATGATATGAAAGCGGTGCGCCGTGGGCGGAACCGGCGCCTGCGCCTGCCACCAGGAGAGCGGCCGGCCCGTCGCCTGCACCACTTCCCACCCACGCGCGATACGCTGGCGGTCGTTGGGCTTGAGGCGCGCCGCCAGAGCCGGATCCAGCGCCGACAGGGCAGCGTGGACGGCGGCCGGGCCCTCACTGGCGACACGCTCGCGGGCAGCCTGCCGGACTTCCGGCGGGATTTCCGGCAGGGGGCTGAACCCCTCTGTGAGGGCGCGCAGATAGAGCCCGGTGCCGCCCACCACGATCGGGCAACGACCGCGCGCCAGGATGGCATTCAGTTCAGCCGCGGCGAGGCCGGCCCAGCGCTGGGCATCGCACACATCGTCAAGATCGAGGAAGCCATAGAGGTGGTGGGGGACCCGGGCGCGGTCGGCAGCACTTGGCTGCGCCGTCAGGATCGGCAGGTCGCGATAGACCTGCATCGAATCCGCGTTAACGATCTCCCCGTCCAGTTGCTCGGCCAGATCAATCGCCAGGGCCGACTTCCCGCTGGCCGTCGGTCCGGCCAGGATCACAACCCGGCCGCCGGCCGCGGCCCCCGTTCCATCGGCCGGACCGCCCCGGCACCTCTTGTCGTGCCCCGACCTTTCCTCTATACGCCGCACCGTCATGAACCTCGTGCTTACCCTCGTCACCGCACCCAGTCACGCACCGATTGCGCCGGGGCTTGTTATCAGCATCCGCGCCGCACTCGCCAGCGCCGGCGCCAGCATCGGCGAGCCGGACTGGCTGGCCCCGGGCCTTGCCTGCGACCTCGGCTTCGACGGCGTCGCGCCGGCAGCCGCCCGGGACATCACGCGCGCCCTGCTGCGCGACCGCCCGATCGATTGTTATGCGCAGCCGACCCAGGGGCGCAAGAAGCGGCTGCTGGTCTGCGACATGGACGCCACCATCGTAACCGGCGAAACGCTCGACGATCTGTCGGTCTTTGCCAAGGACAAGGCGGCGATCGACGCCCTCACCCAGCAATCGGTGCGCGGCGAGATCGGGTTCACCGACAGCCTCATCAAGCGGGCCGAACTGCTGAAGGGACTAGGCGAGGCAGAATTCGCCGCCGCCTATGCCAAGGTCCGGCTCTCGCCGGGCGCCACGACCCTCATCCGCACCCTGCGCGCAGACGGTGTCTATACCGCGCTGGTCTCAGGTGGCTTCCGCTACTTCACCAGGCGGGTACGCGACCAGATCGGCTTTTTCGCAGACATTGCCAACGACTTCGAAATGGTCGACGGGCGGACAACGGGCAAGCTGGTGCCGCCGATCGTGGACCCGGAGGGAGAGCATGGCAAGCTGGGACGTCTCAAGCATCTCGCTCGAAAGCTTGGCCTGGATCTTGATGCCACGGCTGCCATCGGTGATGGCGCCAACGACATTCCGATGCTCGCCGCCGCTGGACTGGGCTGTGCCTATCGCGGCAAGGAGAAGGTCAGGGCAGCCATCCCCTGCCGTCTCGACCACGCCGACCTTACCGGGTTGCTCTATTTCATGGGCTATCGCGGCAGCGAGATGGTCTCTTAGCGGGCTGCGCCCTCACCCCTTGCCGAGCTTGACCGCGACCCACTGGAAGTCGCCCTGGCGATTGATCAGCAGCGTCACCAGCCGATAACCATTGTCCTGGGCGGATTTTACCCGATCGCGAACATCGGCCGGACTCGACACGGCTTTCTGATCCACCTCGGCAATGATGTCGCCAGGCCGCAGGTCCTTTTCGGCTGCCGGGCCATTGGCATCGACATTCAGGATGACCACCCCTTCGGCATCGGGCGGAAGATCGAACTGCCGCCGCAACTCATCGGTGATCGCACCAACATCCAGCCCGAGCAGGGCAATCGAATCGCTCTTGCCCTTGCTGGCATCGTCGCCGTCTTCCGGCTGGGTCACCTGCGCCGCCGCCTCGGCCTTCTCGTCGAGTTCGCCGAGTTCCACCGTCACCGTGGTCTTGGCACCCTGGCGCCAGATCGAGACCGGTACCTTCTTGCCGAATTGGGTATCGGCCACCAGTCGCGGCAATGCTCGCATGTCAGGCACTTCGCGGCCGTCGAATTCGAGGATCACGTCGCCCTGTCGGATGCCGGCCTTGTCGGCCGGGCCGCCGCTAGAGACGCTGGAGACGAGTGCACCCTTGGCCTCCGGCAGGCGCAGCCCTTCAGCAAGCTCGGGGCTCACGGTCTGGATGCGTACGCCCAGCCATCCACGGCGCGGATGGCCGAATTCCTTGATCTGGGCGATGACGCCCTTGGCGAGATTGGCGGGGATCGAAAAGCCGATGCCGACCGAACCGCCAGAAGGCGAATAGATGGCCGAATTGATACCGACCACCTCACCTTCCATGTTGAACATCGGACCGCCCGAGTTGCCACGGTTGATCGACGCGTCGGTCTGGATGAAGTCGTCATAGGGGCCGGCGTTGATATCGCGCTGGCGCGCCGAGACGATGCCGGCGGTCACCGTGCCACCAAGTCCGAAGGGGTTGCCGATGGCAAGCACCCAATCGCCGATGCGCAGGGCATCGGAATCGCCCCAGCTTACCGACGGCAACGGCTTGCTGCTTTCGACCTTGAGCAGGGCGAGGTCGGTCTTTTCATCGCGGCCGACCAGCGTTGCCTTGAGTTCCTGATTGTCATGGGTGATGACGGTGATCTCTTCGGCGCCTTCGATAACGTGGTTGTTGGTGACGATGTAGCCGGTGGGATCGACCACGAAACCGGAACCAAGCGACGTTGCCTTGCGTTGCCGCGGACGCTCGCCATCCTGGCGATCGAGAAACTCGCGGAACATCTCGTCGAGGTCCTGGATCTGGCTATCGGCAGAGACGGTCTGGGTCGTCGATATGTTGACCACGGCCGGCAAGGTCTTCTCGGCAAGGTCGGCAAAGCTGTCCGGCGCTGATCGAGCCAAGGCGACATTGATGCCAAGGATGAGGGCCATGAGCAGACACAGCACAAGCAGCCCATGGGACCTGAGATCGCGGCGATCCGCGACGGCTTCAGCTCGCGCCCGGTTTGGTCTGATTTGCATAGCGTTCCTCGTCACAGTCATCGACAGAGTGGGAGATCCCAAATACGGCTGACGCGCCATTCCGTTACGGCAGTTGCAGCGCCATGGATCGCCGGCCGGTCAGTCATCAAATCCCAGTATAACGCAATAACCGACCGGGCAAGACCCGATCGGCTATTGTGACCATTGGCTTAGGCGAGGCGCACGTGGCCGGTAGCGTCCCTATTGCGCCGAACCGGGCGCGCTGTCACTCCCGAAAAACCGGAAGAAATCGCCGCTGGGCGGCCCGACGAAGGTGGTCGTGCCACCGCTCAGCCCTTCCTGCATGGCCTGCAAGGATCGGTAGAAGTCGAAAAACTCTGGATCCTTGCCAAACGCGGCGTTGTAGATACCGATCGCTTCGCCTTCGCCTTCGCCGCGCAGGATCTCCGCCTGACGGCGCGCATCGGCCAAAGCAACCACGCGTTCCTTGTCGGCCTCCGCCCGTTTCTGGCGTGCCTCGCGCGAACCTTCGGCGCGGATACCGGCCGCTTCCTGGGCGCGCTGCTTGCGCATGCTGTTGAAGACCGCTTCGCTGTTCTGCGGCGGCAAATCGACACGCTTGAAGCGCACATCCACGATGGCAATGCCATAGGGCGCCGCCGCCTGCTGGGTCAGCTGCGAGCGGATTTGACGCATCAACTCGGCACGCCGCGGCGTCAGCGTATCGGCGAGATTGACATTGCCGACCACACTGCGGAGCGTCGAACTCAGCACACTGCGGATCTGGCTTTCCGCGTTCGCCTGGGTACGGCCGACCTGGTAGAATTTCAGGCTGTCGACGATCTGATAGCGGACATAGGCGGAGATCAATACGCGTTTCTGATCGCGTGTCGGCAGTTCCTGCGCCGGCGCCTCGAAATTGAGAACACGGCGGTCGAGATAGACGATGTTGTCGGCAACCGGCATCTTGAGCTTGAGGCCGGGCGTCTCGATCACGGCCCGAGGATCACCGAAGCGCAGGACGATGGCGCTCTGGGCCTGTTGCACCACGAACACCGAGTTGTAGCCAACGATCGCGATCAGGCCCAAGACGATGGCGAGAAGGATTCCCTTACCCTGGCTCATTGTGAGGCTCCCGAAGTCGTATTGTCACTGGGCAGATTGGGATCCTCGATCACCGGCGGTCGCGACTTGAGCAATTGGTCCAGCGGCAGGTAGGGCACGGCACCACTGCCGCCCGTTCCGTTCTCGTCGATCAGCACCTTGTTCATGCCGCCAAGAATGCCACCCATGGTTTCGAGATAGAGCCGTCGCTTCGTAATATCCGGCGATTGACGGTACTGCTCGTAGACCGAAAGAAAGCGTTGCGCGTCACCCTGGGCGATGGCGACTTTCTCAGCCTTGTAGGCCTCGGCCTGCCGCACGATCTGCGATGCCTGGCCGATGGCTTCCTCGGTTACCTGGTTGAAATATGCCTGGGCGTCGTTGATCGCCGCTTCACGGTCGGCACGCGCCTTTTGCACATCACGGAAGGCATCGATGACCTCGCTCGGCGCGTCGACCTGCTGCAGCGACAGCTGTTCGATGCTGATGGCGCCACTGGTGGCATTCGGCATGCGATACGTATCCAGCATTTGCTGCGCCAGTTCCTGCGCCTGCGCCTCAATCTGGCCGCGCCCCTCGGTGATGGCATATTCAAAGCTGGAGCGGCCGATGATCTCGCGCAGGGCGGCTTCGACCGCGTTCTTGACGCTGGCCTCCTGATCGGCGAGACCGAACAGGAACTGTTCGACGTCCTTGATGCGCCAGAAGACCGCGGCACGGACATCGATGATGTTTTCGTTGCCGGTGAGCATCAGGCTTTCTTCCGGCACCTCGCGGCTGGCGCTGCTGGCCGTTTCCTGGCGGAAGCCGACCTCGACCCGGTAGCGCGTGGCGACATCCGGCGTGAAGCGGTCGCCGATGGGAACCGGCCAGTTCCAGCTGAGGCCTGGGGCGGACTGGCTCACGAAACGCCCGAACAGCATGTTGACGCCGACCTGACCGGGGTTGACCACATAGAAACCGGTCATCAGCCAGAGGGCGACCGCCGCAGCAACGATCAACAGGATGGCGCGGCCGGAGCCGAAACCGCCCGGCAGGAGCGATTTCATCCGGTCCTGACCGCGCTTGATCATTTCCTCGAAATCAGGCGGCTGGTTGCCACCTCCGCTGCCGCGTCCGCCCCAGGGACTTTGTCCGTTGCCCCAGGGACCGCCCTGATTGTTCCACGCCATTAGGATCCTCGATACTGCTCACAGTTGCGGCTGCTGCCAGCCAGGTAAGTCAGCCAGCGGTTTCCCGCCAGCACCCTTTCATTGACAGCGCCAAAGCCTTATATGACAGCCGCCGCAGCATCGCAATCAATGCCGGGGAGCCGTTAACGGCCCGTCCGGCAAATTCTCGCGATGGGGGGCTTATATCGGGCCGCAGCAGAGGGATTTCAAGGATGGCCAAGACCACGGAAGCCGAAATTCGCGCGGCCCTGACGACAATTAGCGCCCCCGATGGCGGCGATATCGTCGGCCGCGGCATGGTGCAGGGTCTGGTGCTGCGCGAGGGCCATGTCGGCTTTTCCATCGAAGTGGACCCGGCGCTGGGTGCGCAACTGGAGCCGCTGCGCAAGGCAGCGGAAGCCGCCGTGATGAAGCTTCCCGGCGTTCTATCGGTCACCGCCGTCCTGACCGCCCATAAGGGGGCGGGCGCGGCGCAGCCGCCGCGGCAGCCCGCCCAGGCCGGGCGCGCGGCACCTTCTGGCGCAGCCACCGGACGCCCAAGCGGCGCCAAGGCACTGGTGCCGGGCGTCAAGCACATCATCGCCATCGCCAGCGGCAAGGGCGGGGTCGGCAAATCGACCACCGCCACCAACCTTGCCCTCGCTTTCACCACCCTGGGGCTCAAGGTCGGGCTCCTCGACGCCGACATCTACGGCCCTTCGCAGCCGCGTTTGATGGGCCTTTCCGGCCGGCCCGAGAGCCGTGACGGCAAGACCCTGGAGCCAAAGGTGAATTTTGGCGTCAAGGTCATGTCGATGGGCTTCATCGTCGAGGAAGACACGCCGATGATCTGGCGGGGGCCCATGGTGATGAGCGCCATCACGCAGCTGCTGCGCGAGGTGAACTGGGGCGAACTCGACATTCTGGTCTGCGACCTCCCGCCCGGAACCGGCGACGCGCAGCTGACCATGGCCCAGTCGGTGCCACTCTCCGGCGCTGTGATCGTCTCGACACCTCAGGACATCGCCTTGCTTGACGCCAAGAAAGGCCTCAACATGTTCAGGAAGGTCGATGTGCCGGTACTGGGAATTATCGAGAACATGAGCTATTTCAGCTGCCCGAACTGCGGCCATCGCACGGAAATCTTCGCCCATGGCGGCGCCAAACGCGAAGCGGAGAAGTCGGGCGTCGAGTTTCTCGGCGATATCCCCCTCGACATGCAGATCCGCGAGACGTCGGACGAGGGTCGGCCGATCGTCGCCAGCGACCCCACCTCAGCGCACGCGCTGGCCTATGGCGAGATCGCCGCGAAGATCTGGAACAAGCTGGCACAATCAACCCAGCGCGCGGCACCGCGCATCGTCCTGCAATAGCGATCACGGCGGAGAATAACGATGAAGGCGAGCATCACCTGGATCGAGGGCGGTGTCTTTGCCGCCGAGAGCGGCAGCGGTCACGGCGTCCTGATGAACGCGCCCTTGACACCGGGCACGGCCACGATTGCCCCCTCGCCGATGGAATATGTTCTGCTTGGCACCGGGGGCTGCACCTCGATCGATGTGGTGGAGATCCTGCGCAAGGGCCGGCACGACGTCCGCGGCTGTGTCTGCCGGGTTGAGGCAGAGCGCGCCGAGACGCCGCCCAAGGTCTTCACCAGAATCAACATGCATTTCGTCGTCACCGGCAAGGGCCTGAAGGCCGACGCCGTGCAGCGGGCGATCGACCTGTCCGCCGAGAAATACTGTTCGGCATCGATCATGCTCGCCAAAACCGCCGCGATCAGCCACAGTTTCGAGTTGGTGGAGTTGGGGTAACCAGCCTCCCGACCGGCGAACGGGGGCGGTATTGTCGGCAATTGACATCATTCGCACTGCCTGACCCAATGTATCCCGCCATTTCCCATCGGATGTGCCTGCGTGACCTCATCCTTCAACCTGAGACGTTGCTTGATCGGCGCGATCACGGTAGCCATTGTTGGCTCCATCCTGCTGGCTGGCGAGTTGATGCTGCGCCGCTCCTTGTCGGAGCAGAAGCGCGAGGCCCTGAAGGCTGAGTTGAATTTTCTGTCCGGCCGGCTCAGTGCCGAGATCAGCGCCAGCGAGCACCTGGGGCGTGGCTTCGCGGCCGTGATCGCTGCCAGGGGCGGTATCGAGGAAGACGAGTTCCTCCGCGCCTGCGACGTGCTGATGCGCAACGAGCAGAAGATTCGCAACGTGGCGCTCGTGGTCGGCTCCGTGATCACCTATAACTGTCCCAAGGAGCCCAATCGCGCCAGCATCGGGGTGGATCTGCGCGAACGACCCGATCAATGGCCGGCGTTCGCGCGCATGCAAGCCAGCGGCCAGCCGGATATCTCCGGCCCAGTCAATCTGGTGCAGGGAGGATGGGCGATCGTCACCCGCAGCCCGATCATGATGCGCAGCGGCGGCAGCGAGCTGCGCACCTACTGGGGTGCGTTGAGTATCCCGCTCAACCTTGATGGCGTGCTGGCGCAAGCCGGCATCGTCGAGGCAGCACGACAGCACACCATTGCCATTCGCGGCAGTCGGAATGCCACCCTGGCACCGGATATTCTGTTCGGTGATGCCGGTGCTTTCGCCGACAACCCCGTCGTCGTCGACATCAAGTTCCCCGACGGCGACTGGCAGATGGCCGGGCAGCCGTCGCCGATTGATGGTGGCTGGAGCAAGACGGCGGAGCAGCGCGCCATTGTCGCCGTGGTCGCCTTGCTCGGCGGCAGCCTGTTCCTGTTCGCCGCGCTCCATGCCGAGCGCCGGCGGCGGCTCGAAGCGGAATCCAGCCGCAGCCGCGACCTACTGCGCGCCTTCATGGAGAATTCGCCGATCGCGATGTATGTGAAGGATACCAACAATCGGTATATCGACCTCAACGCCGAGGCGCGCATGGCCTTCAACATCGGCGACCAGCCGTATATCGGCAAGACTGCCGCAGACTATTTCCAGCCTGAGCAAGCTGCCATGCTGGCCGGGGAGGACGCCCGCGCCCTGGCCGGGGAGGTCGTCCGCAGCGAGCGGCACCACCTCGATAGCGCCGCATACGAATGGGAGCGCGAGATCAAGTTCCCGGTGCTGGACGCCACCGGCAGGGTGATCGCGACCGGCGGCTATGTCATTGACGTTACGGCCAGCAAGAAGGCCGAGATGCGCCTGGTTCAAGCGCTGCGCCATGCCGAGGCTGCCAACCGGGCGAAGTCGGAATTCCTTGCCACCATGAGCCATGAACTGCGCACGCCGCTCAACGCCATCATCGGCTTTTCCGATGCGATCCGCGGCGAGATATTCGGCCCCATCGGCAACGAGAAGTATGCGGAATACGTCCTCAATATCCATGACAGCGGCCGGCACCTGCTGGAGCTCCTGGGCGGCATCATCGACCTGTCGGCGGTGGAATCTGGCCATCTCGAGGCGAAAATCGAGCCCCTCGCGCCCGCCGACGTGATCAGGGACTGCCGCGCCATCCTGGAATCCCTGGCACGGGAATATGGGCACGAGTTGGCAGTGCACGATAGCGCCACCGGCACCTGCCTTGCCGACCGGCGGCTGTTGCGCCAGGCATTGATCAATCTTGCCAGCAACTCAGCCAAATACACGCCAAAGGGCGGCCGCATCGAAATCACTACGGAGAACCGGGACGACAGACTGGTCTTTCGCGTATCGGATACCGGGATCGGCATGTCGGCCGGCGACATCGAGCGGGCGCTGCAACCATTCACGCGCCTCGGCGACCCAATGCGGGCCGAAGTCGGCGGATCCGG